>CAZQZR010000096.1:973-12687 GCA_964597845.1 uncultured bacterium | reverse complement strand
TGTTCGTGGACTACCCGAGCCCGGCCGAGGAGATGGAGATTGTCAAGAGCACGACTTCGGCGTACACGCCGGAGTTGTCCCGGGTGCTCACCGCGGCGGAGATCGCGGAGTTGCAGGGGCTGGTGCGCCGGGTGCCGGTGGCGGACGAGGTCATCGCGTACGCGGTCCGGCTGGCCGGCGCGACCCGGCCGACCGCCGAGGGCAGTCCGAAGTTCATCCAGGACTGGGTGAGCTGGGGCGCGGGGCCGCGCGCTTCCCAGTACCTGATTCTCGGGGCCAAGACCCGGGCGATGCTTGATGGCCGGTACACGCCGGCGATTGACGACGTAAAGGCGGTCGCGAGGCCCGTGCTGCGGCACCGCATCGTCACGAACTTCGCGGCCGAGGCCGAAAACGTGAAGCCGGATGCGATTGTCCGGCGCCTGGTGGATGAGCTGTGAAGAACCCGCTGGACATCCCGCTGGCCTCGCTCAAGCAGGGCCAGAACAAGTTGAACTTCAAGCTGCAGCCGCAGGACATTGAGCTGCGGACACGCGAAGTGGCCGAGAACCCGTCGTTCGAGTTCTTCGTCGGCCCGGTCAACGTGGCGCTGGCGATAACCCGCAGCGGCCTGCGGTTGCTGGTGACCGGTTCGGTGTCGTATCGGGCGAGGCTCGAGTGCGCGATATGTGCCTGCGAGTACGAGTGCGATTTCAATGAGCCGCTGGCCGCCGAGTTCCTGAGCTGCGATGAGGAGCTCGAGGAGCCGGGACGAAAGGGCGAATGCGAGGACGGGGGCGGGCTGCATGGGAACTGGCTGGACCTGCTGCCGATGGTGCACGATGCAATTCACCTGGCAGTGCCGATCGCGCCCCGGTGCCGGCCCGATTGCCTCGGCCTCTGTCCGGTCTGCGGTGCGGACCTGAATAAGGGACCGTGCGCGTGCGTGATTGCGGAGACCGTACCCGCAAAACGGCTGTCTGCGGAGCCGGGCCCCGGGGACGGTTTGAGGCGGGAACGTCCTTCGCGCCCTCGTTCAAGTTGACAAGCCTGAGTTTCAGGCCATACTGATACCCCTTGAATTTTGATCTCTCCGACTACCTGAAAGACGACGCTCCGCGGACGCACCGGGAGCCCCCGAAAGAACAGGTTCTGTACAATAAGTGGGGCAAGGCCGTATACCGTCTGCGCGAGGGCGTGTTGTACGACTACCGGGGCAGGCCGCGCGGGTTCATAGTAGTAACGACGGTGTATGACCTGCGCGGCGAGCATCGCGGGTTCTGGCGGAACTTCATCGTCTCGGACCGGATGCGCCGGGTCATCGGTTTCGCGTTCGGGGCGCGTATCGAAGGCCTGGTGCTGCCGCCGATTGAAATTCCACCGTTGTCGTACCGGGACCTGCCCGCTCCGGAGTTGCCGGCCGGGGCGGTCGCCTTGGAGTGTCCGGCGTTCCTGTCGGCCTGGTCGATGATGCAGTTCGAGAACCTGCTGCCCAGTTTCGAAGACGATGAGGCAGAAAAGGAGAACCTGTGAAGCAAATGATATTGACCGTGTTGGTTTGCGCCGGCGTGACGATGGCCGCCGGATTCTTCGTACAGGGCAACATGAGCGAGGCCTGGGACAAGGGCTCGCTCAGAGTCCGTACCGGTCCGGAGATGGCCAAACTCTGGTTCGGTCTGCCCGCGCACTCGGGCATTACCGTGGTCGCGAAGCCGGACACCGGCGCGGCCGTGACTGCGACCTTGAACATGTCCGCCACGGTTGACCTGCGGGTTCCGGCCGAGTATGCCGTTACGATTACCCGGGACTCCGGCGACGGACAATGGACGTGCCGGGATGCGGCCGGCAGCCCGGTGCTGCTGGGCTTCGGGAGTTCGGTAGACGAAACGCGCCACGCGCGGCTGACCTACGTCGCCGACGAGGACGAGGAGACGTGGAAGTTCACGTGGCCCAGAGAAGCGACGTTCCTGGTCGAGTTGTTCGGCAAGGCGGGCAAGGTCGTCGAAGAGCAGGACTTGTCGGATAGCGACGAGTTTGAGTTGGTCGGCGGGGGCAGCTTTACGCTGGAAGTCGTGCCGACCGAAGGCTCCGGCGAGTTCTCGGCGAAGAAGTCAGAGTAGACCGGAGGGGACTGCCCCGCATGGGGACTGTCTCCAAAGCCGAATTCGGTTCGTAACCAATAAGGAGGTAGTCAGTGTCCAGAGTCAGTCTGATTGCGCTGTGTCTGGCGCTCGGTTTCGTGGTGTTGGTCAACGTCAACTGCATGAAGTGCGGCGACAAGATCGCGCAGAAGGCGGTGGAGAGCGCGGTCGAGAAGTCGACCGGCGGCAAGGCGAAAATCGACGTGGGCGGCAACGTCGACCTGTCCGCCCTGCCCGCGTTCCTGCGCTATCCGGGCGCGATCGCCAAGGCCCGCTGGGCGATGAGCAGAGAGGGCACGACCGGTACCGTGTACACGTTTGAAACCGCGGACCCGGTCTCGTCAGTCGTCAACTTCTACAAGCAGGCGCTGTCCGGGTGGAAGAACGCGTCGACCATGGAGAGCGGTGATGCGACTATCCTCGTCTATGGTACTGAGGACGAGAAACAGACGGCAACCGTGACCGTGGCCAAGGATAAGGACTCGGGTAAGACCTCACTCACCCTGCTGTACACCAAGAAAGACTAGGGCGAGTTCCGATTGTGGCGGCAGGCCCGAAAACGGCCTGCCGCTTGCATTTCGGGCGGACTTCCGAAACCCGAAATGGAACCGCCAAGGACGCCAAGACCGCCAAGGGTTCGGATTCCGGACTTCTGCATTCTGACTTCTGGTATCTGACTTCTGCATTCGTCCGCGCCCGCTTTGGTGTCTTTGTGTCTTGGTGGTAGATTCCCATTCAGGCTCCTGCGCAAACTCCCGGATTCCGACATTGATGGCCACGAAGACACGAAATAGGATGAAACGGACCAGAGTAGTGCCGCACCCATCTGCTTCGTGTCCTTCGTGCTTTCGTGGCTCAATATCGGTTCTGGGGAAACTGAGGCCGCTTGACTACAGGAGCGGCGCGTCTATAATCGGCCTCCATGCCAAAGCGCACAAAGCCAAGCAGACTCCGGGTACAGTCCCCAGTCGGGGCAAAACCCCGCCCGGCGCCGCACCAGCGTTCGGGCGTTCTGTCGCCTGCGTACCTCGCCGCGAGGGGAGCAGTCCCGTCAAGGGAACGGCTGGCGGCCGGTCCGGTGGTGATGGTGGAGTGCATCGAGAATATCCCGTGCAACCCGTGTGCGTATGCCTGTCCGCGCAAGGCGATTACCATTGAAGGCGAACTGACCGACACACCACAGGTTGACTTCTCGAAGTGTAACGGCTGCACGCTGTGTATATCCAAGTGCCCGGGGCTCGCGATATTCGTGATTCACAAAGACTTCTCCAAGACTGAAGCGACCGTGACCCTCCCGTACGAGTTGCTGCCGCGGCCAAGGGTCGGCGAATCGGTTCCGTGCCTGGATCGGGCCGGGCGGCCGGTGTGCAGGGGCAGGGTCGTGAAGGTGCTTGATACCAAGGCCTTGAACCGGTGCGCGGTGGTGACCGTGGCAGTTCCGAAGCGATACTGGAACACTGTGCGGAGTATCCGAGTCAATGTAAAGGGGGCAAGGTGATTGCAGGATTGACCATTCTTCTGGCGCTGGCGGTGACGCCGCAGATGCCGTTATCGCTCGCCGGGACTGACGACGCGCTGGCCGTGTTCGGGAATCCGGCCGGGCTCGCGGTGCGGCCGGGCTCGGAGTTCTATGCCATGTACAACTTCCAGCCCGTGCTTTGGTCCGAGTTCTTCTCCAACACGACGTTCCTTGCCAAGGCCGGGCCTCTCGCCGCCTACTGGGAGCCGGAGCCGTCGCACTACGGCGTGGCGCTCGGTATGGGCGACAAAGGCGTCTATTCCGGAATCCGGTTCCGGCATGACTCGCTCAGCCGTTGGGATTTGTCGGCGATGGTGCGGCCGCTGAACCAGGTCTCGCTCGGCGCGACGTGGAATGACCTGAACCACGACTGGGGACGGGTTGCGGTCGGGGCGGCGGTGCGGCCAATCGGCAACCGGCTGACCCTGTTCGGCGAGACATACCTGATAACCCCGCTGCGGCCGATGGCCGGGTTCGAGGTCGAGCCCGTGGACGGGCTGAAGCTGGGCCTGAAGGCGTTCTCCAACGCGCAGTTGGACGACGTCCGGTTCGTGGCCGGGATTTCGCTCGGGCTGGGCAAGGGCGGTGTCGGCGCCGTCGGTATCTATGACCCGCGCGAGATCGGCGGTTACCTGCGCGTTGCGAGCACGGGAAGGCGAACGATGGTTCCGGCTGGGAAGCGGTACGTAGAGATATCCCTGAACGAGCGGATCGTCGACCGGAAGCCGGGCTTCAGTCTCAGTTCGGGTAGCGCGCGTACATCGTGGCAACTGCTCGACCTGATTGCCCGCGCCGGCAAAGACAAGAGCGTCAGGGCGCTGGTGCTCCGGATTGACGGCATGAGCGCGAGTTTCGCGCAGTACCAGGAACTGCGCAAGGCGCTTGCCGGGTTCCGGGCACAGGGCAAGAAGGTTATCGTGTACGCGCCGGGCCTCGGCATGGGAAGCTTCTATGTCGCCTCGGTTGCGGACCGCATCTGGACCCATCCGCTCGGCGACGTCGCGATACCGGGCATGAGCATGGGGACGATATTCCTCAAGGGCACGCTCGAGAAGCTGGGGATAGAGTTCGACGGCACTCGTCACGGGAAGTACAAGACGGCGATCGAAACGTTCACCGAGGATTCGCTGACCCCGGCGAACCGGGAGCAATTGGAGGCGTATCTCGACGCGCCATACGGCGAGTTCCTGGACGCGGCCGCGGCGGGCCGGCACGTCAGCCGCGAGAGCATGGAAGTGCTCGTCAACATCGGGTTCTTCAATACCGAACAGGCGAAGCACAACGGGCTCGTGGATACGGTCTGCTACCATGACCAGCTCGACAGCCTGCTCCGGAAGGAACTCAAGGGTCTGAGCAAGGTGAGCGAGAAGGCGTATCTTGATGACGTTGTCGAGAGCGAGGACTGGACCCCAAAGCCCGCAATCGCGATTATCTACGCCACCGGCGACATCGCCGCCGGCGCGTCGCGGACCGATTTCCTGACCGGCACGATGACGATGGGTGCCCAGACGATGGTGCAGGCCATCCGCCAGGCGCGGAACGACAAGCGGGTCAAAGCGGTGGTGCTGCGGATTGATTCACCGGGCGGGGACGGGTTCGCGTCGGACATGATATGGCGGGAGCTGGAGCTTTGCCGGCAGAAGAAGCCGGTCATCGTATCGATGGCCGGGGTCGCGGCGTCGGGCGGCTACTACATCGCCTGTAACGCGACCCGGGTCTTCGCCCTGCCGACTACGCTCACCGGCTCAATCGGGGTGTTCAACTTCAAGCTGGTAACCGAAGGGTTGTACAACAAGCTCGGGGCGAGGCGACAGGTCGTGAAACGCGGGGAGCACGCTGATGCGATGTCGGACATGCGGGCGATGACACCCGAGGAAGATTCGGCGATGCAGGCGCAGGTGGACTACTTCTATCGCCAGTTTGTGCAGAAGGTCGCGACCGGCAGGAAGCTCTCCTTCGAGCACGTCGATTCAATCGGCCAGGGTCGGATATGGTCCGGACTTGACGCGAAGCGCATCGGCATCGTTGATACGCTCGGCGGGTTCCTCGACGCGGTCGGGTATGCGAAGCAGGTCGCGAAACTGAAGGACTGCGACTACGTGGTCCTGCCCGCGCCCAAGACCGGTTTCGGCTCGATGGTCAGCGACTTCGCCACGGAGCAGATACGAAGGGTTATCGAATGACGAACTCCGGACGGAAGAACCGCCAAGGACGCCAAGCGCGCCAAGTTCGGACCGGAGCGAAGCGAAAGCAGTCCGTCACTAGACCACTAGACCACTTGACCCCTGGGTCACTCTCCTCCGTCACCGTCTGCCGCTGCGAGGAAGTCAGCGAAGCCGAGGTGCGGCGGGTCATCCGGATGGGCTACCATTCGCTCGAAGCAGTGAAGCGGGTCCTGCGCACCGGCATGGGACATTGTCAGGGTCGGGGCTGCCTGAAGCTCATCGCCCGGCTGATACAGGAAGAGACCGGGATTCCCGCATCAGAGCAGAAGATGCCGAGACCAAGGCCGCCACTCAAGCCACTCGCCTTGGGGCTGCTGGGTTCGTTCGGGTCGGACCGGTCAGACACGTCCGACAAGTCTGACGAGGCCTGCACTTGACCACTGTACCACTAGACCACTGGACCACTTTCCTGTGAAGCGTTCTGCCGACGTCGTCGTCATCGGCGCGGGCGTCATCGGCGCCGCGACCGGGTACTATCTCGCGAAAAAGGGGCTGAAGGTGTTGGTGCTGGAGCGCGACTTCCCCTGCGCCGGGTCCACAGGTCGCTGCATCGGCGGAATCCGGGCCCAGTTTTCCCACGACCTGACAATCAGGGTGATGATGGAGAGCGTGCGGATGTTCCGCGGGCTTGCGGACGAGCTTGGGGAAGACGTTGAGTGGTTTCAGGGCGGGTACCTGTTCCTCGCGTTCGACGAGAAGCGGAAGCAGGCGTTCCTTGACGCGATTGCCATCCAGAAGACGTATGGACTCGACGTCAGTTACATAGCGCCGGACGAGTGCGAGAAGATTGCGCCCGGGCTCGACCCGACCGGGCTTATCGGCGGCGCATACTGCCCGACCGACGGACAGGCCAACCCGTTCAAAGTGACCTACGGGTATCTCGAAGGCATCAAGCGGCTGGGCGGCGGGCTCGTCGTCGGATGCGAGGTGAAGCAGGTCAACAAGAAGGGCGACCGGGTGATTTCAGTGACCGATGCCAAGGGCGACGAGTATGCCTGTGACATGCTGCTGAACGCTGCCGGGTCCTGGGCTGATGAGGTCGGGACCATGGCCGGGGTCAAGGTCCCGGTCACCGCCGACCGGCATGAGTCGCTTGTTACCGAAGCGGTCGAGCGCGTGTTCGACCCGATGCTCGTTGACTACCGTTCGGACGGCTGCTATTTCGTCCAGCATTCGGGTACCGGCCACTTCATCGGCTGCTACACGCCGGTGCCGCTTGTGCCCGGGCACAACGTCGACGCCACCGATGAGTTCATCACCGAGATGCCGCGCCGGATGGTGCGGCTGGTGCCGAAGCTCGCGGGCGTCAAAGTGCTCCGCCAGTGGGCGGGTTCATACGAAATGAGCCCGGACGGGAATCCGCTTTGCGGCGAAACGCCGGTGCGCGGGCTCTATGTCTCAACCGGCATGAGCGGCCACGGCTTCATGTTCGCGCCGGCGCTGGGCAAGCTGATGGCCGAACAGATGACCGCCGGCCGGGCCTCGATACCGCTCGACGAGTTCTTCCTCTCCCGCAGCTTCGGCAAAGCCGAAGCGATGAAGTAAGAACCACCACGGGTGCCGAGAGTTCGTCGGCCCCGCAGTGGTCCATGTCGCATCTACGTTACTCGCCCTGCGCCAAGTCCGCATGGCCCAGTGCCCTAAGTCGTCGGCGGTTCCTCGGGCTCCGATTCACCTTCGGCCGCCCCTTCGCCGGGCAAGAGTGCAGCCGCCTCGCTGGCTGGCAGTTCCTGCACGCTGCGGAGTTTCCTCTGGATGACCCGCGTGCGGGTTTCCGCGCCCTCGATGGTATTGCTGGCTTCTTGGAGTTTCTTCTGAACCTTGGACAGCACATCGCCGAAGTATCCGAACTCTGTCTTGATCGCGCCGAGCAGTTGCCAGACCTCACTAGACCGCTTGGTGATCGCGAGCGTGCGGAAGCCCATCTGGAGGCTATTCAGGATGGCTGCCAGTGTCGTTGGGCCGGCCACGATCACGTGGTACTTACGCTGCAACACCTCCGCCAATCCAGGTCTCCGTAGCACCTCGGCATAGAGTCCTTCCACTGGAAGGAACATGATGGCGAAGTCAGTGGTCCCCGGCGGGTCCAGGTACTTGTCTCGTATGGACTTGGCCGAGGCCACTATGTTAGCCTCCAGCTCAGCACAGGTCGTCTCCATAGCGGAAGTGTCGCCTGAGTCAATCGCCGCCGCTGCACGTTGGTACACGTCGAGTGGGAATTTCGCGTCTATGGGCAGCCAAACCGTAGTCTCACGGTATTCGTCTTTGCCCGGGAGCTTTATTGCGAACTCGACTTTCCCGCTGGAGCCCGCCTTGGTCTGGACATCAGCTCCGTACTGCTCAGGAGCCAGGATCTGTTCAAGCAGACTTGCGAGCTTGACTTCGCCCCAGCCGCCACGCGTGGACACGTTGGCGAGAACCTTCTTCAGGTCGCCCACGTTTGACGCGAGAACCTGCATTTCGCCCAAGCCGCGTTGAACGGACTCGAGTCGGTCGCTGACTAGCTTGAACGACTCGCCCAGCCTTCGCTCAAGTGTTGTCTGCAGCTTCTCGTCTACGGTAGCGCGCATTGTCTCAAGCCGGCTGTCGACGCCGGCTTGTAGTTCTTTCAACCTTGCCTCAATGGTCAGCCGCATCTCGATGAGGCGTCGCTCATTACCGTCGGACAGCGCTGCTATCTGCTTGGCGAAAGAGTCCAACTGCGCTTTTTGGGTGGTAGATAGCTCAGAGATTCGTGATGACACCGCATCCTGAAGTCGTTTCAGTGTAGCCGCTTCTTCCTCGCGGCCGGCGCGTTCGCCGTCCAGCATGGCCTTGAGTTTGGCCTCCAGTTCGGCTCGGATCTCAGCGAGCTTCTTGTCATTGGTATCGGATAGGCGCGTCAGGTGCAGCGCACTCTCCTCGCGGAGTCTGGCCACCTCCTCTCTGAGGGTTCGTTCCGTTCTCTCAGACTGCCCGGAGATGGACTGCAATTGGCTCTCGGTCTTTGCCGAGAAGGCCGTGACCTGCGACTGCATGTCTGCGATGGCCTTGTCGCGGGCTGTGCCACGGAGCATCGCGAGTATCTGCACAGCGCACAGGAACAGTACCAGCGCCACGAGAATCACCATTAGGATAGTCAAGCTGTCTCCTCTCTACGTTCGCCCGACCTGGGGCGGGCAGTTCTGCGCATCACGCTAGCTGCCGCAGAACGCGAGGGTCCTTTCAGCAAAGGACGTGAGTTCATTGTCAGTGGGCGTGCCGACCGTTTGACTCCAGTCGTCGTGGTAGAAACGCTTGCAGAATTCATTGATGTCTTCAAGCTCGTGGAGTCTGTTGCCCTGCCTCATCGCCACTAGCCGAGACGATTCTCGGGCGTTCTTGATGCGCTCGATCATGCCTCCAAGCCAATCCCTCGGAGGGAATTCCATCACATATCGTGCTCTGAGATTCCCTTCGAGAAGCTGACGTAGTCGCCTGACCGTCGCGAGCTTGTCTCCCGTTTCCGTGGTCGCAAAGTCGGCGACCGCTCGATAGTCCTGGTCATACAGGTCAGCGGTTTCTGTCTCGATGTCCCACTTGGCAATGACCCGGCCGGCGCCATCGCGTGGCAGATGAAGCGGCAGAACTTCCGGGATGCTCTCCCAGACGTGGCGGGCGAAGCGCTTGTCATGTGTCAGGATGATGGTTTGGTCGGCGCGCCCGGCCAGTCTGCGTAACTCACTTACGGTGGCGGTCTTCCTGTCGGCGTCGAAGCTGTTGATTGGGTCATCGAACACCAGAACAACGTCAGCGAGGTCGGGTAGCGCGTTTACCTTTGCGAGAAACAGTGCGAAAGCCAGCGTTCCCTTATCGCCTTCGCTGACCGTGTTCTTGAATGATGGGGTGTCATCCGGTGAGTCTCTAGTGCCGAGTGGCACCGTTACGTTCCTTATCTTCAGGCAATAGTCCAGGTTAGGCTTGCGACCGATGTAGTTCACGAGCTTCTTCGAGGATCGGGCAATCGAGAAGTCCGCGCAGAGCCTGGAAAGATACTCGTTGACCTTTTCCTCGAATGCGTCCGAGAAGGAATCCGTGTAGTGAGTCAAGTCCTGCATGAGGCCCTGCTTCGTTGTGGCCAGCTTCTCCTTCGTCACCACGAGTTCTGCGTAGTCCTTGCAGAGGTCCGCTACGCCGGACGAGTGTCTGCGCTCCCGATTCTGCAGGCCCTGCAGCGAAGCTCGTTCCTTATCCGGGTCGCCGGTACGAGCGTCCTTCTGTAGCTGGTTTATGGCGGCGTTCGCACGCTTCACCGCGTCGTTGTAGCTTTGGAGTTGCGACCGCAGTTTCTCAAAGTCGGCCAACGCTGACTGTTCCGGAACCCGTAGGACACCGGCGACCAACGGGGCTCTGGACTTCCTCGTCAGCGCCTCGGCAAGAGCGGACGCGTAGCGGGACCAGGTGCTCTCTAACGTGTCACGCTCAATCTCGGGCGGAGTTGTGGAGACGTGCTGTTTCCAGAAATCCCAGTGGCGCAGGTTCGTCAGGAGCACCTCGACCACAGACGCCCGTCGCTCCGTGGATACTGCACTTTCCATCGCCGTGGCCGCGGTCTCCAGTTTGTCCCTGAACAGCTTGTACGCTTCACCGAAATAGCCTTTGTACGCTTGTACAAGGTCGCTAGCGGAGGTATCCTGCCCGCAGAATGGGCACCGGTTGTCTTTCGCGTGTTCCACGCCGTAGGCTAGCCAGCTTTCTCCGTCTACGTCGAGTGTCTGTGTGACATGTTTCCGCACTAGCTCAGCCGTGGCCTCCAACACGTTCTCGAATCCCGCGGAGAGATGCGCGTCTAGCTGTGCCCTTTCCACCTCAGGGATTGCCACCTCGGTCAGCATCGCCTGTTTGTTCAGGGCCTCAGCGTTCTCAACGCGCGACAAGACTGAGCGCTGGATAGCGATCTTGGCCTCGATGTCAGAATCCAGTGTTAAAGCCACGAATGCATCGATGTCAGTGGCTCCCAGAACGTGCGGTTTGATCGCCAGCTTGGCTTGGCTGATGGAGAGGTCCAGCTTCCGCATCTTCCCGTCTGCGTCATCTATCTTCCTGGCAAGACGAACACCCTCTTCACCGAGACAGAACTCGCACAGGCTTTGCTTGTGTTCACGTGTCACATGATAGCCGGCATGTACGTTCCTTGCGATGAACCCCGAGTCGAATACCTCCGCTCGCACCGAGCAGCCTTGCCATGAGCCGCCTGCAAAGCTGCAGGTTGTGCCGTTCACCCTCAACTGCGCCGACGCGCCCGCAACCCCGCCCAGCGTCTGCCTGCCTACGATGAGAGCAGGGTTGTTCGTGGCCAAGGAGGTCAACACGGCGGACAGGGTAGTCTTGCCAGCCCCATTGTCAGCGTACACGAGAGTCCTCTTGGCGAGTTCTCCATTCCAGTTCGTCGTGGAGGGGCGGCAGTCTACGAGTTTGCCGACATTCTGAATGTGTATTACCTTCTGGATCACGATGTACCTCCCTCACGGTCCCGTGGAAATCGGGCCATCCGTGCGTCGGTTGCCCACGTTAATGCCAAAGGTCCAGATTGCATTGACCGCATCTTAAGTCAGCGGCGGAGGATTGTCAAGCACGCGGGCAACGCGTCTGCGCTTGCCGATCTCCGATTGGCGATTTGGGCGGAGGTTCCGGGTCAGGTGCCGCGTTGTTGCCGGGGCAAGGTATGGGGGAAGAGTAGGCCCAGGAGTTGGGGGAAGAGTCTACCCAGGAGTTGGGGGAAGAGTCTACCCGAGAGTTGGGGGAAGCGTCTACCCAAGAGTCGGGGGAAGAGTCCACCCAGGAGTTGGGGGAAGAGTCTACCCAGGAGTTGGGGGAAGAGTCTACCCGAGA
>CAZQZR010000096.1:0-873 GCA_964597845.1 uncultured bacterium | reverse complement strand
GTTGGGGGAAGCGTCTACCCAAGAGTCGGGGGAAGAGTCCACCCAAGAGTCGGGGGAAGAGTTCACCCAAGAGTTGGGGGAAGAGTCTACCCAAGAGTCGGGGGAAGCGTCTACCCAAGAGTCGGGGGAAGCGTCTACCCAAGAGTTGGGGGAAGAGTTCCCCCAAGAGTTGGGGGAAGCGTCTACCCAAGAGTTGGGGGAAAGGGGTAGGGGAGTTCCGGGAATGACGAATAACGAATTGAGAATGGCGGAGTTAGGATGCGAACGGGCTTGATGAGGTGATACCCTCTCAGTAAACTCATTGAGTGAAGCCGAGTCCCCATGGTCTGAATCCTGATTGGGTGGAAGCCGTGCGCCGGCTTGGTCTCAGGCTACGGGAACTGCGCAAGCAGGCCGGGCTGACTCAGAACGAACTCGCGCTCCGGCTGGGCCGGACCGGGCCGGGCGGCAAGTCATACGTGTGCCGGATAGAGCGAGGGGACTTTCCCGGACTCGGGCTGCACGTGGTTGGCGGGTTCCTCTCGGCCTGCGGGGCCGGGATGAGCGACATCGCGGACGTGGTCGACGGCTACATCTCTTTGCCGCCGGTTCTTGAACAGCGCGCGAAACAGGCCGTGCTTGATGCGACCGCAGGGTTGCTGCCGGTTCAGCGGGACCGGGCTGAGAACTATGATATTGGCCTGAGGCATAAGGCGAGGCAGCGGGTCCGAACCACGCAGGACATCGAGAAACGTGTACGGCAGGCGGTGAAGCTCGCCAAGGCCGAGGCGTGGGAGCGCAGGCTGCACTTCATGTTCAACGACGTTCTGGACGAACTCCACGTTGCCTCGAAGGACAACCTGTCCATCTTCCTCAAGGCCTATGGCCGCAAGG
>CAZQZR010000095.1:0-12716 GCA_964597845.1 uncultured bacterium | reverse complement strand
TACTTCTTGACTATTTCAACGTTGTCGTGCATATTTTCTGTGGTGAGACCCGCCAGTTTTTCGGTCTGGAACGGCTTTGGGGCGACGCGCCTTGCCAGACCTTCACCCAAACCCATGGCAAGAACTAACCCGAAGACCGAAATAGCACCACCAAGACACGAGGAGCACCAGTCAGACGCGGATGTTACCCGATGCACCCGGCTTTGTGTCTTTGTGCCTTTGTGGTGGATTCCTATTCAGGTTCTTGGGACTAACTGGCCGCCCGCCCGACGGCTGCGGCCAACAGGAGGTGCCTTTTGACTCTCACATCATTACTTCGACCCGACCGCATCAACCTCGACCTGAAGGCAAAGAAGAAGCTGGAGGCGTTGCGCGAGCTGGTGCAGATGATCCGGCAGGGCGACGATTCCGAGCTGCTTCTTGCGACCCTGACCAAACGCGAGGAACTGGGTTCGACCGGCATCGGCAAAGGGATCGCCATCCCGCACGGTCGTTCGCTACTGATCGACAAGCTGGAGATGGCGGTGGGCCGTTCGACCAAGGGCGTTGAATACGACTCAATCGACCACAAGTCCGCGCACCTCTTTTTCCTCATCATGGCGCCGCCGCAGGACCCGGGCAACCAGTATCTTATCACCCTGGGACGGGTGGCGATGGTCTGCCAGGAGCTGACAAAGAAGAAGCGGCTGTTCGACCCGCAGACGCCCGACGAGCTGATTGAGCTGGTGAGAAGCCTGGAGGAGAAGATTCGATGAACGCGAAGGTGGAGACTCTGCGCTCGCTCGAGGAGTTCGACCACATTCTGCGTGACATCGAGACTGAAGACTACCAGGCCGTGGGGTTCCAGACGGTAAAGGCTTCGGATGAGTTCATCAAGACCGCGGAACGGGAACGGGAGAAACTAACCAAGAAGGTCGACCCCAAGCTGCTCGTCATGTACGAGCGCATCATGAAGCGGTACGGAGGCCGGGTCGTGGTCCAGGTCATCCGTGAGTTCTGCGGCGGGTGCTACGTCAAGCTGCCCTCCGAGCTTGCGGCCCGGTGCCGGACCGACCTCGTCAGTTGCCCGAACTGCGGTCGTTTTCTGTACTACGTGAAGTAGACCTGGGCCGCCGGCGGATGGGATCAGGGGTCAGGGGCCGGGGATTAGGGGCCGGACTCCGGACTCCGGTTCCCGACCACTAGCCCGGACCTCGTGGTGGTCCTTCTTCTGCTGCTTTCGGCGTTCGAATTCCCCGGGTACGCCGGACGGTCATCGTCAATGCTCGCCGGGGCAGCGGTGCCGGACTGGCAGCATTCCTTTTTTCTCAACCCAGCGCTCAGCATGGACGCCGACCGGGTCCAGGCCGGTGTCGTCTATTCCCGGCCATATGGCCTGCCCGGGCTCGAATGGGGCAGGGCCTGCGCCGGCTGGAGCTCGAGGCGGGTCGCCGCCGGGGCCGGGCTCAGCGTGCTTGGCCTTGACCGCTACCACGAGTATGACGCACAGACAGTCATCGGCGGAACGCCGGCGCGCAACGTCGCGGTTGGCCTGGGCATGCATGCGCTCGTGGTTGAGGCCGGGCAGGGCAACGCCGACTTCGTGCCGGCAGTCGATGCCGGGGCATGCTGGCATTCCGGTCGCCTTCGGGTCGGCGCCGCCGGCCTGCGGCTCAACGCGCCGCGCTGGCACGACGGCACCGAACTGCCGCTCCGGGTCGTGCTGGCCGGTGCCTGGCAGCCGGTTGACGAAGTGCTGCTGGCCATGGACTTCAGCCGCGAGCGCAGCGACGAGGATGCGGCATTCGGTGCAGAATTCCGGTTGATTCCGCAGCTTGGACTCCGGTTTGGCATCGGCACCGCCCCGCTGCGGTTTGCGGCCGGGCTCGGGGCCGAGGTCGGACCGGTGGGCTTCGAGTATGCGTACCAGTTCCATCCTGTTCTCAAGGATTCGCACGTCTTCGGACTGCGCGCGGCATGGCGCTAGCCTCGATGTCACTCTCCAAACCCGAGACTGAACTACAGGGACACCAAGAGCACCAGGCAAACGCGGATGTTCTCCAGTGCACCTGACTTTGTGTCTTTGTGTCTTGGTGGCGAACTCCTATTCCGGTTACCGGCAGTTCGGTTCCGAGCTGTTTCCTGAGTCGCCGGCCACCGAAGGCGATGTGGCGATGCAGGAGCAGGTCGAGCGACTGCTCGAGCGCCGGATTGACCTGAACCGGGCATCGGCCCGGGAGCTGCTGGCGATTCCGTGGTTCAATCCGTTTCTCGCGTATCGGATTGTCGCGGCGCGGGATTCGGCGGGCAGGTTTGAGAGCGTCGAGCAGGTGCGCCTGGTGCCGGGTATGACCGCGGAGACGTTCGAGGCGTTGCGGCCGTTCCTGCGTATCGGCGGCAGGCGGCAAACGTGGACCGGCAGCCTGGTCGCAAGAGCCCGGACCGATTCAGTCCAGTCCGGAACTGCCGGGCTCAGGACATTTGACCGTCTGAATCTCCAGTTCGGACAAGCCCGGGTCGTGGCGCTGGCTGAGAAAGACCGGGGCGAGACCGGCGCGTTTGACTTTCTGAGCGCAGGCTCGGAACTGCGCCTGGGCCGGGCCCGGGTTACGCTCGGGGATTTCACTGCCGGTCTCGGCCGGGGTCTTGTGTTCAGCGCGCCGTACTGGCGCAGCAGTTTTCTGGACGGTACCGACCGGGCGAGGCAGAACGTCCGATTGGTCAATTCGGCCGTCGAGGGATCATACCTACGCGGCGGTGCGGTGGAGGCCGGCGCCGGCAGATGGAACGTGTGCGTGCTGGGGTCGTACGCGGGCAGAGACGCGCGGCTGAACGAAGACGGGACCGTGGCGCGCCTGGTCGGGTCCGGTGTGCACGATGACTCGGCGGGGCTGGCCGGCCGCAACGCGGTCCGTGAGGCAACTGGCGGGCTTGGCGCCGGGTATCACGGCACCACGGCCGGAGTCGGGTTTGCCGCGGGATATTCGAGGTACAGCCGCGCGTTCGCGCCGGCCGACTCGGCCAATTCCTTTGTCGGGCATGAATTGTTCGCGGCCGGCGTGAATGCAGAGCTGAAGCTCGTGCACTACGACCTCGGCGTGGAGATGGCCGGGTCAAGCGGACCGGGTCTGGCCGGCGCAGTGGAGTTGAATGGTGACTGGCCGGATTTCGATGCCCGCGTTTCTCTCCGCGGACGCCAGGCCCGGTTCTTCGCGCCCAACGGCCGGTGGTCCAGTCTGACTGGAACCGTTGACCGTCTGGATGCGTCGGGCCGGCTCGCATGGCATCATGGCGGTTCCGGCGTGTCTTTGAGTGGGAATACGCATCGGGACTTCGAGCTCGATTCGGTGCCGGCGAAGCTGGACGTGCGTTTCGGACAGGAGATGGGCGGGCTAGCCGTGGGGCTCGCGCTCGGCGTACGCTATCGGGCCGAGATGGAGCGTCAGCGGACCGCCCGAGTCGAACTGGGCGCGCGCATTGGCCGCGCCACGACCACGCGGTTGATTCTGGCAGACGTCTATCCCGAGAAGAGCGAGTCGCGCGGGGTGATGGCCGCATTTCTATTGACACAGGGACTCGGGCGGGCGGAACTGGACCTTGCCGCGGCGCGACTTGTCATCAGCGGTTCCGGGGTTACCATGTACCTGCATGAACCTGGAGCCGAGCGCATCGGCTCGTCCTACAGCACCGGCGTATCGGCCTGGCGCCTGTCAGCGGGCTGCGGGGTTCGAATCGGGCAATGGCTGCGGCTGGGATTGAAAGCAGGCTGTGCATGGAAACCACAGGCGACCCTGGACGGAGCAGCGCAACTGGAACTGGAGAAACGATGATAGACTACCACGTTCACCCTGACTTCTCGCAAGATGCCGAAGGCTCGATTGAAGCGTATTGTGAGCGGGCCGTCGAACTCGGCCTCGATGAGATTTGCTTCACCACCCACTACGAGCCGGACCCGGCGCGCCGGGACCGCGAGGAAGTCCATGTGAATGGTCGCGCGCAACCGGTTGACTCGGACTGGCCGGATGCCTACTTCGCCGCTCTGCAAGCCGCCAAGGCGAAGTTCCCCGGTGTCGCCGTGCTGGCCGGCGTTGAGGTTGGCTATGAACCCGGGCTGGAGGGTGTCATCAGTGACTTCCTGCGTCAGCGTCCATTCGACTTTGTGTTGGGTGCGGTTCACTGCCTTGACCATATCGCAATCACGGCGGGTCAGGAGTTGGACCGGTTTAAGGTCGAGTACATGTCCAAAGGCCCGGAGTTTGTCGCCGAGCGGTATCTTCACCACCTGCGCGCCGCGGCCGGAAGCCAGCTCTTTGACTGCCTTGCGCATATCGACATCTATCGCAAGTACGTCGAGCCGCTCTACGACCAGCGATTCGGTGCGACAGTTGATTCACTACTTCCCTCGGTTCTCGATTTCGTGGCTCAGTCCGGCACGGGCATCGAGGTCAATTCCTCGGCGCTGCGCCGGGGCAATGCGGAACCCTATCCAGCGCTTCACATCCTTAGGCTGGCCAGGGATGCCGGTGTCCGGGTCTTTACGGTCGGCTCGGACGCCCACCGTCCTGCCGACCTGGGCAAAGACCTGGAGACTGCGGTTCAGGCGCTCAAGGTGCTTGGTGTTGAGCCGGCGCGGTTCCGGAAGCGCAAGCTCATGCCCGTGGCCTGAGGCCCGAGACAGGAATCTACCACAAGGAGGGTCCGGAAGGTACTGTCTCTGTATGCTTGGTGATCTTGGTGTCTTGGTGGTTCAATGTCGGATTCGGGGCACACGCTGTTTCTTGACAACAATTCGGGACACGCTATCCTCGGTTTGTGGCAACCCAATGCATGACCGCCGATACGCTTCGGTCCAGGCGGGCCGAGATTCTGGCCGTGGCGCGGAAGCGCGGCGCCCGGAACGTGCGTATCTTCGGTTCGGTCGCGCGCGGTGACGCCGGACCGGACAGCGACGTTGACATCCTGGTAGAACTTGAGCCGGGCCGGGGCCTGCTCGACCACGCGGGTCTGATGCTCGACCTCAGTGAACTGCTCGGCTGCAAGGTGGACGTCGTCACCGACCGCGGACTCCGTCCGCGCATTCGCGAGCGGGTGCTGCTCGAAGCCGTTCCTCTGTGAGAAGTGATCGCGAGAGGTTGCTCGACATGCTGGAGGCAATCGAGCAGATTGAGAAGTATGTGGGCAGGGGACGGTCGGCAATCGAACAAGACGAGTTACTACAGACGTGGTTCGTCCATCACGTACAGGTGATCGGAGAGGCCGCTGGCAAGCTGAGCGACGAGCTCCGTGTCCAGCATCCTGACGTGCCATGGCCCGAAATCGTCGCCATGCGTAACGTGCTGGTTCACGAATACTTCGGCGTGGACGTCGAGGAAATCTGGACCACGATTCAGTACGACCTGCCCAGGTTGAAGCCGAAACTCGCCGCTATCCTCACCGGGTTACCGCCCGACTCCTGAATCCGCGTCCGCCAATCCTCAGATAGTCGCCGTCCGACTCCGGCACGGGCATCGAGGTCAATTCCTCGGCGCTGCGCCGGGGCAATGCCGAACCCTATCCAGCGCTTCACATTCTCAAGCTTGCCAAAGATGCCGGTGTCCGGGTCTTTACGGTCGGCTCGGACGCCCACCGTCCTGCCGACTTGGGCAAAGACCTGGAGACCGCAATTCAGGCACTCGAGGATCTTGGCATTGAGCCGGCGCGGTTCCGGAAGCGCAAGCTCGTTTCCGCGGCCAGAATCCCGAAATAGAGAGCCGCGAAGCCGTTTGAAACGGACCGCCAAGAACAAAGGTTCAAGTGAAGATGATGAAGTCAGCCTTGGGCCTTTGTCCTCGCCCTCTGAGGACCCCGAACGGTTGCCATTCTTTTCTCCCAATCTAAGTCGTCAGGCTCCTGAGATTCCGGAGCAAGTCGCTGCTTCCGAAGCTCGCCGCAAGGCTTCCTTCAAAGCTCCATAGAAAGCTCCCTCAAGAGCTTGTTTCAGGGCGCAGGCGAAAGCTCGGGCCAAAGCTCGTTCAACAGCTTCCGCCATCGCTTCGCGACAAGCTTCGATACAAGCTCGGGTCAAAGCTCGCGGCATCGCTCGTCTGAAAGCTCAGCGAAATGCTCACCTCAAAGCCTGCTATGAAGCTTGGTTCAGAACCTGCTCAAGAGCTTGCTCGGAAGCTACCCTGGGAGCAGGGGAGGGCAGAAGCCGGAAAGAGTGAATAGAGAATTGAGAATAGTGAAGTTAGGGCATTCGCTGGCGGTCGGCGGAATATGTAGTATACTACATATGTGGAGACCGTAGAATGAGCCGCGAAGGCGACCAGTTCCGGATGTCGGAAGAGCTGGGTCTGAGACTTAAGAGCCTGCGCGAGAAGGCAGGGCTGACCCAGGCCGAATTGGCGAGGCTCGCCGGTAAAGACTGGGACCAAGCTCTGGTGTCCAGGCTTGAGACTGCCAAGCACTCCAATCCGACGCTTGGGCTGGTGGCCGATTATCTGCGGTCTTGCCGGGCGAGCTTTGCCGACCTTGCCGACCTGCTGGACGCGTACACTGCGAAACCCCGGCCGGTCGAGCAGCGAGGACGGCAAGCAGTGACGAGAGTGACCGAAGCGTTGCCGGTGAAGATTGGGAACCAGGCCCTGAAGTACGACATCAAGACAACCGTGGCGCGCCGGGCTCTGGGCAAGTTGCCGCTTTCTTCGGAAGAGCGCGTGAAGCGCGTGTTGAACCTGGCAGCGGCAGCGAGCCGGCGCAAGCGGCTGGACATACTCGTGAAGTACCTGCTCGATGAGGTCGGTCCCGGGCTCGCCTTTACGGAGCGGCAGTTCGTGGACCGCTTTGCGAGAAAGGTGTGGGGCGCACTTACCTCTACCCGTGGAAAGGAGCAGCGCCTGCGTGTGAGGCGGATGGCGCGTGTAATCGGCGATGGCATCGTGGAGCACGTCCTGCCCGAGGAGAAGGTGCGGCTGGTGCGCGACCGCGTGGCCGAGCTCTTCCGGGCAATGGAGACGACCGGCGGGTTCGCTCCCTTGCTGCCGCACACGAGGATCATCCTGAAACGCAGGCCGAAGAAGCTGGAACGTGACCCGATTGAAGCGGCGCAGATTGCCCGGCAAGCGAACATCGGCGAGGGGCTGGGCCCGGTGATGGCGGTGATTCAGACGAAAGACCGCCCGGCCGGAGAGGGTGTTTCCTGGTACTTGTGGCTCACCGTGCTGGCCAGCGATGCCTACGACACTCAACCCGGGTCGCCTGAGCGGGAGAAGGTGCTGGCCGATGTGCTCAAAGACCGGCCCGACCCGGAGCAGGCCCGCAAGTTCGCTCAACTCGCCCTCGACGGCCTCGACCGCCAACTCCGCCGCAAGTAGCTGCTCTGGATCGCAGCGGCAACGCTGCCGCCTCGACGGTGGCTCGGCGTGCTAACTTGACGAACGTGTTTCTTGACAAATGGGCTGTGGGCGGTAGTCTCCGGTGTAGCAAGAAGGACAACGTGACTGCCGTAGCTGATTGAGGTCAGACCATGCCAGACACTAGGGGAATCCCTGTGCCGTTTTGGGCGCACTCCAACACAGACCGAATCCAAACAACACAAAACCTGGGGGACAGGATGAATAGAACCGTTGTATGGCTGGCAGCGGCGTTGCTGCTAGCCGTAGCGCAGGCCCATGCCACTGGTAACCCGCCGGCGGTGCAATGGACCAAGACCTTTGCGGGTTGGGGCGGTGCCAAGGGCTACTGCGTTCAGCAGACATCCGATGGCGGGTACATCGCAGTCGGCTACACCGGTTCGGCCGACAGCACCCCCGAAAACGCAGCCCTGCTGGTCAAGCTGAGTGCTTCTGGGGATAGCCAGTGGGTGAAAACGTTCAAGGGGGTCGGCGGGATGAAGGGGTCGTCGGTCGCACAGACCTCCGACGGCGGATACGTCCTGGCCGGGTCCGCAGCCTTGTATGCAGGGGCGGGCCACTGGGACCCGTGCCTCGTGAGGACCGACTCATCCGGAAACGAGCTCTGGTGGTCCCGCCTTGCGAACCATGTTTCCGCGAATGCCTCGTCTGTCGTCAGCGTCGGCGACACTGCCTTCACGGTCGTCGCGGACGACGCTGGCGACAGTGGAGTCGTACTCCGGAGGACCGGCATCAACGGAAACCTCAGATGGAGGCACGCGTACAATGTCCGTTACGGCTTTGGACAAAACGACGAGAAGCTGTCTCTGCACAGGACCTCGGACGGCGGGTACATCATCGGGACCAAGACGCTGCTGAAGGTTGACTCGCTCGGGGGCCAACCGCAACTCAAGACCTTCAACAGCTTGGAGAACGCCAACTCAGTCATTCAGACATCAGATGGAGGGTACGCTGCGACCGGGGAGGCGGACTCCTCGAGTATCTACCTGCTCAAGACGAATGCGAATCGGGACATGGTGTGGATGCGGACGTACCTGCCGAGCGAATGGAGCCGCGGACAATGGGTCGAGCAGACGACCAACGGCGGCTACATTATCTGCGGGACGACAAGAACGGGTGACGAAGGTGACAAAGTGACGCTGGTGCGCACATCGTCGAACGGCACGCAGATTTGGGCCGACACGCTCTCTGCCGACTATGGGTACTGCGTGCGTCAGACCACTGATGGGGGCTACGTGGTCGCCGGCACATCCGGTGGGCTGTTCGTGACCAAGCTGGCGGCGGAGACGAGGAAGCAGCGATGACTCGCACAGTCAAGATTCTGCTCGCGCTGACTACCGTATTTGCGGCGGTATCCTTCGGTGACTTCCCATATCATAAGCAGAAGCTCCTCGACTGGGCGGACAAATACAAAGACTCGTCCAAGTTTCAGGACAACTGGGGCAAGTATGAGCCGGCCAGAAGGAATCGTGAATGCGGTCACTTCGTCATGCGAGCCATCGCCGAGGCGGCGCCGGAGCTGGCTCTGTTCATGAAGTGGAAAGGCCGATACAACCCGAAGTGTAACAAGGGTGACATGAGGTATAACGATGGCCTGCCAACACTGGGCCGGGCGATGCCGTGGTTGCACGAGCATTGTGGATGGGGTCTAAACGGCTTGAGATTTGTTCGGACGCAAGACTCCGACCCCCCTGCGCAACTGCTCAATTTCATCTGGTGGAATTTGTTGCCGGGGGATATCGTGGGGATCGTGCCTTGGGACGGCTCGGACGGCCACGCCGGGATAATCCGCGACAATTCTCCGAACGGCAACGACTTCGGCTGGAGGGAACACAACGGTCGCAATTGGGGAACGGAGTTCTTTAGCGGACCATTCGCTTGGTATTGGCAGAACACGCCGGTCGGGGAGACTATCAAACTGAATATCTTGCGTCCGCAGACCCCCGCGACGAATGATCAGGTTATTGCTTCAATGGCGCTCGACAGCACGTGGAAGCAGGATTACGGGCAGCCGGTCAGCGGCCACGGCGGGCGGGTTCGGCACTCGTGGATTTGCTGCTGGCACGAGAACATCGGAGGTACGTGGCCGTGGTTCGCGGACTCGACCGGTTATGCCTGTTTGTCGTGGCAAGAAAACAGCGGGTTCACCACGGACAGCTTGATCTCGCCGCGCATCAATCTGGCGGGCTGCAACTCGTGCGTTCTGCAGCAATCCTGCTTCTCCACACTGGACTCGACCGTGGGAGTGAGGAAGTTACTGATTTCCACGAATAACGGACCCTGGGTGACTATCTGCGATGGTCCTCCATCGATCTTGCCGAGCACTTCCATTCCTTGGGCCAACAACCAGAGAGACGTTCGGATTGCGTGGTTTTACGAAGGCCCGGTGCAGCCGGGCAGAGCCTGGTGCGTGGACGACTTCGAGATCTGGGCCACCCCGATCCGAAACCACGACGTTGCGGTCAACGGGATAGCATACCCATGTGGCGCAATCACGCAGGGCACGCCAATCATACCGCGCGCATATGTCGTGAACCACGGCAAGCAGACTCAGGAAATGGGGGTGAGCATGCTCATCGACGGAAACTCGGTGGGCTTCGAACACTTCAGCCTGGAAGCGTACGCCGACACCCTGCTCGAGTTCGGGAGTTGGACAGGATCGCCCGGCATTCATACCGCTACGTGCTTCGCGTGCGCACAACAAAGCCTAGACGAGTGCCGCGCGAACGACACGGCCTCTTTGGTGTTCAGCGTCGTGCAGGATACCTGGATCGAGAGGTTTCCTGTCTATGACGGCGGCGGGATGAGGGCGGGCGCGTGCATAACGGCGGTGGACTCAAACCGCATCTACTGCGCTCCGGCCAAAGGGTCTACCGCCAAAGGGTACGCGTTCGCCAAGTACCTCGTCGCTGAGGATCTCTGGAAGTCTAGGAAGCCCACAATATGGAAGCCGATGGCCGGCTCTGCACTTTCGTATCCGGGGACCGGCGACTTCATCTACGCTATCCAGGGTAAGAACCACCAGTCATTCTGTCGGTATTCCATTTCCAATGACCTGTGGGACACGCTAAGGAGCATTCCCGGCGAACTGGGCGCGGGCGCGGGCATGGCCTGCCTGGGCACTGACTCAGTCTACGTCCTCAGAGGGACGGGTGGCACTGGGACGGGCAGCAAGTTCTACCGCTACAGCGTCCGTCAAAGCGAATGGCAGGAGCGCACACCGACGCCCGGCACGATAGGGAAGGGCGGCCGCCTGGTCTGTGCTGAGGGATCCCTGTATGCGCTGCGCGGCGGGAGGACCTGTGATTTCTACCGGTACGACCCTACGGGGAATTCCTGGCACACGCTTGCGCCAACCCCGGTCCCGGTATACTACGGTGCTGCAATGGCGTACGACTCCCTGCATGGGAAGATATACACCTTTTTTGGGAGTGATACAGCCTTCTACGCCTTCAACATACAGAGCGGTCAGTGGATGAAAAGGCGGCGTGCGCCGGCCAAAGTCAAGAATGGCGGTTGCCTCACGTACTGCGATCACTCGGTGTACGGTGGAGTCGGCATCGGCGGGAACCACAGCTTCTGGCGCTACTCGCCGCTGGGGCCCAGTGGCTTCCTTGACGCGAGCGATGATTGGTCAGAGCTGGTTGGTACGGCAGAGGCTTTGCCGTCGACGAACGTACACGACCCCGCCTCCCGTCTGGAACCTGGAGAACAGCTCACCTATGACCCCACTGACAAATCCACGCCGCAGTATTCGCCTAACGGCCTCTGGATTGCGTACACGGCGTGCGATTCCTCCAGCGACGGCGTCGGCCTCTATCAAATCCCGGCGCTTGGCGGTCTACCCGTCACTCTGGTCCCCGATACTCTCACCTGCGAGGACCCGCAGTGGGCAAACAGCGGCAACTGGCTCGTTCTGGCGGAGGATGATGGCATCTACAAGGTATCCAGCGACACTCCCCAAGTGAAACTGGCCGAGGGAATCGTTGCCGGACCACAGGTGACTCAGAACGACTCGTGGGTTCTGTACCAGGAGTGGGACCCGAGTGTCCAGACACACCATGTTCACAGAGTGCGACCCGATGGCACCGGAGATACATGTCTGACGCCGGGAACCGGCGAGTACCTTGAGCCACAGCCGATCACGGGCTCCGAGTTCGCGTGTGCGAGACTCAAAGACGAAGTGTACCAGCTCTCCAAGTTGGTGGGCGGGCAGGAGACGTGGCTGACGTCGGACTACGCCAACAACACTGGCATGGATGTATCTCCAAACGGGCTGTGGCTGACGTATCAGAAGCTGGATGAGTCAGGTCATTGGCAGATCTACAAGATGCGTGTAGACGGGACTGAAGAGACCAGAATCACTGACGGTACCTGCAACTGCGAGACGCCGGTTTTCTCTCCCGACGGACGCTACGTCGCGTATACGAAATGGCCAATTGACTCCGCTGAATTCAGCCAAGTCTGCTACAAAGACACAAACAGCGCGGTTCCTGAGGTGGCACTGAACAGCGCGACCGCGGACCGCGAGAATCCGTGTTGGTCCCCGGACTGTCAGCACATAGTCTACGAGATCGTGGTGGAGTCTGGCACGCTCGGGCCGAATCCAAGGAAGTTGAAGCAGATTGGGCGTGCACGCACGCGCATCAAGTCCCTGAGCGGAGTAGAGGAACTGAGTCACTTGCCCAGGGCGTTCGCACTCGAGCAGAACAAGCCCAACCCGTTCGGCAGGACGACAACCATCCGATACGCGCTTCCGGTTCATTCGCTCACTGAACTCAGCATCTTCGACGTCACCGGGAGAGCTGTCACGAGGCTAGTCCAGTCCGAGCAGAAGCCGGGTTTCTATTCAGTTGTGTGGAAGGGTACTGACATGCGCGGACGTAGTGTGGCTGCGGGTACGTACTTCTACGTTCTGAAGTCGAATGGCAAGATAGCGCAGAAGAGGATGTTGCTGGTGAGGTAGTCGCCACCCGACAGGCCAAAACGGCTTCCTAGACAAGGGCTGCCCGCATTCCTGCGGGCAGCCTTCCACTAGTAGACGCGGCTCAAGACGATGCTGGCGGCGAGGCAGATGAAGAGGTGATTCCGGGGACGCTATAAAAGACCCCGAGGTAATTCCGCGTAATTCCGGGGACGCAAAGCTTGTGCGAATACTCGACTCGCCGGGGTGTTTAGGGTCATCCTGGCAAGCGGTGCCGGCCGTAGTTGGTCTCCAGGCGGGTCGGTGGGTGTCTACTGCGGTCCGGGAGGTAGTCGGCAGTCCCTCCCTCCGGCCGTCCATTTGGGCTCGGCCTGGGCGCATTTGCCGAGTTCGCGTCCCGCGGCAAAGGCCTTGAGGTTGAG
>CAZQZR010000094.1:0-12847 GCA_964597845.1 uncultured bacterium | reverse complement strand
GGGGGGTCAGTTTTGGATGGCACAGGGGGGTCAATTTTCAGTGGCACACGACAGCAGGGCCACAGCCGACGTCCCGCCCGCGCTTGGGATGTCGCGATACGTATCGCCATGGTGAACACCGACCTCTCGTTCATCACCAACGAAGGCGACGTCAACCTTCTTGAGCGTTTCAAGGCGCTCATCCGAGGCACGCGATTCTTCGACGCGCTCGTCGGCTACTTCTACACCAGCGGTTTCCACCTGCTCTGCGACTCTCTGGAGACAACCGAGCGCATTAGGATTCTGATTGGCATCGGCACCGGCAGAGACACGACCGACCTGATTGCCGAAGCGTGCCGACCCGCGCAACGTGAACTCGGTTTCTCGCACAGGGAAGCGGCCGACGCATTCGCCGAGGCGGTCACAGCCGAGCTTGAACCGCCGGCCCAAGACGACCTGGTCGAACACGGCGTCCGCAAGTTCGTCGAGTGGTTGCGTTCCGGCAAGCTGCAGATTCGCGCCTATCCCGACGCAAACATCCACGCGAAGCTCTACATCATGACCTTTGCCGAGGGCGACCGCGATGTCGGTCGCGTCATCACCGGCTCCAGTAACTTCTCGCAGTCCGGGCTAAGAGACAACATCGAGTTCAACGTCGAGCTCAAGAACCGCGCCGACTACGAGTTCGCGCAGGCCAAGTTCAACGAACTCTGGGACCAGTCGGCAGACGTCGGCCCGACCTACATCGAAACCGTCGAGCACAAGACATGGCTGAATGACACGATTACGCCATACGAACTCTACCTCAAGTTCCTGTACGAGTACTTCAGCGACGAACTCAACCAGCCCGCGGGCCTGTTCCAGGAAAACCTCCCCCCTGAATTTCTTAAGCTAGAGTATCAGGAACAGGCCGTGCTCAACGCCAAGCGTATCCTGTACGAGTACAACGGCGTCTTCCTGGCCGATGTCGTAGGTCTAGGCAAGACCTACATGGCCGCAATGCTCGCTCAGCAACTCGAAGGCCGCACTCTCGTGATCGCGCCACCGCTCTTGCTCCAGCCCGAGAACCCCGGCTCCTGGCCCAGCGTCTTCTCCGACTTCGGCATCCACGGCGCACGCTTCGAGTCGTTGGGCAAGCTCGACCGCGTCCTCGACGAGGACCCAAACCGCTACCGCAACGTGATTGTCGACGAGGCCCACCGCTTCCGTTCCGAAGACACTGTGGCCTACGAACAACTCGCAGAGATATGTCGTGGCAAGCGGGTTATCCTTGTGACCGCCACACCCTACAACAACCACCCGTCCGACATCCTTGCGCTCATCAAGCTGTTCCAACCCGGCCGCAGGAGCACCATTCCCAACGTACCGAACTTGCAGGCGTTCTTTGGCCAGCTTGCCCGTCGTCTGCGCAAGCTCGACCGGCAGAAGGACTTCGACAAGTACGTCCGCATCTCGAAAGAGAACTCGCGTGGAATCCGCGAGAAGGTCATGCGCTACCTGACCGTGCGCCGGACCCGCGGCGAAATCACCAAGTACTTCCCCGGCGACTTGGAGGTGCAGGGGCTGAGTTTCCCCGAAGTCAGAGACCCGGAACCGGTCTACTACCAGTTCAACTCCGATGAGGAGCGTGTCTTCGATGAGACGGCCAAGCTGCTGCTGCACGACCTCAAGTACGCCCGCTACGCACCGATGCTGTACTACACCGGCAGCGACGCGACCCAGATCGATAAGCTGTCCGAGGAGAACCTGCGCAAGATCATGCGGATTCTCATGGTCAAACGCCTTGAGAGCAGCTTCCATGCGTTCAGACTCTCACTGCAGAGGTTCATCAAGTCCTGCAAGCACTACCTGCAGGCGCTTGACTCCGGGCGTGTGGTCATCAGCAAGAAGCACTTCTCCAAAGTCATGGAGCTTCTGGAACAGGACGACTTCGACGCGGTCGAGCGGCTGATAGACGAAGGCAAGGCCGAGGAGTATCCGGCCACGGCTTTCCGTCCCGACTTCCGGCGTGACCTTGAGTCCGACCTCGCGCATCTCGACCGCATCGACAAGCTGTGGCAGACCGTGAAGCGCGACCCCAAGTGGCTGGAGTTCGAGCGACGGCTTGACTCTGATACGACCCTGCAGGGCGGCAAGCTCATCATCTTCACCGAATCCAAAGAGACCGCTTTCTACCTATCCGGTCTACTCGAAAAGAAGCAGCCCGGTCGCGTCCTGACGTTCTGCGGCGGCCAGAGCGCGGACGTGAAACGACTTGTGCTCGACAACTTCGACGCCCGCGCCCGCCGTCCCAAAGACGACTACCGGATACTCGTTTCGACCGAAGTCCTCTCAGAGGGCGTCAACCTGCATCGCTCCAACATCGTTATCAACTATGACATCCCGTGGAACCCGACCCGGCTCATGCAGCGCGTGGGTCGGGTCAATCGCGTTGACACGAAGCACAAAGAGATATTCACCTACAACTTCTTCCCAACGACCCAGTCCAACGACCACATCAAGCTGCGCGAGGCTGCCGAAGCCAAGATTCACGCCTTCATCGCCCTGCTCGGGGCTGACGCCCGCCTGCTCACCGACGCCGAAGTCGTCGAATCGCACGAGTTGTTCAAGCGACTGACCAGCCGCAAGACCATCACCGGCGAAGACGAGGACGAACGCAGCGAGCTTGAATACCTGAACGTCATCAAGCAGATTCGCAAAGAGAACCCGGACTTGTTTGCCCACATAAGGCGACTACCCAAGAAGGCTCGTACTGGTCGTGCTGGCTCTGCTGCGGCTTTACTCACCTTCTTCCGGCGCGGCAAGCTCACGAAGTTCTACGAATCCGCTCCGTTGGCAGAACCGCAGGAGCTCGACTTCATGACTGCTGCCGGCAAGCTTGAAGCGACCGAGACCACACCGCGCGTCAATCTCGGCCCTGACTTCCATTCGTTGCTGAAGGCGAACCGGGCGGCGTTTGACGAAGCCACGCCGGACGAGCAGCCCGAAGCAGGCGCTGCCGGTTCCCGTGACCCATCCGTACAGGTCCTGCGCATCCTGAAGATAGACGAACTCCGCAAGTACCAAGGTTACACGGACGACGACCTCGCATACCTGAAGCTCTTGCGCGAGCAGCTAGAGGAGGGCTCTATCTCCAAGCCGACCGCCCGCAGACTGAAGGAAGCACTGGAGTCGGCAATTCAGGGCACCCCCGACCCGCTGCGCGCACTCGGGAAGCTCAAGCACATCCTGCCGTTCGACACGCTCTCACGCCGCATGCAGACGAGGGCAGAGGAGAAGCACCCCCGCGAGGTCATACTCTCCGAGTATCTTGCAGCCGAGTAGATGACCCACGACCAGGCCGTCCGGCTCATTCGCGACACTCTTGAGCAGCCCTTCAACCGTGACCGGTTCCGAGGCTTCACCAAGAACCTGCTGAATCGGGTGCAGGATTCAACGCTGACGCTGAGCGCGTCTCAACTGCCGGCCGCCTTCCAGCCCTATGTCGCTTCCCTTGAGCGCCTGGGCTCCTACGAAGACCCATTTCACAGCCGCCTCGATGTGCTGGTGGCTCGGCTCCACAAAGAGACTTCGCTGCATCGTGCGCGAGCCATGCAGCGCAACTTCATAGGTCATTACCTGAGCCAAGGCACGGGTGGTGGAACGGCCGACGCTGCCCTTGTGGCATTCGTACCACCGGATGCAGACACCTGGCGCTTCTCGCTCGTGAAACTGGCCTATCGGCTGGGTGAGACTGCGCGCGGCCGGGTCATCGCCAAGCCCGACATTACCCCCACCAAGCGCTTCTCCTACTCCGTGGGTAAGGGCGAAGGCAGCCACACGGCGCAAGCCCGGCTCCTGCCGTTCTTGGAAGACGATGCCTCCGACCCGGGCCTGGACCGAATCGAAGAGGCCTTCAGTGTCGAGGCTGTGACTAAGCAGTTCTTTGAGGAGTATGAGCACTGCTTCTACAAGGTAGTGAAGCCCGCAGTCAAGAAGATTCTGGTCGATGATGCCGATGCCCACAAGTTCACTCAGCTTCTGCTCAACCGACTGCTATTCTGCTGGTTCCTGCAGAAGAAGAGTTGGCTCGGTGGCAAGAGCGACTATCTCCTGACACTCTTTGACCGGGCGCAGAACTACACCCCGCCAATCAGCTTCTATGACGAGTACCTGACCCACCTGTTCTTTGAGGTCCTCTGCAACCCGGCCGAGGCGCGCAGGCAGCCGAAGCGTGGCGACCCCAAGATCAGTTGGGAAGCGCCATTCCTCAACGGAGGTCTATTCGAGCGTTCCGAACTCGACCTCAAGTTCGAGGCTTTGGGCCGTGTTCCCCGCCTGCCCAGCCCGGTTTTCAAGGCCGTCCTTGAAGACCTGTTCTCGCGCTACAACTTCACCATCGAAGAAAGCACGCCTCTAGATGTTCAAGTCGCGCTCGACCCCGAACTCCTCGGCACCATCTTCGAGCGACTCGTCACCGGCCGGCACGAAACCGGCAGCTACTACACGCCGCGTCCTGTCGTCGGGTTCATGTGCCGCGAGGCGTTGGTTCGCTACCTGACCGGCGCATGTGTCTGCTTCAAGAACGGCGCTTACAGGATCGCTGAGGCTCTGGTCTACGACCACGACGTGACCGAGTTGTCGGTCGCGGACTCAGCCGACATTGTGCGAGCGCTGGATTCGGTGCGAATCTGCGACCTGGCATGTGGCAGCGGTGCGTACCTTGTCACGATGCTGCACGAGCTTGTTGGGCTTTACCGGACGCTCTTCAGCGACAAACTAAAGGAGCCGCAGAAGGACTACGACCTCAAGCTCCGCATCATCCAGCGAAACCTGTACGGGGTTGACTTGGACGACTTCGCGGTCAACATCGCTCGACTCCGCCTCTGGCTCAGTTTGGTGGTGGACAGCGAGGAAACTGACGTAAGGAAGGTCGAACCACTGCCCAACCTCGACTTCAAGGTCGAAGTGGGCGATAGCCTGACAGGCCGGAGCCCTGAGGGCACAAAGGCCGGCTTCCTTGACGTGGGTGTTGTGAGTGAGTATATCTCTGCCAAGACCGCCTTCCTGACTGCGCACGGGCCACAGAAAGCAATACTCCGCACCAAGACCTTAGAACTAAGGGAGTCGATTGCCACCTGGTGGCGACTCAAGCACTCTCCGTTACTCTTCGACTGGCCGGTCAGGTTTGCCGAGGTGTTTCTTGATGGTGGCTACAACATAGTGTTGGCGAACCCGCCATATGTCCGCGCCGACGCCCAGTTCAAGCACGTCACCACGGAGAAGTTGAGGCAGGAGGAAATCGCCCGCTGGAAGGCCTATCGGGCCGAGTTGCTCGACAGCGGCATCTACAAGACGCTCTACGAGAAATGGGACCTGTACGTCCCGTTCCTTGAGCGCGCCTTCCAGTTGTTGAGGCCCGGCGGCCAGATGGTGTACATTATCCCCGACGCCTACAACGCAGCCAAGTACGCTAGTAGGTCCCACGAGTTCTTTCTGGAACACGCGAGTATCGAGCGCATTGACTTCTGCTCCGAGATTCCGCTCTTCGACGCCGGGGTCAGCAACACCATTCTGCACTTCGCAAAGACACCTCCACCAGCCTCGCATGTTCCCGTCCGTGCGCGCCGTTGGGGCAAGACCCGCGACGAGTTTGAGTTGAACTGCGAACTGCTTCCGGCTACCCCGCAGGTCGAGATGGGTTCCGCGCTGTTCAGGCCCGACGCCCGTGGCGTAGAAGTCAGCCAACCCGGGTTCGTGCCGCTTTCGCACCTCTGCTACGTCAGCAAGGGAATGGTCCTGCACAGCGAGGATCCTACTGGTAAGGTGCATTTCACAAAGGATGACCTGATATCTGAACATCAAGACGGACTTCACCCGAAGCCTTTCATGGAAGGTAAGTACATGACCAAGTGGGTGGTGCGTCGCGTGCTCTATCTGGAGTACGGCTCGCTCCGAGCACCCAAACTATGCAGCCGGCCGACATTTCCCGAGATGTACGAGGTTCCTGAGAAGTTCATCTCCATGGACCTCTCCGGTTCTACGCCCAAGGTGGCATACGACTCCGCGCGCCTCCTGCACAATCACTCCGCGTGGTCTCTCGTGCCGTGGCATTACCTCGCCGGAGTCCGCAACAAGTCCATCCGCAAGTCAGCGAAGTACCGCGACGAGTGCAGACGAAACGATGCACCGCCCAGCATGTATCGCGAGCAAATGGAAGATCTGTCGCGCCAATACGAGTCAAAGTACCTGCTGGCCATCATGAATTCGGGCTACTCGGCAGAGTGGCTGAGCCGGAGGAAACGCAGCAAGATGCGAGTATACCCTGACGACTGGAAGCAGCTGCCCATCGCACCTATTCCTAAGAGCAAGCAGCAAGTGTTGGTGAAGCTCGTTGACTCCATCCTCGCTGAGTTCAAGAAGCACGGCTATCCTCTTCCGCCCGCCTCCGCCGCCCGCGTGGCCGAGCTTGAGCGCGAGATAGATGACCACGTCAAGGCGCTGTATGGGCTGTAGGTTGGGGATCGGATGGGAACGGCCTTCATCATCACGCGCATAGGCGAATCGAGCCGCTTTGCGATACAACGTGAAGTCAACGAAGCGGTCGAAGAGCCATGCGGCGTCTCCGGCCTCGGCCCATTCGATGAGTTCTAGTTGAGGTTGCTGCCGCCGGACTAGACAGACATGCAGTGCCGGAAGTGCAAGCAGACGTTTGACTCGGGCGGAGAAGCGCACGTCATTCCCAAAGGGCTTGGGGGCAAGTACACACCCACGACGGTGTTCTGCGCAGCGTGCGACAACTCTCTCTCGGATCTCGACAGGGCCCTCGTCGAGCAGTACGACATTGTCAGGTTCCTTCTTGGCCTGAGCGGATGGCGTGAAGTTCCGAAGCTGCAGTTCACCGACTTGGATGGAGACCCTGTCGTGGCCGATGGACAGTGGCGCATCGGAAGGCCCGGGCCGCGTTGGAAGAAGACCCTGAGGACAGACAGCGGTGAACATCACGACGTTCTTATTGTGCCACTGAGCCAAGTGGACCAGATGCGCCCATGGATTGAGAAACAACCCGGCGGCAAGAAGGCCATGGAGAACATGGCAGTCGGAACTGAACTACCCATCGTGAGTTGGAGGCAGGAGATGGGCGGACCCAAGCCGGTGAGAGCCGCCGCCAAGATGCTCTACACACTTGCATGCGACCACTTGGGAAGGAAGGGAATCGGAGCGGACTTCTCCGAGATCGAGGATCTCATCTTCGATGGTGGCCCCAGATTCCCGCTCTGTGCCCATGAAGTGCGATCCCAGTTCTACCGAGAACTAGGCGACTTCACGAACATGCTCGTGCTGCACTTCGACGCGAGTCGTCACACGGTTGTGGGTTTCGCCACCGTCCTCGGGTCGATGATGTACTCGGCGCTGCTTACTCGGCGGTATTCAGGGGCGGTCTCGCACAGCATCACAATGAGGAACAACCCGCTTGACTCGTCCGCCGCCGACCGGTTCGAGACACTGGCAGCCTGCCCAGACATCGAGCCGCAGCAACTGATCGACCGGTCGTACCTCCCGAAGTCGGGCGACAAGCCGGATCTAGTGAGGCCGTGTTGGGACCGTCTTGTGTACAAAGCAAGGCGCGCCCAGGCTGGCGAGATGATTAGGCTGACGTGGCAGTACTGCCTTGAGGAGTCGGGGTTCGATCCGAATGCGCCCACGCCGCAAACTGAGGCGGCGTTTCGGACGTGCTGGGCGCGTGAGTACAAACGCCGATTCATGTCGGGTCGTCCGTTCATGGTCGAGGAGAAGGACGAGAACACACCAAACGCATGAATGCCAAGTGGTTCGGCTCTGTATCCGACAAGCAGCGCACCGCATTTCTAGGCGACTGCTACTCGCGCCTTCGAGGTGCCAATAGACATGACATCGGATTCGGACGCGTTTGGGCGAGGCAAGTGCTCCCCCGAGTGAAGAAGAATGGTGTCTACCTCGTATTCGAAGACCAGAAACTTGCCTATGTGGGCGAGTCGGCCGACATCCAAGAGCGGTTGGCGGAGCTTGGTAGTATCCACAACCATCCACTGCCGCGCCACATTGTGGAACGCCACTACCGGGGCCTATGGCGCAGAAGGAGGACCATGGACCCGGGCAAGTTCCGTACAGCCGTCAGAACCAAGGCGCATGCATGGATGCAGAAACACATGAAGGTCGCCTATCTGGAACTGCCCCTGGGTCGCGCGGAGTTGGAGGATTACATCGTCCCACGACTGAACAAGAAGCGCCGGTACAACAAACCAGCTAGACGAGGAACGGAATGCGATTGCTGAGGCGCATCGGCGGTTCATGCTCGAAGCACGCGACGGCGGGGAGTAGCCTGCACGTGACTTGGGATATCCGGGGCCGCTACGAAAAGAAGCAGGAGTTTTTCGGGGAATGACCGGGATAAGCATAGGAACTGAGAGTCTGGAGGGAGGATTGAAGATACTGCATGGTACGGAGTTGGCTATAGCGGTTCGTTCGATATGCGAGCAGGCGAGGAAGCGGCTGTGGCTGGCGGCACCATACATCGGCGGCCTTGCCACGGTGCGCTGCTTGACCGGAAAGCATTGGCTTACCGGCGCGGTCCGCGACCTACGAGTGCTTGTCGATATCGAAGACCCGGATTTCCTGAACACAGAGACTCTGCGTGCCTTTGCACGGCACGGCAGGGTAAGAAGTCTGCGCGGTCTGCATGCGAAGCTGTACGTCGGCGACGGGAAAGCGGTGTTCGGCTCCGCCAATCTGACTCATACCGCGTTCGCTAAGCGCTATGAAGTCTGCGCTGAGGTGACGGGCGACGAAGCCCGCCAGGTTGTCGATCTATTCGAGGCTTGGTGGGGTGTGGCCGATGACCGCAGTACCAGCATAGAGGCGCTAGGCAGTTTGCGAAGATCCGAGCGACGCGGCAATCATGACGACGAGCATGTGGGCAGTACGAACCTCAAGACTCTATGGAGGCTCCCGAAAGACCCAGGTGACGCCGACATCGAGTCTGAGCGCCCGTCCAAGACCCAATCACCCCACGCCAGGTTCTGGCAAGCCGTCGCCGCCAAGTTCAATGCTTTGGACTTGGTCGTGGCTGGAACCCCGTTTCACGTCAACCAACGTCGCCCGTGGTCCTATCTGCAGATACCAGTGGGCACGAGCTTTCTACATTACGAGTGGGAGGTTCGCAAGCGTCCAGGGAAACAGATAGACGTCGCACTGCACTTCGAGCACGACGACCTGAAACAGAACCTTCGTCTGCTCGAAGCTCTCCGGAGTAGGTCCGGCGAGATTGGCAAGGGACAGCCCTGGCCTTTCTCTACTAGTCCTTGGGGCAAGCACTGGGCGTCCGCTCTGTATGCGATTCCATACGCAAACGAAGCGCCAGTCATTGAAGAGGTTCCTGCGGTCGTTGAAGCAATGAAGACTCTAATCGAAAGAACATGGCCGACGATCAAGCCACTACTGCGAGGGCATTCGTGACGGGGGACTGGCGGGCGGAATTCCGCTGACACAATCAAAGATGCCTGGCGCTGCGCGCCTGTTTGACACGCCCGCCCGCGAGTCCTAGAATCGTCGTCAGGTAAGACAAATCCCGAGGAGGAGTTCAACGTGAAGATGAAGAAACCGACCCGACACCCGGGCGGAAAGCCGCCCGCCAAGACCGAAAGCTCGTCTGTACCCATCCACTTCGACCTGCTGCAGTGGATAAACAGGGTAATTCCGGGGACGCGATAAACAATTCCTGACGAACGGCGCAGCGAGCGCGGCTCTGGTTCACCTCAAGCAGCAGGTTAGGAGTTAGTCAGTTAGCGGTTAGCCGTGGCGGGCGCGACAGCCAACGGCTCACGGCTCACGGCTTGGGGAGGAGGTCCAGCGCGAAAACCTTCAGGCATATCTCCGCAAGGACGTCCGTTTTGCAGCCGTAGCGCGACAGCCTGCAGCCGACAGCCAACGGCTAACAGCTCACAGCTTACAGCTTACGGTCAACGTCCAGAGCGAAGATCTTCAGACAGATCGTCGTGAGTACATCCGGCCTACAGCCATAACATTGCCACCGCAGCACCGCGTCGAGGGCACGTTCACGGAGAGTTTCGCCGGCGTAGTCGCGGAAGAGCTTGTCGAAGTTGGTCTAGTTCAGGTCTGAAGGTCTGAGCCGAGGCCCTGGACCTTGTCTATGCCGGCTTGTTTGACCACACGGAGGAATCGGCGTTCCGAGAGTTGCCAGAGTTCCTGGCTCTCGAAGCTACGACCGAGCCCCACTTGGCGCAGGAGTTGTTCGGCCGAGACGACCTTGTCGGTGACATCGAGCATGACCGCGGCTCGGATTGCGCCGCCATCCGCTGTGCAGAAGAGCGCATTCTGTCCAGGCCGGCAGAGAATCGTGAGCGACTCCAGCTCGCCCGCGTGCAACTCGGCGAAGCGGCAGCATTTCGCACGGACCTGCGCGGCTTCGGCCGCATCGCATTCGACAATGTCGATTAGTCCACGGTCCTTGTAGGGCTGGAGGTTTATCTGCTTTTTGGCCATCGTGTCTGGGTCGTAGTGGTGCCCGGCCTCGTCATAGACCTGCTGTGCGAGCGTTATGCGGGTATGATCGACTAGCTTCTCCCAGATTCCGAGTTCGAAGAGCCGGATAACTACATCGGCGTCAAGTAGCACTAACCTGACCAGTGTAGTCCCCTGTTTCGTCGAAGCCGTAGTCGGCTAGGAACTGCCCTATCTCCCCGCGCCTGATACCCATCATCTCAGCGAATCTGCCCCGCGATAGCGTGCCGTTCTGCAAGCACTCGAAGGCCAGCGACACGAAGCGTAGCGACTGGCGGACCTGCCACTGGTCGCTATCTTTCCGTCGCTCAGCTCGATCCGTCTGTTTGAGGGTCTCGTTTGCGAGAGCCAGTTTGACCGAGTCCTTGTCGACCAGATTTAGGTTGACGAGACGCCACAGCAGAGCCTGGGTTGAGACGCCGAATTCGCGTGCCATCGTAACCACGTCCGCGAATTGCAGCCCGCCGGGACCGACCCTGCGTTTGAATTCGGCCCGGACGATGTCGGACGGCAGCAGGAGGACAGAGGCAAAGCAGTCGGCGTACTGCTCATCAATGGGGCCGACCCCCGGTTCCGGGAGTGCGGCCAGCGCATCCCACGTTAGCAGGTGGTAGAGCTCGTGGGCGATGTCATAGTTCCTTCGCCATGGCGCATCGGCACCGTTGATGAATATGCCCGTACCGAACCGGCCCTGTGTGCAGGCGGCGGAACCTCCCGCAGCATACTCGACCAGCACCTTCACTCCGTACTGGCCCTCCAGCACGTCTCTGAGCGCGAGCGCAGGCCGGCTACCCAGCTCCATCAGCTTGAGCGTGGCCTGGGCCAGCGCTTCAGCATCCGCGAACGTGGCAGGAGGCGACGCACAGGTCCGGGGCAGGCCGGCGGGTTTCACGCGGGCGAGCTCTTCCAGCCGAGCGTAGTCTTCGCAGAATTGGAGGAACCTCCGTTCGGCCTTTGGCCGGTCCGCAACATTCTCGCCGCCACGCCAGCGGACCGCAGGTTTTGGAACCGGTGCTTCGGGAGCAAGAAAGAAGTCGATGCTGCGTCCGTAGGCTTGGGCGAATCTGACCAAGTCCGTGACCTTGACCGACCGCTCTCCCTTTTCGATACTGGAGACGGTCTGGTAGTTGTTGAATCCGGTCTCCTGCGCAGCCTGCTCCAACGTTAGCCCGAGCTCTTCCCGAGCCAATCTCAGCCGGTCAGCGATTTGAGCGGGGTAGTCTGTTTTCATCTCATCACCGGGGCGGTCTCATCTGGCATATTATATCCTTGAAAAGGCGATGCTGTCAAGCTATATTATAAGTTTTCCTTATACATACCCACTGGGCTAGCCTACCTCTAGAGCGAAGACCTGTCTGCAGATCGTCTTGAGCACTTCCGGCTCGCAGCCGTAGCGCGACAGCCTGCAGCCGACAGCTCACAGCTTACAGCTTTCGGGCGGATTCGGCACATCCAAAGCAAAGACCGACTTCACGATCGCTTGGAGGACGGTGGGGCTGCAGCCATAACATTGCCACCGCAGCATCGCGTCGAGGGCGCGTTCGCGGAGAGTTTCGCCGGCGTAGTCGCGGAAGAGCTTGTCCACGTGCAGGCCGAAGCTGCGATAGATGATAAACAGGCAGGGAGAGATGCCTGCGTCGCAGAGTACCTCTTTGATCTGCGCATAGCGGAGACTGGTCCGCTCACAGGCGTCGCGGAAGTTCTCGGTCTGACTTTCTGAGTTGCCGTCGGCCCGGCAGGGGTTTGACCCCTGCCGAAGCGAGACAGCGTAGCGCCGGGTAGCTCGGTCCACCGCGGCGAGACGGCGCGTGTCCTTGGTAATCATGCTAGGGCTCCAGGAGTCGAGGATTCGAGGAGTCCAGTGTCGGAACCCGGGCCGGACCGGACATCCACAGATTTCGCAGATTCCGCAGATTGTGTCTCGGGGCTTGGGACACGATCCGAAATCTCCGAGCCGATTTCGGTCATGTCCCCGCCCGGTTCGGCCTTGGCGATCTTGGCGTCCTTGGCGGTTTCAATGTCAGGGGTCAGGGGCTGGGGGTCGGGGGTCGGGGTCGAAGCGGACGCGAAGCCGGAGAGGACATCCACAGATTTCGCAGATTCCGCAGATTGTTCCGTTCCGGGCCGGGCATCCGTACTTCTGGTTTCTGCACTCTGGTTTCTGACTTCTGAATTCTCCTTGCCCTTGAGGCGTTCATGTGCCTCGCAGATGAGGAACTGGAGCGTGCGGGGTTCGAGACCGAGATGGACCCACTTCCTGACGCAGAGTTCGAGGTGGAACGCGAGGTCCCGTCCTTTGCGGCTGCGCCAGTGGCGCGCGAGCTCGCGC
>CAZQZR010000093.1:0-12869 GCA_964597845.1 uncultured bacterium | reverse complement strand
CTCTTCCCCGTCCAGCGCGAGTTCGTACTCGTTGAGGAAACCGGGTTCGACAGTCTGCATGAGCAGGAATTGCCTGCCGGCAGCCTTGAGCGGCTGGTTGTAGGTCACGCCCTTGGACATTTCGCCTTTCCCCTTTGCCGTGACCCAGGCAACCGGCGCAGGCCGGAAAGCTCTCGCCAGGACGGAGCCTACCGAATCCAGGGCCAGCGGTTCCGGCAGTTCTTCGACTCGGCGCAAGTCGCGGCCTAGAAAGACGTTGCTGGCTCCAGCCTTCTGCTCCAGGAACAGGTAGCCGCTGCGGGCCATGGTCTGGTTCACGGCAACGCCGCCGAGGGCAATCACCAGTCCCAGGTGTTGGATGGCGCCGGGCCTCGAGCGGTGCTTGAGCGCAAGCAGGGCGGCGAGCAGGCTTGCGAGGGCGACCGCGCCGACGGCAGCAAGGAACCACGCTGAGCCGACCAGCCGCTGCACTGGCCCGGGCCCGAACAGGCTCGCGACGGCCGCGGTAATAACCAGCGCCGAGGCAAGCACAGGCCCGCCCCGGCGCAATAGATTAACCAGCGAGACCTACTTCAAAACCAGCTTGCGTACCAATCGCTCGCCGCCGCTCTGGAGCACGACAAGATATGCGCCGGCGGCGAGGCGGCGGCCATCGCGGTCAAGTGGCAGCCAGACAATCGGTTGCCCGGATAACGGGACCGCAATCCTCGCCACCAGCCGCCCGCCGCGGTCGACGACCCGCAGCGACGGATGTGAGCCGGGCGGGACCGTCAGCCGGATTCCGACCCGGCCGGCCGCGATGGTTGGTTCGAGCCTGAGCGCGAGGCCGAGGGGTCGGCCGGCGCCCTCACTGACGCCGGTCGCCAATGACGCTGTCAGGATGATTTCCGTATTCGGCCCGCCGTAGGCATCTTGGTGCCCGGCAAGGTAGAGTTTCACGTCGCCGACAGCGGAGTCCGGCGCCTGCCAGGTGAACGTGCAGGAATCCTGACCTCCGCTGGAGAGATGGACGCCGTTGGGTTCGTTGCCGGTGCTGTACGTCGCGGTCCGGTAGCCGGCGGTAACCGTGCCGGCGGTATGCGAAGTGGAGTCGATGCGCACCGAGGCGTTGAAGTTGCTGATGGACGGACCGCCGCGGTGAACCACGCTGATGACGTAGGATGAGTCGAGCTCATAGGCGGCAGGAAACCCGACAACCTCGACGCTGCCGCCGGACGGCCCGTGGCAACTGGAGGCGCAGGTACCGTTCGTACCAGGGGCGCCTGAATAGCCGGTGTAGCCCGGCAATGCGGACAGGGTAGCTGCGAAGAGAACAATGGTTCCTATGACCATGACGGACTTCATAGCGTTCCTCCTATCGCCGCGCATGCGGCGGTTGGCTAAACGCGCCTCAACACGAAATGCTATCCAATCCGCGCCGGGCAGTCAAGCCGCCCGCCTGACCCCAACCCCCGTCGATGGGGGAACTCGAGTCAAGGCGCTGGCACAAGTTGTAGGTTCTTCCGGTCTGCGCCGGGAAACACCGACCAATACAGAGGGCGGAGGCGGAGCCGCGCGGCCCGGAATTGGTTGACGGGCTTCAGTGATGAAGACTATTGATTTCGCGTGTGGGAGGAGTAGTTTTGAATCCCAATCGCGTAACCGGAGGACAAGTTGAATTTTCAGGTATTTGCCAGGGAGAATTGTGAGCTCTGTAAGAAGGCCCAGGCCGTGCTGAGCCGGGCCGGCGTCGTGCCTGACGTCAGGTACGTCGAAGGGACTGCGGCCACACCCGAGAATCTGGCCGACTTCGCGTGGTTTGACTGGACCGACACACCGCCGCTCGTGGTCGCCACCGACGGGGACAAGATTGTCGGCCGCTGGGTCGCGGCCGACATCAAGGATGCCTGGTTGCCCGAGGTTCGACGCTGGCTGGCCGAACACCAGACGGCCTGAATCGAACCCCGCGCCTGCTGCCGGCAGTCAAATAAGGCGGAGGACTGAATGAAAGACGAACACAAGCACGAAGAGGGCAACCTCGACCCGGTCTGCGGTATGACTGTAACTAAAGAGAATGCCGCGTGCAGCTACGACCACAATGGAAAAACGTATTACTTCTGCGCGGCAAGCTGTAAGGATCAATTCGTGGCCGGGCCCGATAAGTTTGTAAGGTAAAGAGACTTACACAATCGGCGGCGGCGCCTCGGCGCCGCCGTTAGTCTTCCCGGTGTCCGCCAACGCCGATCTGGTAGGCCGTGAGCGGAAAGCTGTGAGGCGTCGGGCGCCAGTCGCGTTCCGTTTGGCGGACGACGGGAGGCTGTCTTCGAGTTGTGGACGCGGGTGGGCTGCGGCCTCGCCCGAGGTCAGCCCTGCCGCTGACCGGATTCTGTTTTCGACAGAAGCACGTCGACAAACCCGCGGAAAGTAGACTGGAGACGCTGCGTAACCGGGCCGGGTTTGCCGTCGGCGACGGGCCGGCTGTTCACGCGAAGAACCGGCAGTACTTCAGTAGTCGTGGCAGCCAGGAACAGTTCGTCGAGCAGCGGCAGGCGGGCTTCGGGAACTCCCGTCTCGGACACTGGAATCTTCAGTTCACAGCAGAGTTCGAGCACGGTCGAGCGCGTGATGCCGGCAAGGATGTGATTGTCCGCCGGGTGCGTGTGCACCGTGCCCTGAAGCACTCCGAACACGTTGGTGTGGGTGCCTTCGGTCACCACGCCGTCGCGCACAAAGACTGCCTCAGCCGCGCCTGCTTCAGTCGCCTGCATGCGGGCAAGCACGTTCGGCAGCAGGCCGATCGCCTTGATGTCGCACCGGGACCAGCGGACGTCGCGAACAGTGACTACCGACACGCCCTGACCGTCTCTGTCCGGCCGCCCTTCGAGCGGGTTCGCCTCGACGTACACCGTGGGCATGAGCGCCTCCGGCACGACCAGCGCGCGGCGGCACGTACCGCGGGTTATCTGGACGTAGACGGAGGCTTCGCTTTCAGCCAGTCCGTTGCGCTTGAGCAGGTCCAGCGCGATGGGCTTCAGCGCCGCAATACCGCTTGAGTCTATCCTCACTGCGTCGAGGCTGTGCTTCAGCCGCGCCAGGTGCTCGTCCGGCCGGAACAGCCTGCCTCCATAGCTGCGGATGAACTCGTACACGCCGTCCGCGAACATGAACCCGCGGTCGTTGGGCGAAATGCAGACGCTGTCTTTCGGAACGATGCTACCGCGAGGCGCCCCCGCGCTACTGAAATAGACCCAGCAAGGGACATGACCGGAATCCGCCGGGGATTCCGGGTCGTGTCCGGTCTGTCGGTTCACCTCAGGAGAACGATCTGTTTCGTTTGGGCCCGGCCGGCGGCCTGCAGCGTGCAGAAATACGTGCCGGCGCCGAGAGTCGTCCCTCGGTTGTCAGTGCCGTCCCACGTGACGTCCCTCAGACCTTTCGGCTGCCTGCCGTTTACAAGCGTCCTGACTTCCTGTCCGAGGACGTTGTAGATTCTCAAGGTTACGCGGGTCGCCGCGCCTAGGTTGTACCGGATCGTCGCGGCGGACCGAGCCGGGTTCGGGCGGGTCTGGAACGAACGGAACATCGGGCCGCGGCCCGTGAGTTGAGCGACGTTCGTCGGCGGGCTGAAGTCGGTCTCTTCGTAGGAGAGCGTGGCGCTTGCGGTGGCTGCATCGGCCCGGATTTGAACCCAGTAGAGGTCGTTCGGGTGCTGCATGCTCGTCGGGCCGGAAAGCGGTTGCCAATCCTCCCATTCAATCACACTGACGTCATCGAACCACGCATAGCCGTCGCCGGCGGACGGCGCCTCGCTCGTCAACCAGACGTCGAAGTACTGCGTGTTGGCGGCCGGGGTGAAGTTGTTGTAGTAGAAAGTCCAGTCGGTCGTGCCTGAGACCTGGGTGCCCAAGTCGCTTGAGCCGATTGGGCTGCCGCCGGTTCGGTTCCCGTAGAACTCGACCGCGGCGCCGGCGCTTTCCGCATTTTGGGTCTTGAGCCGGGCGCAGAGCGTGTACCCGGTCGAGTCCGAGTAGCAGACTATCCGCTCTTCGAGGTTGGTGGTAATCGCGCTGCTCCCCGGCGCGCGCACCTGTCGCATTGACCGGCGGCCGCGATACGTAACCGTGTCATAGCCTTCGCCGGCCTGGTTGAGCAGCCAGAGCGTGGAGCCTTCGTCTTCCATGTTGCCGAACCAGAGCATCTCGCGCCCAACCCGGAACTGCCAGTTCCGGGAAGGCGTGGCAGAGACGACGGATGACAGGCTGCCGTTGCGCGGCAGGCGCAGCGGGCCGGAAACCCAATAGCCGCTCTCCTCCCGTAACTGGAGTTCGTCGCTTTGCGGGTAGACGGTGCGCGGCAGCGCCGTGGTATCGAGGATGATTCTCGCGTTGACGCTGTCCCGATTAGTAATGACGTAAGTTCCAAGGTCCCGCGACCGCCGGGCAAGGTAGTCGAGGATGTGGACTCCGAGTTCGCCCCGCGCCCGGACCGGGATGTAGTCGTCGATGTAGACCGGGGTGAGCGAATAATCGTAAAACCCGGTCGCGTCAATCGCGCCGTTCAGTATCACGGTCGGGTAGGTTTCCGGGTAGTTGAGGTCGAACGTGAAGTCACCGAGCGAATGGGCAATCAGTTTGCTTTGGTAGACTTCGAACCCCTGAAGCACGTGCGGGTGGTGGCAGACGACCAGGTCAGCGCCGGCGTCGATTGCCCGGTGCCGCTCCTCGGTATCCCCCGGCGCCGGAAACAGCGCAAATGGCGAGTAGAACTCATCCTCAGATTCGCCTCTCGCCATTCGCCATCCGCCATTCGCCTTCCGAACTTCGTCATTTCCCCTTAGTCCTTGGTCATTCCCGCGCCCGAGCGCGGGCGCGGGCTCGTATTCCTCGCCCGTATGCAGCTCGACTACAATAACGTCAGCATCGTCTTCGACCGCCCGTATCTGCTGGCGCAGGTGATAGGTATCGAGCATGGCAAACCCGGGCTTGTTCAGCCCGGCATCGAGGTACGGCTGGTAGTTGTCGTACTGGCCGTTCCGGTCGCAGGCCGCAAGGAACGCGATATTGACCCCGGACTGCTGCCGGAACACCGGCTGGTACGCCTCGTCGGAGTTCGCCCCCGCACCCGAATAGGCGATGCGGTTCGCCGCGAGGTTCTCCTGCGTTTCGCGCATCCCGGCGAGGCCATAGTCGATGATGTGGTTGTTGGCGAGTGAGACGACGTCGATGCCGGCGTGCGCCAGCCCGGCCGTGTTCCTCGGTTTGCCCCGGAATACAATTGGCTTGGTCGGGTGGCGAGTCCCTTGTGCGGTAATCGGACCCTCCAGGTTGACCACGGTGATGTCGGCTGCGTTGCCCAGCCACGGCAGGGTCGGGTCAAATATCGCATTGACCCCGAGCGAGTCAATCAGCCCGCCCGGGTTGTCATACCGGCGCGCGAGCATAATGTCGCCGGTGAAGTTCATCTTCACCGGGAAGGACGTCGGCCCCGGGTCAACGTGGATTCGGCACGAGGCTCTGCCCCATAGCCCGGTGCTGTCCTCGACCTCGAGCAGCACCGTGTAGTCGTGGTTGTCCTCGACCAGGTAGGTGTGGCTCGGATTCGAGTCGCTGCTCGTTGAGTCGTCGCCGAAATACCAGAAGTACCGGTGGTCCCGGCTGTCCGGGTCGATGACCCGGCTGTGAAACTGTACCGGCACGCTGTCCTGCCCGCCCGCGCCTCGAAAGACTCCACCCAGCGTGTGCGTTACTTCTACCTGCGGGGCGACCGGCCGGTCGTTCGTGATGTCCATTATCTCGTCAAAATTGACCTTGGCGCGCGCGCCCGTGTCCTTGTCGTTGATGAACACGAGCCCGATGATGGTCGGCAGATGCCCGAACCGGGCCAGCCAGTCCTGGCCCACCGGCAACTCGTACACGTTCCACGCCCGGAGCGCGAACGCACCCTGGTACACCGGAATCCACCGCTGCGGGTCAACCATCTCGGTCCCGGCAAACGAGTAGAGCAGGGTCTCGCTCGGCGTCACCAGTCCGAACCCCTGAATTTCACCCAGGCTCTCCGTGTACATCGCCACCTGCCACACGTCCCCGGTATCCAGGTTCCTCGGCGCGACGCTCTCCAGCTTCCAGGTATTGCCGTACAGTTTCAGCGAATACGGCGAGTTGTGGTAGGTGTTGACCGCGTCCAGAGTCCATGAATCCGGCTGCATGTCCTCGCCCGGAAACGACCGCAACTGCAGGTCGGCGTCGTCGAAGGTTTCGATGGTATCGGCAAAGGCCGGCCCGGCAGGGCTGTTTCCCACGTGGTCGCCCGCGGCCAAGACCAGGCTCACGGCCGGCATGAGCAGCATCGACGCCAACCGGAACAGCACGCGTGTCATCCGAACTATGGTATGCTCCCGGCCGCGGTTGTCAAAGGGCGGCGAAAGCCCCCGGGCGCTCCGGCAGGACGGAACGGCTGGTCCTAAGGTCAACCCGGTCCGCGATAGTCTCCCGCAAGCGACCCCGGGCGCTCCGTCAACGACTCACCGCCACCGCCGTTTCCCTTCAGTTATTGACTCTGGCTGGAGGGGATGTATCTTTTCTCCTGAATTGACCCGCACAGGCTTCAAACCGGGCTGGCTCACCGGCCCAAAGGCGCAGACAGGAGGAAGTATGCGCAAGAGTCTGTTATTGACAGTATCGCTGCTGGCAGTCCTCATTATCGTCGCGGGCTGCCCGAACAAGGCCCCGAGGATTCCGGCAAAGCCCAGCGGCCCGGCCTTGGTGAAGTTCGGCAACACGGCCACTTATGTCTCGATGACAACCGACCCGAACAGGGACAAGGTGCTCTACGCCTTTGACTGGGGCGACGGCACTGCCGACACCACTGCTCTCATCAAATCCGGCGACACGATTACCCAGTCTCATGCCTGGAGCGCAATCGGGGTGTATCCGGTCAAGGTGATCGCGAAAGACGAGAAAGGCAAGTGGAGCGCCGACTGGTCCGACACGCTGATGGTGACGGTAGATAGTTTAAACCCGCCACCGAATGTGCCACCGTATGCCCCGACCATAGTCGCGAAGCATACGCCGCTGCGCGGCATCGCCGGCGGCCCGGCGTACCGGTTCTATGCCACTGCGCGGGATGAGTACGACGACAGCCTCTACTACCGGTGGTACTTCGATGGCACCGATTCGGTGACGTCTCCGCTCTTCCCGAGCTTCACTGAGGGCTATGCCACCTGGACCCCGACCGGTGATACCCACACCTACACCGTGCAGGTCCGCGTCTTCGACCAGACCGGCCTGACCAACGACTCGCTGGCAACGACGACCTTCAAGACGGTCGCCGAAGGCGAGATTATCTGGGGCTACGAGGCGGAATTCGTTACCTCGCCGGCAATCGGCACTACGCACTGGGAAGGCAACACCTGGCCGGCGATTATCTGCGGCAGCACGGATGACGACGAGGGCCTGTGTGTGTTTGACGCGTACCAGTCGTTCCTTGTCAACCAGTTCTCCGTCCCTGACCCGGAGGAGTACAACTCCTCGGCCACCATCGGCGACGATGGTACGAGGTACGTCGGCAATGAGAACGGCGGGTTCTACGCCTTCAGCACGGATGACAGCCGCGGCGACACCTTCAACTGGCGGTTTGGCACGAGCGACAGCGGCATGACCGCGACGGCGGCGCTGGGCAACGACGGCGGCATCTACTGTGGTGGCGAGGACCAGTACATCCACAAGCTGATTGACAACGGCGCGAGCGCGACCGAGGTCTGGAGCTATCCCCTGCGCCGGGACATGACGAGCTCGCCCGCCATCGGGGCGGACGGCACAATCTACTGCTGCGACTACGACGGCTACGCGTACGCCCTGAACGACGACGGCACGCTGCGCTGGGAAATCCGCGCTGCCGATACGCTCGGCATCACCTCCTCACCCGCCGTCGCTGCGGACGGGACGGTCTATGTCGGTACGGAAGCCGGATACCTGTTCGCACTCAAGGATGGCAGTATCGTCTGGTCGTACGCAACCGATTCACTGTTTTCCGTTTCTTCTTCCCCGATCATCGGCCCCGACGGCAACATCTACTTCGGCTGCGACGACGGTAGGCTCTATCGGATTGACCAGAACAGCCACATGCCGGTGGCGGACTGGCCGATTACGGTTTCCCTCAGAGCGATCAACAGCACGCCGCTGCTTTGCGCCGACAACATCATCTATGTCGCGGGCGACGACTCGCTCTACGCCTACGACATTGACAATCCGACCGGCGGGCCTCGCTGGGTCGTGGCGATGGCGGTCCCGTCCATGAAGGGCTCGGGGCATCATCGTCCGCGGCGGTTGTCGCTTGACAACCAGCCATCGGCGGTGGTTGACCGGTACGGTATCATCTACATCTCCACCTGGTCCGGCTACGGCGGCATCTTCGCCATCGCCGGCCGTTTGGGCGGCACGCTGGCTGCGACCGACTGGCCGATGTTCCATCACGACGTGAGGCACACAGGTCGGTTCGGAGCGAGATAGCCGGACCCGGTCGTGACGGAACATGGAGTTCCGTTGCGTCGAATCCTTGCAGGAGCGCCACCAGCGGTGGCGCTCCTGCTCTCCTGTACCACCCTGCCGTTGCCGACCGTGCCCATGGCCCCGCTTGGGCCGGATACGCGCGTCTTCACTGCCGGCCGGTTTGACCCGGGCCGGTCTGCATGCTACGCTCAGGTGTGAGGACGATTCCGGTTCTCGCCGGCCTGCTCTCGATAGTCGCCATCGCCACGGCCGGGAACGAACCGTTCACCTTCGCCGTGCTCGGCGACCGGGCCGGTGACGCCCAGCCCGAGGTCTTCCATCAGATACTCGCGGAAATCGCCCTCTTCAATCCGGACTTCATCATTTGTACGGGCAACTTGATCCAGGGCTACGCCGCCGACGCGGCGACAACCAACGCGCAGTGGGATACGATTACGGGACAACTCAGGTCTACCGGCATCCCTTACTTCATCGTTCCCGGCAACCATGATATCTGGAACCCCGCGAGCGAGTCGGTCTTCACGAAACGTATCGGCCGACCGGCACGCACGTTCAAGCGCGGCAACTCGATTTTCATCTTCCTCGACAACAGCCGCTGGCCCGTGGCCGAGTCTCTGCCGCTGACCGAGCAGCGCTGGCTGGACAAGGAGCTGACCCAGACCCGGAAGTACCGCCACGCCTTTGTCCTGATGCACCGGCCCTACTGGCGATACGCGCTGGACCGGGGGCGGATGGAACTGCTGCACGGGAAGTTCAAGGCCTCGGGCATTGACTACGTCTTCACCGGCAGCGACCGCTTCTGCTGCTCGTATGCTTGGGACAGCATTCGTTACTTCCAGGTCGGCCCTTCGGGCAGCCGGACCATGGCCGGTGACGATCTCGGTGCCGGCGCGTTCCAGAACTACCTGCTCTGCCGGGTCAGTGGTGATACGGTGAGGGTTATCGTTCGGGAGCCGGGGCGGGATGAACCGCTGCCTGCTGACACCGTGACCTACGAGTCAATCCGCGCGCTGGAACTGGCAAAGAAACAGGCGGTCACGCTCGACGCCGTGCCCGTGCCGTACGCGGGCTCGGTTGCCGCTTCGCTGCCGCTGACTGTAAGAAACGTCACCGCCACGGCAATGACCGCCAAGCTGTCATGGTCCGACAGCCTGACCGCCTGGCGCATCACGCCGCGCGAAATCACATTTAGCATCAGTCCGCAGGGCCACATCGCTCAGGCGTTCGAGTTCAACCTTACGACCCTCGATAGCCTCTACCCGCTGCCCGTCTTCTCCGCGCCGTATGAGTACGCGCCGGGCAGGAAGACCGCAATCAGCCGCAGCCTGCCGATTCGGCGCGGAGCCGCGCTGCTCCGCATCACACGAAGCCCCGTGCTCGACGGCCGGTTGACTGACAGTTGCTGGCAGGCCGAACCGACTCTGCGTACTTTCGGCGGCAGGAGCGGCGGTGTCTCAGAGGTCGAGCCGACAGCGGTGTGGATTGCGCGCGACGACAGCCTGCTTTATGTCGCCGCCCGCTGTACCGACTCCAGGTTGGCCGAACTCAAGACCGACGCCACCGTCCGTGACGGCAGGGTCTCTGAAGACGACAACCTGGACTTGCTGCTCTTCTTAAACCCGGTGCCCGGAGCCGACACCGCGACTTACTACCGGGTTATGTTCAACAGCATCGGTACGATTGCGGACCGGATTTGTCGTTTCGCCGATGGCGACAGCCTTGAAGACGACTCCTGGAACGGCAACTGGCAGGTGGCGACGGGAAAAGGCGCGGACTATTGGGCAGTGGAGATGTCATGCCCCCTGTCTGACTTCGGCAACGTCGAAGGATCGTGGGGCATTAATGCGAGCCGGTTCCAGTCACGGACAAGGGACGTTGCGGTCTGGCAGGTTCCGTTCGAACACAACCCGGCCGGCTTCGGCTTGCTCAAGCCCCTGAAGTAGAAACCCACAACTCCGTCCGGACTGCGCCGGCGCTTGCGGCTTGAAGCCTGTAGTTTCCTGGAACAGAAAGGGAACTAGAACCGGAAAAGACGGTCGCCGAGCAGGGTTGCAAGGACCCGGCCGTGCATGGTCCGGCCGAGGAACGGCGAATTGCGGGACATCGAAAGCACCCGGTCCGGGGCATACGTCCACTCCGCCTTCAGGTCGAGCACGACGAGTTCGGCTTCGGAACCACCGGCGACCGCAGCGGCAGGCAGGTTAAGAATCCGGCGGGGCGCGGTCACCAGCAGGGAGATGTAATCGGTCAGTGGCAGGACCTTTCCGAGAACCAGTTGCTCGTAGCCGAGGCTGAACGCGGTCTCGAAGCCGATGATGCCTGGCGGCGCGGCATCAAACTCGGCCTCCTTCTCGCCCTTCAGGTGCGGTGCGTGGTCGGTGGCAATCGCGTCAATCGTGCCGTCGGCCAGCCCGGCAATCACCGCCTGCCGGTCAGCCTCAGTCCGGAGCGGCGGGTTGACCTTGTAGTTGGCGTCAAAGCCGGCGAGCGCATCCTCGGTCAGCGTGAAGTAGTGCGGGCAGGTTTCGGCTGTTACCTGCACCCCGCGTCCCTTTGCCCAGCGGACGAGGTCGACCGTTGCCCTTGCCGAAACGTGGGCGACGTGGAGACGGGAGCCGGTGAACTCGGCCAGCAGGATGTCGCGCGCCGCCTGGGCCGACTCCGCCACGTCCGGCGCCGACTTCAGGCCAAGCTTCGTCGACACCCGGCCTTCGTTGGCGATACCTTCTACCAGTTCGCCCACCTCGCAGTGCGATATTACGGGCACGTCAAAGGCCTTGCAGTATTCCAGGGCCCGGCGCATCACTTGGGCGTCCGCAATCGCCGAGCCGTCGTCCGAGAACGCGACCGCGCCGGCTGAAACCATCGCCCCGATTTCCGCGAGCTCCCTGCCCTGCCTGCCCTTGGTGCAGCACCCGACCGGGTGGACCCGCACGCGGTCCGCGTCTTCTGCCCGGCGAAGCTCAAACCTGACCTGCGCCTCGGTGTCAATCGGGGGGTCGGTATTGGGCATCGGGCAGACGCGCGTGAATCCGCCGGCCAGCGCCGCTGCGGTGCCGGTGGCAATCGTCTCCTCGTCCTCGCGTCCCGGCTCGCGCAGGTGGCAATGCATGTCGGTGAACCCCGGCGCGATGTGCTTTCCCTTGCAGTCAATCACTTCCGCGCCATCGGCCTCCGGTATGCTGCTTTCTACCTTCTCAATCCGGCCGTTGGCAATCAGCACGTCCGCTCGCCGCACTGTCCGCGCCTGCGGGTCAATTACCGTCCCGCCCTGCAACAACACGTGCCTAAGGACTTCCGGATTCATCCTTCCGCCTTCTGTCCTGTGTCCCGTCCGTGTTCGTCCGTGTCCGTCCGTTCGCCTCCCGCCAGCAGGAACAGCACCGCCATCCTCACCGCCACGCCGTTTGTAACCTGCGGCAGGATCAGGGTTGAGCTGAAGTCCGCCACGTCGAAATCCATTTCCACGCCCCAGTTCACCGGCCCCGGGTGTGTGACTACGACTTCGGGCGCGAGCTTCTTCAGCCGCTCGGCAGTCAGGCCGTAAAGCGCCCGATACTCGCGCACGGTCGGGAAGCTCGACGCGGTAATCCGCTCCTGCTGGACCCGGAGCATGTTCACGACGTCTACCTCGTTCAGTATCCGGTCCAATCGGTAGAACACCTCGCAGCCATAGTCTTCGACAAAGGGTGGAATCATCGTCGGCGGTCCGCATACCGCGACCCTAGCTCCCAGCTTCGTGAAGCAGAGCAGGTTCGAGCGGGCAACCCGGGAATGAGCAATGTCACCGACAATCAGTATCCGCTTGCCCTCAAGGTCGCCCAGTTTCTCGCGCAGGGTGAAGGCGTCGAGCAGCGCCTGGGTCGGGTGCTCGTGCGCGCCGTCGCCCGCGTTGACAACGAATGCCTTGACGTTCCGGGCAAGGAAATGCGGCGCTCCTGCCGCCGGGTGCCGGATGATGATGCCGTCCACGCCCATCGCCTCGATGTTCCGCGCCGTATCGAGCAGGGTCTCGCCCTTGGAAACCGACGAAGTCGCCTTGGAGAAGTTGACGCACTGGCAACTCAAGCGGCTCGCGGCCAGGTTGAACGACGTCGCGGTGCGGGTCGAGGCCTCGAAGAACAGGTTGACCACGGTCCGGCCGCGCAGCGCCGGCACAATCGGGATTGTCCGGTCCAGTACCTCACGGAAGGTACGCGCATGGTCGAGGATTGTGAGAATCTCGGAACGGTCAAGACCCTCGATGCCGAGAAGGTGCCTTGACCTCAGCTTCATGGGGACTTTGGACTTTGGACTTTGGACTTCAGACTTCGCCTGGTCAGGACTATCTCATCCCGGCCGTCGGTTTCTTTGAGGAAGATATCAACCAGGTCGTCGCTTCGG
>CAZQZR010000092.1:0-12912 GCA_964597845.1 uncultured bacterium | reverse complement strand
CGCAGTACCCGAGAACCAGGAGTATCGGCGCCAGCGTGATTGAACCCGATGCGAGCGTGATGAAGCCGGCGACGATGGTCGCGAGGCCGGCGCCCATGATGGCGTAGTTCTTCTTGCCCAGATTGATCATGGGCCGAAGCGGTTTCTTCGGTGCCGGCCTTGGTTTCGCCGGCTGCGGCTTGTTGGGCTTACGGTCAGGTTTCATTCGGCAGTTACCTCGGCGTCCATCTTAACGCCCATTGCCCTGAAGTCAAGCAGAGGCAACCCACCCAAGAACCGATATAGGGGTCTACCACAAAGACACAGCGGAATAGTGAATTATGAATGGTGAATAGTGAAAGGCGGATTCGAGTTTCACACGTCTCAATTCTCTATTCACTATTCTCCCTCTTGGTGGTTCAATGTCGGATTCGGGGAACCCAAGTACGAGCGCAAGCCCAAGCTCCGGACGTTCCACGCCTTCGTGTCGTCCCGGCTTCGTGCGTTCCCGCCGCCTTCGCCATTTCCCTTCCCGGTTCTACCCCTTGGCGGTTTCCAGACTCCGGACATCCACAGATTTCACAGATTCCGCAGATTGCTCGGTGCCAGCGGTGGAATCCGGTTCGGCCTTGGCGTTCTTGGCGTCCTTGGCGGTTCAATATCGGATTTGGGGAGTCATAAGCTCAAACCCAAGCTCCGGACACTGCAAACTGGTCATTTCCCCGTGCCGTCTCCCGACTTCGGGATGCCATTTTGCACTTTGCCTTTTGCACTCTGCATTTTGACTTCGTCTCGTCTCGGCTCATCCAGCCGAAGCCTGTCATCCGGCGGCGGCGGCGCAAACCGTTTCTCAAGATACGCGACAATTGTCGCAGTCTCGACCATGTTCGTAGTTCGTAGTTCGTAGTTCGGCTTTCGGCGTTCATCGGCTGGCAGCAGCAGATGCACCCCCCGGAAGTTGTCCAGATAGTTCTTCCGCGAAAACGGACTGATGACGATGCCGCCCGTGGTCCGAAACCACCGGCGGAACTGCTTCCACTCGTAGCGCGTGGTGAACAACCGCTTGTCAATCTCCATGCCCTTATCCGTCAGCGTGTACGTGACTGGCAGAAAGTAGGTATTCAGCGCCAGGAACAGCACGACCACGGCCAGCATCCCCAGCATCGGGCCGAACCTCCACCAACTGAACCCGACAAACGCCAGTATGAACGCCAAAGCTACCACCGTCTTCCCCGGCGTCTCGCGCGCCCTGTGTACGGTCCAGCTCAGCTCATCCGCCATTTTGCATTCTGCATTTTGATATTTGCACTTTGACTTGGCGCGCGGTCCTCGCGCGCTCTATTGTCCAGCTCAATGGTTCCATTCGGGGACAAGACTACTTCCAGTCATGCCGCGTGTCCAGCGCAGGCCAGCCCCCAAACCCGATATTGAAAGCCACGAAGCCACGAAATAGGATGAAACGGAGCAGAGTAGTGCCGCACCCATCTGACTTCGGCTGCCCGTCCGCCGCGAACCGTATACCGCACACCGCAATCCGTGGCTCGCTTCTTGAACTGGGAACTGCAAACCGACGCGCAGCGTCGCCCTGAGAGAGTCAGACGAGTCGAAGGGTCTCTCGTCTGGTAACTGGAAACTCGCGACTCCGGGCCGCGGCCCGCTTGGCCGAGCCCGGTCAGCTAGCTGTAGGAAATGCCCTTACGGCCCCGCGCGCGTCAGGAATCGCCTATTGCGTCACCGGGAAGCCCCTGAGGTTCAGGTCTTCGTTTGGCCGCGGATGACGGCGCGGGCAATCGCCGGTTGGACGCCCGACGGGTCTCGGACTACCTCGTAGTCCCACCGACCGAATCTGCCGTCGGCATTCACGGCATGCGCCCAACGTTGTGCCGCCTGCGCCTTGACCTCGGTGAGTTCGTCGAATCCTTTGACCTCCAGAATCAGGTATTGTTCCTGTTCCGTGTTCAACCGGATGATGAAATCAGGCACATAGTCGTGGGTTTCTCCATTGTGATAGTATGGTATCGCGAAGCCAAGGCCGGCGTTCTTGACGAAGCTGCGCACCTGCCCATAGGTGTCCATGTAGTACGCGGCCGACTGCTCCCACCGTTCGGTGTCGGCCACGACGCAGTTGAGGTGGCTGTGGACCACCTCGCGCACGTCTCGACTAGTCCAGAAATCTACCTCGGCCGTGCTGCCAGGTCCACGGTGCGACTCATAGATAGGTACTTCGGGCGCCTCTCCGGCAGGTACTTCGGGCCGTATCAACTGCTGGATTCGTTCCACGGCCCAGCCGAAGTAGGGCGAACACCCGACGTCAACCAGCTTCCACGGTGGCACCGGTTTGACGTACTCCCGCACGTACTTCTGGACGATGGCCAAGACCTGCGGAAACAAGACCTGTGCCGGTGGCGTGCCTTCGGCCTGGCCAAGTGTACGTACGACCTCGGCAGCCATGTCGAACTCAACCTGCTGTTGCCGCATGTTTGCGCGATAGGGTTCGATGCTGGCGGTGTCCAGTCTGCCCGGACCAGACAACGCCGGTCGGCCACCGTTTGCCGGCAGCGTCGCCTTCATCTGCACCTCAGGGGCGATTTGTGCCGGGTTCAACGGGATTGGGGCCGCAGCGGTCCAATCAGCCACAACCCGGCCTCGAACCGCTGACCGGTATCCTTCGACCCTAGGGAACTTGATGACCAAGTGCGTTCGTTCGGGCAGGGCGCGGACATGATGTCTTTCCTCCGGCTGCGTTCGCGTGGTTCCCGAAGACTTGAATGGCACGACCTCAAACGGAACACCGAATATCTGCGCCACCTGCTCTGACAGCTTGCCATCAGCCTTTACGTCGTAGCTCGGCCGCCTCAGAGCGCGGCCGACAACCTGCTCGCAGAGAAGCTGCGACATGAACGGCCGAAGCCCGACGATGTGGGTCACCGTGTTGCAGTCCCAGCCTTCAGTCAGCATACCGACGCTGACGACGCAGCGCACGTCGCGCCCCGGCGGGTGAAGCGGCCGCTTTAGCGCGTCCGCCAGTTCCTTGAAGCCCTCGGGGTAGAGCGCCCGGCCCTGCGAATCGCGCGGCCAGTCCTGCCTTCCGACTGTGTCGAGCGTGAATCTCATCCAGCGGTCTTCGGCGCTCTTGGCCTGGCCTGTGTCGGTTTCCTTGACGACCTTGGAGTCCACGCGAATCGTGTTGAGCCGGCCGTCCTCGTTCCTAAGCGCCTTGACGCGGAATGATGGGATTCCTGCCGGCGGGTTGTCGTTGGCTATCCAATCGTAGATGACGCTGGCGATGGCCGTGTTCTTGCACACAAGAATGTATACCGGCCAGCGAGTCTCCTTGTTGGCTGCGCGCCAGTCCTCGCGGTTTGCGTCCCACAGCCCCGCCAGCATGGCAATCGGTGTGAAAGCGTACTTCAGAATCGCGGCCGGCTTTGGCGCGGCTCGGGTAGCGCCTCTTTCCTGCGGTGTCAGTTGCGGCAGAATCCACTTCCATATGTTGAAGTACCCCGGTATTTCCGCTCCGGTTGTATCGCGCACGGCCAGTTGCGGGATCTTCACCAAGCCGGACTCAATCGCGTCGGTCAGCCCGAAGTCGCTGACAGTCCACGGGAAGACGCGGTTCTTCTGGCCCGAATCGCCGACCAGATAGTAGGGCGTGGCCGAGAAGTCGACACAGGAATTGATGCCGATGTGTTTGTGGACCTTGTCCAAGCCTTCCACCCATACGGTCGCCTCTCGCTCATACTCAACCAATTCCTCGTTTTCAAGCGCCTCTTCCTCGTCCGACTCGAACGCAGCCTCGTCGTCTGCCGCAGTCCTCAGCCGATACGCATGGTGTGCCTCATCGTTGAACACCATGACGTTCTGCTTGCCCGCGATGTCACGTCCGAGCACGTCATTCAGCAGCGCCCGGTCACTCTGGACGTATCGCACGCTCTCAACCCAGGCTTTGACCAGATTGCCCGCCTTGTCCCGCTCCTCCTCGAGGACCGCGAGCATTCCCGCCCCGACCTGCCGCTCAAAATCTTCAAGCGTCAGATAGCGCTTCCCCCGTGTAGTGGTCGTCTTGTCGCCGATACGAATCAGCTCTCGCGTCGCTTCCATCACTCCGGCCTTGAGGACCCTGGCCGACTCGCCGCCGGCCTGCACCGTCTTCGGTTCAAACACGTGCCAGTTCGTGACCAGCACTTGGCCCTGCCGCAAGTCGTTCATCACGTCTTCAGGTACCAGATCTCGCTTGCGGTAAAGACTCCCTTCTCCGGCCATAGGGTCCAGTTCTGCGAGCCGCGTCCGGATGGTTACGTTCGGACAGACCACGAGCACGACATCCGAGTACGCACGGTTGCCCCTGTCATTGACCTTGTTCAGGATGCTCCAGGCTGCCAGCATACCCATGACCGTCGTCTTGCCTGAGCCAGTAGCCATCTTGCAGGCCAAGCGTCTGAAACCTGCGAATCCCTGCTGCTTGCGGTCTTCGCTTGGCTCGTCCGGTGGAATGTCTATACCCTGCAGGAAGTCGGCACGCGCCTCGGTCAGGAAGATGACTGTCTCGGCTGCCTCCAGTTGTGCGAAGAACAGCCGCTCCTTGCGACCCTCCCTGCGCCAGTAGTTCAGTAACTCGTGCGTTGTCCGAGAGACTCCGCCCTCGCCCCTCAAGGCAAGCGGACGCCACTGAGCTACCTTCTTGCGGATGAGATTCACCAACTTGAGCTCGATTGCGATGCCCGCCTCGCCGCCATACTGCTCCCGGTCGCGGGTCGTGGGTGGGCGATAGTAGTAGAACGCGGGCCTGCGGCCCGACGTGGGTGCCTTCGGCGGGTCACCAGGCTTGATGTCCCAATACTCCTTTGGCTCCTCATACGGCGAATTGAGGATTGGATTCGGGACTTCGAAGTTGCTGCTCACTGCTGGGTCGCCCTCTTGATGGCAGCGATTGCCCGTCGAAGACTCTGGCTACGTCGGGCGGCCTCGGAGGGTCGCCAGTGCCTCTCGACGAATTCCGTCATACGCGGCGTATAACCTCGGCCAACTGTACCCCTGCTGCCATCCTCAGGGACGAGGTCACTCCGCATGGCCCGGTTCGGCGATGTCCGCGCAAGGTCTACGAGCGTCCGTTTCGCGTGCACCTCGGCCTCTGGATTACGAGGGACCGCCTGAGGTGACACCCGCAGAAAGCCCGCGAGGGCTTCACTATCAGCGAGCAGCCAGCTCTCCAGCATTCGCTCGGCGATTCTCAGGACGAAACCGGAATGTCTGCCATCAGGCAGGTGCTCTGCAATCAGACCGCTCGGACACGGGTTGGTCTCCAAGTCGGCTAGGCCTAAGATTGGCCCGGCGTGCTGTGCTGCACGATTGTAGCGCTTGGCGTCTCGCCAGAAGGCATGACTGCCCGGCTTCGGCACCCAGACAACTTCGCGTGTGGGCACGCGTAGCTCAGTCAGCAGCTTCAGTGCGACGGGCCGTTCGAGAAGACCCTCCGTGACCAGGAGCCTGAAGCTCGTCATGCGAACAGACTACCGAACTGGATGGCCAGTTGCGGGTCGGTCCGCGGAAGAACCGCTTCGCTCGCCGGGATGCCCGACTCCATTAGTCTCACAATGTCGTCTACAGACGCGCCCTCCACTACTATGGACCCCTCGCTGCCTGGTTGGACCATCAGAAGCTCCTCGGGCGCGATGCCTTGGTCCATGAGCAGGTCCGGACTATGGGTTGACACGATAACCTGTCGCCCTCCGCCAGCTACCTGCGCCCTGTGTATGAGCGGTGCAAGCTGCCGCACGACTGCTGGATGCAGGGACAGCTCTGGTTCCTCCAACAACAGTGGCCCGGCTTCCTCCTGCAATGCCCACAGAAGGCCGATGAGGCGCAGGGTTCCGTCCGAGAACTGCTTTTCATCCTGCCGGGCACCGTACTGCCGCCAGTGAGTGAACTTGACCTCAAGATGAGGCTGGCCATGCACGTCTGTTTTCAGCTTCAGACCGCTGAAATCGGGCACCACCAACTGGAGAGCATCGGCGATGAGTCCCAGTCGTGGTGTTCGTTTCCTTGGCGGCGCACTTCTCACTGACTCCAGTAGGTCACGGCCATACTGGTCCGCGGACAGTTTGTCGGGTGGTGATGGCTGACCCTCCCGAAGGAGTTGCGGCACGATATGCAGATACGAAACACCGGCGAAGAAGTCGGCGAGCGCGCGGAACTTCTTGTTCGCTTGTACCTGCTGGATTGACGTCTGACTTCGTCGCACCGGGTCCTCGCGGTCAGCGTCATCGGGCCGCAAGAACATACGTTCGTCGTCGGCCTGAACTAGCTCCCGCTTCACGGCGGGAACGAGACCGTTACGGGTCGCGCTGGACAGCTTCTCCTGTGTGAACGCAAGCTCATATCGCCAACGCTTACCCGATTCCTCCAACGCGGTCGCGGCCACCATCACATCCGAATTGCGGTGGGCGTGGAGCGAACGGACACCACGCATCCCGCCGTGCACACTAACCGCCTTGGCCAGTCCTCCACCTTCTATGACTAAGTCCCGCAGAAACCTGAACGCATCGAGGAAGTTGGACTTGCCGATTGCGTTCGGCCCAACCAAGAACACGCGGCTCGCCAACTTCACGTCTACAGACTGGAAGTTTTTCCAGTTCTTCAACTCAATCCGCTCGAATCTCATGGCGCTCATTCCGCCTCCTCTAGCTTCACAATCTTGGGCAGCTCGTTGCCCCGGTCGTCAATCACCTTCACTGCGATGGTCTTGTGCTCGCCAGCCTCAAACGGTGCGCTCGTGGCTCCGGCCAGATGCTCCCAGACCGAGTCATCATACTCGCCCTTGAGCTCGCGCTTCAGCGATTCCCACGCGCTCGTGCGCGGGAAGAACGCCTGGCACACGTGGAAGCACATTCCATTGTAGTCGGTATCAAGGAACCACGCCGGCACGTCTTCGCCCTCCATGTGTATGGGCTTCCGCGTAGCCGGGTCGAATACGTCCAAGCCGAGCAGTTCCACCTGATACTGACCGTCCTTCAGCTTCCTGAGCTTCACGTCCGGCAGTCCGCAGACGCTGAATATCTGGCTCGACCGCATGTTCTTCAGCAGGTCGCCCATCGTAACGTCCATCGTGACCTGTACCCAGGTTGCAGGCACGCCGGCTATCTCATGGCTCCGCTCTACCATCTCACGGGCGTCGGGGCTGATGCTGAATCCCATGACGTACAGGTGCGTGTAGCTCTTGGCGTACGCTTCCCTGGCCGCCTCGAACACCAGCTTCTCACTCACCGACCCATTCTCCGACCCGAAAACGATAGCCACGGGCTTGCGCGATAGCGGCAGCCGTCTGCCCGCCTTCTCGTCTGCCTCGTCTGCAGCCTCGGACAGAGTCGGCTGCTGGCCCTCGGCCGTGGCGTCTACGCTCGCTTCAGCGGACAACGATAGCGACCGCGCCGGACGCCTGACACCGTGCAAGGTCACGCTCTTCCCGCCGCCGATGTGCAGCACCGGGGACTGACGCAGAATCCCAAGCATCCGGTCTACAAAAGCTCCGTACTCCTCCGCGACCTCGGGAAGCCCTGAATCCTCCTTGCCGTCCGCGTCGAAATCCACCGGCGTCGGAATCGTAGCCTCGACCACAAACGGCCCCGTTACCCGCGTGACTCCGCTCTCCTTCTCCGGCCTGTCAACCAGCACGAGTTCCTTTAGTGGCTCAGCGTTGGCTACCGTGCTCAGTGTTACGCGGGGTACAATGCCACCGACTTCCTCTCCCGATTTGTTCTGCTTCTGGATATACCTGAACCCGCCGGCCGGCCCCGTCGCCGGTTCCAGCAATTCGTAGCACTTGTACGTATCCGTAAGCAACCGCTGTCTCGCGAGCGCGAGCGGAACTCGGCTCACGTCAATCGCAATCCACCTGCGCCCCCACGCTTCCGCCACGTACGCTGTCGTGCCGCCGCCACAGGTCGGATCCAACACCAAGTCGCCCGGCCGTGTCGTCATCAGGACGCACCTCTTGATGACCTCCTCGCTTGTCTCGACAACATAGCTCTGGTTCCTCGCCCCGGTTGTGTCGTTCCAAGGTGCCGTGAGTTTCGTGAACTTACAGTCATCGTAGTATAGCACGTACCTGAGGAAGTCGCCCTCCGGTTCCAGTCGGTTGGCTTGGGCCAACTGCTGCATGCAGTCTGGCCCAGATGGATAACACTGCCCGCGCGGCGGTGGCCATCCGCGACCTCGGAACTCCACATCGAACACGCAGTTCCCGCTGAAAGTCGGGGGCCACATGGATACGAGGCGGAACACACGGGCCCCGGGTGGGAGCAGTCCGTGACTACGTCGCTGCTCAGCGGTCATATCATGCCTGCTGCCGTCAGGCAGTTCAAACCACTTCCAGTGGAAGTCCCCTTCGACGTCCATGTCTGTGTACAGGGGGGCGGGCCGAAGCCGCGATGCGTCACGAGCATACCACAGGAGGAAGTCATCCATCTGCTCGATGTGCTTCGCGCCAAGGGGCATCGTTTTCTTCCGGAACGGAATCAGCGCCGTGAAGTTGTCCTTGCCGAAGACCTCGTCCATGATCTCGCGGACGTGGTGGATGTTCTCGTCGCTGATTTGGGCGAAGATGCTGCCGGACGGATGGAGCAGGTCGCGGGAGAGAAGGAGCCGGTCGCGCAGGTAGGTCAGGTAGGAGTGAATGCCGAGTTCCCACGTGTCGCGGTACGCCTTGACCATCTCCGGCTCGCGGGTCATGTCATCATCGTCGTTATGGGTGACATCGCGCTTGCGGATAAAGGGCTGGAAGTTGGAGCCGTAGTTTATACCGTAGGGCGGGTCCATGTATATCATCTGCACCTGCCCGCCCATTCCTTCGTATTCGAGTAGCGAGTTCATCACGACGAGCGAGTCACCGAGAATCATCCGGTTGACCCAGCCGTTCGGGTATTCATAAGCACGGAGGACCTGGTCGTGTATCGAATGCTGCGGGTCGCCGAACAGGTCGATGTCCATCTGTCTGTCGCGTTTGTGGCCTTTGAGCGTCTCCAGAATCGCCTTGGTCGAGAGACGCTCGTGGACGAACAGCGGCAGCGTCGGCACCTTGAACGATAGTCGCTCGGCCTTACCGGCCCAGTTGAGGAACGGTTTCTCCAGCCGTTTGAGTTGGTCTATCGCGTCGTGCAGCCCGAGGACTCTGGCGTGAATCCTGCCTGAAGCATCCTTGAACTCCAGCGGGTCATGGAATTGGTGTGGCGGCGGCAGGGCCGCGGCCTTCTCAATCACCGTCAGAAGCCACTGGCCGTACTCGCGCGCCGGGTTCTGGCCGTCCCAGTTCAGGTCAGGCGCGAGCGACGAGTCGAAGCGGTAGTCCTTGGCCGGCTTCTTCTTCTTGAACTGCGCCTGAACCCCGACCTCGGGTCTGAGAATCAGCTTCGCCTTCGGATGTCGGAACGTCTCGACTCGCTTGCCGGTCTTCCCGGTCTTGCCGCTGCGCTTGGCCATCGTTACCTGCCTTTACCGTGGAAGTCGTTTCTGCTCATCTGAACCACAGAACTATAGGCACTGCCGCAATCTAGTCAAGCCATGCGAGACTACATGCGGCTCTGCGCGAGCGGGTGGCGACCGGGAAGGACGTTGACGCCGACGCGCGCGGCGCGCAAGTGACCGACAACTCAAGTCCCGTGACGCAGTGAGCGATACCTGACGCACGCGGTGGTCGATCTTGCAGGCGTAGGCGTGTCCAAGCACCGGGGCTGTTGAGGAGCAGTGAGACGAATCTGTAGAAGGGTGCGGGAGTGGCCATATTGGCCGTTCTAGATCGCAGATTCTCGATTGGAGATTGGGCAGGTTTGTATACAAATACGGCTACAAGAGGTCGGAGCGGATTTTGGGGCTATGTGCTTGAGGCGCGGGGCCGCCAGCACAAGCACAAGCTTAAGCGCAAGCTGCTGGCTAGAAGGCAGTAGACAGAAGGCAGCAGACAGGGCGCGGCCGTGGTTTCGGCGCGGATGATACGAATTCGTATCATTAGTCCTACGCGGTCTTTCGGCCTAACAGCTTGCAGCTTGTGGCTTTAGGCTTGAGGCTGGGAAATGACACCCCCACCCGGGGGATTACCCCCTGAGCAGCTTAAGGTATAGGTAGAGGTATAGTCCGGAGGTTCGTCTCGGGGAGGCCCTGGTCCATCGTCCTCAGGGTCGTTTGGGAAGTCACGGCCTGGAGTCCTTCGTCCATAGTCCCGCAGGGTATCCGGTCAGGAGCGAGGCAGGTCGCGGTCCGCGTTGCCTGCCGATTCACCCGACCCGCAATCGCACCCGTTACCTGACCCGTCACAGTGTCCGCTATTCCCCCCGCAATCTGCAAGATCATGCATCCCGCCGTCCCTTGCATCACGACCGGAACAATGCCGGGGACGCAACAAGCAATTCATGACGCGCTGGTAGGTTCCCGATAACCTATATGTAGTAGTCAGGCACAGCCGGAACCACAATTCTCCCGTGGGGGTGGCGAAGGGGAGACCGCCCTGGGGGCTGCTTTCGAACAAGCTCTTAAACGAACTTTGAAATGTGCTTTGAACCGAGCTTTTGCTTAAGCTTTTCCGCGAGCTTTGAACTGAGCTTTGAACCGAGCTGTTTCTTGAGCTTTGAACCGAGCTTTGCGATGAGCTTTTGAATGAGCTTTGAACGATGCTTTGAAAGGTGCTTTGAAATGAGCTTTGAAGTGAGCTTTTCAAGAAGCTCTTGAGTGAGCTTTCTCGGGAGCTTTCCGGCGAGCTCTGCGGAAAGCTGTTGCGAGTTCCGAGCGCATTCGGACAGCCAGCAAGGGTCTACCCTCCCGGCGGGTCTCGACGAAACGAGACCCGGGCAATGCCCGGGCCTCGTGTGAGAGACGGAAGAGGCTGGTTCTACTCGATAGCCGTCAGCTTGTTCACTGTCCGGAAGCTGCCCGCGGTCATGCGGCAGAAGTAGGTGCCGCGTCCGACCGGCCGACCGAGGTCGTCCCGCCGGTCCCAGACAACCTGGTGCAATCCGGCCGGTTCGACGCCGGAGTAGAGCGTCCGCACGAGCTTGCCGGTCGTGGAGTAGATACGCAGGTCAACCGGCGACTCTTTGGCGAGCGAGTAACGGATTGTGGTCTGCGCCACGGACGGGTTCCGGCTGCTGCCGAGAAGGGCGAACCTGGTTGCCCAGGTCTGCGGTTCCTCGATACCCGAGGGCAGCACGACTACCGACTTGGACAACTCGTCGTTGCCCGGCACCATATCGCCGCGCCAGGAGGCGGCGCTGCAGCTCATCGGGTACGTGCCCGGCAGCATGGCTGTCCACGAGCCGAGCGCCGCGGTGTCGGTTCCGCCGATGCTCATGGAAATCCGGACCGTGTCGTAGTAGCTGCCGATGCGGAAGTGGACGGTCACGAGGTCCGTCATCGTGCCGAAGTTCTTTATCTCCGCCATCGGCGTAATCGCGGCCCCGGAATCCACGGTGTCAGGCGGCGCCAATATGGCCGTGACCGCCACGTCGAAGACGTTGACCGTAGTCGTGGTCGCGATCTTGTCGTTGCTGGCGATGTCGTCGTCGGCCAGCTCGGTCGAGCACCTGACCGCCACATTGCCCCGCTCCAGCGCAGTCCACTGCGGGAATTCGACGTACACCGTCTGGCCCGGCTGGTGGTTCGTTACCGTGACTGCCGTATCATACATGGTGCCGATTCTCATCCGCACCGAGTAAGTCTCGGCGTAGCTCCGGTAGTTGTGCAGCGAGCAGGCCGGCGTGACTACCGTGCCCGAGTCCCTGGAACCGGTCGGCGCAATCAGCCTGCTCACACCCACGTCGTGCTCAATCGGGTCCGGCAGGTACGCTTCGATGACGTTCCTGACCGCCGTTTCATTGTACCCTTCGGCCCAGTACCGGACGATGCCCGCGGTGTCAATCACGTAGTTCGTAGGAGTCGCGTGGTTGTGGGCGTACACGGGCCAGACCGTGCCCGGGTCGCGGAGGTACATATTGGTATTCTGGCGGGCCCACACCTTGACGACGGTCTCCATGTCTTCGTTCAGGTTGATGGCGATTGCCTCGAACCCGTGGGGCCCGTAGTCGTTATGGAAGATGGACATGCGCGGCAACTCCGCGCGGCAGTATGGTCAGGTCTGCACCCAGAACTGGAGCATTACCACCTTGCCGCGCCACTCGGTCAGGTGGTGATTCACCCACGCGGTGTCGGGGATGTCGAAGTCCGGCGCCGGGTCGCCGACATTCACCAACGCCCGCGCGATCCCGGGCAGCAGCGCCGCGAACATCAAGAGGCCGGCGAAAAGAGTTCTAGCCTTCATGGTTCCTTCTTTGCTGATTCTACATTTCACGGCCGTCGAATCGCCTCGATAGTAAGTTTAGCCCAGACCAATGCCCGGTCAAGCCCTCGTCCGGCCCCAGAAACCGAGATAGGATCTTACCACTAAGTCACTAAGACACAAAGAGGGTGCGGCAGGAAACGGCCTCTGTCTGCTTGGTGTTCTTGGTGTCTTGGTGGTCAAATCCGGTCCGACCTTGGCGGCCTTGGCGCTCTTGGCGGTTCATCCTTCCGTTCCTGTCACTTGCCATTTCCCCTTTCCCCTTCGCCTCTTGGCGGTTTTCCTCGGCCGGCTTGGAGCTTGCGGCTTGAAGCCTGTGGCTTCCTACTTCGACTTGCGGGGGACCAGCTTGAGCCCGATGGCTTTCGGGACTTCGTGCTCTTGGTGTCTTGGTGGTTCAATGTCGGATTCGGGGGTACCGGCATCCGCTTGACAGACGGTCAACCGGGCTTAGTATTGTCTCGCTTCCTGCGGCCATAGCTCAGGGGTAGAGCTCCGGCTTCCCAAGCCGGTTACACGGGTCCGATTCCCGTTGGCCGCTTCTGCTGTCCCGTGCCGCGACGGAGAACCGGCGGGACGGCCTGTAAGTAATGCGTAAATCCGCAAAAGGAGCC
>CAZQZR010000091.1:0-13094 GCA_964597845.1 uncultured bacterium | reverse complement strand
GACCCGGCCGCGACCCGCGAGGTCGCACGATGCGACACAATCGGCGGTACCATGAGTGTCTTTGTGCGAGGGCAGTACGCTTACACGGGCAATGAGGCCGGCGGCATCAACGTCATCGATGTCTCAGACCCAACGAGTCCGCGAGCAGTAGGAGCAACTGGCGTTCACCTGCCGGTGGACAGGCTTGCGCTATCGGGGTCCACGCTGTGCGTCTCCGGCCAGATGGGCGTGCCAATCGTAGACGTATCCGAACCAGTTCTCCCCTCCCAGGTGGGCCTGTACCAGGACCCCATCCTACCGTACAGCATAGCACTGCAGGGGAACTTCCTCTATGTGGCCGACGCGAGCAGCCGGGGGGGGTTGAGAACTGCAGACATCTCAGACCCATCAACTCCGCGGGAGCTGAGCCTGCTTCCCGTACCCGGGCGCGCCTACGACGTTGCCGTCTCCCCTGGGCGCGCGTATGTTGCGGTCGGGGACTCAGGACTGGCAGTTATCGACGTTACCGACCCGAGCGACCCCGAAATCATCGGTCGTTGCCCCACACCTGGCCTTGCCCACGGCGTGGCCCTGTCATGGCCGTACGCCTATGTTGCCTGCTACTCATGCGGCCTGCGAATTATTGATATCTCCGACCCGACCAACCCACGGGAGGTTGGGTATCACACGCGGCCCGGAGCCGCTGGGAATCTCGCGGTACAGGGGTCGCTCGTCTTCACTGTAGACCGAGGGACCAACCTGAACATCCTGGAGAATGTGCTCTACGGAATCGACGAGGCCGAACCTGGTCAGGTCGCCGAGCCCCCCGTAAGGCTGCTCGAAAACCCAGTCAGGAACGGACGGTTAAGGCTGGCGATTCCCCCGAACGCAGTTGGCACAGCCACGCTCAGCGTGTTCGACGTTGCAGGCAGAAACGTGGCGCAATACCCTGCCTTGGCACTTTGGGGGCGAAGATGGCTCGACGTGCCGGTCGGGTCACTGCCATCCGGCGGCTACATCCTAAGGGTCTCGACGCCGGGTGGGAATCAACATGTCAGGTTCGTAATTGTCGCCAGCGCCCGACCGCAGATACGGGGCGCTCGACTCAAGTAAGCGTAATTCCGGGGACATAGCATTCAATTATGTGTCCGTCAAGCACGGGCGGCGTTCGGGATTCTCCATCAGGCGAATATTGTTCCTGCCGGCCGGGAAGTCAAGGCGTCTGGTCGTCGTCGGGCGGCGGAGGGTCGTCCAGAACGGGTTGATAGCGGGTCTCTGCCTCAACCTGAGCCTCGACCTCGCTGAGGTCCTGCTTCATCTTCCGCAGGTAGTCGTCCGGTCGCTGTTTGGCACGGAGGACATGGCGGAGGAGATGACCGGGGTCATCGTGCAGGTCATGACGTACATCATGATGGAGGTCATGACGTAGGCCATGATGGAGGTCATGGCGGGCCTCATCACGGGGATCATCATCGACCTCATCATCCGGGTCATCGCCGGTCTCATGACCGGTGTCGTGACGGGGCTCATCGCGGCCCTCATCGCGTAGCTCATCACCGGTATCATGGCCGGGCTCATCACCGGGCTCATCACTTGGGTCATCGCGGGCCTCATCACCCGGGTCATCATCGGTCTCATGGCGTGGGTCGTCACGTGCGCCATCGCGGGCATCATGACGTGCCTTATGACGGGGGATATGACCCCCCAGATGGCTCGGGGTTCCCTCAGGGAGCGCTAAATTCTTTCTAATTCCGGGGACATAGTATTCAATTATGTGTCCGTCAAGGCCGGGCTGAATCCGTCGTCCATCGGTAGTTAGCATAGGTTGGCTTCCATCGGAGTCAAGCCCCGCCACTCCGGCGGGCGGGGATTGGCGAGAGTGGTCGGGCCGCGGTTTGGCCGAAAACCCGGAGGATCTCTTTGACCTTCCCCTAAGCTGGGGGGTAACCTCCGGGGAAACCCGGGGCATAACCCCGGACATAACCTCAGCCATAACCCCGGGCATTAGCTCTACCCTAAGCTCTCCCCTAAGACCGGCCATAAACCCGGACAGAACCGGGGGCCTAAACTGACCCCTAAACCCCTCCAAAACCCTGGAGATAAGCGGGCGGGTAACCCGGGACATAAGCGGGAGCCTAACCCCCGACCTTAGCCCGGGGGTAAACGGGGTCTTAACCTCCGGGGAAACCGGAGAGATATACCCCCCCCACGACTCCTGGGCGGGAAATTCTCGTTTCCGCAATGTCATTTTGACCAGAATAGCCAGAAAAGCCGGTATTACGTATATGGACTACCCCGAAGTGACGGGGAAAGGAGCATGATATGAAACAGCTAGAACTGGACCAGAGGACCCGGTGTTTTCTCGACCGGGTACGGCACCGGGTCAGTGGTAATCCCCGATGCTGCGTTCGGGGTTGACGTGAGGGGGGAATCGAATAGATTGAGGAGTGATTGGTAGATTCCTGTTCCGCTGGCGCGGGGTCATCGGACTGGCCGCGTTCGTCGCTGTGTTCTGGCTGGCAAAGCCGACCGTCGGGTCGTGCTCTGCCGGCCTCGCGTTCGTGCTGGCCGGGTTAGCGGTGCGGTTCTGGGCTTCGGGCTACATCGGGATTGAGGGCCGGGCGCGTGAAATCGGCGCGAGCCGGAGGATTGCGAGCGGGCCGTATCGTTTGCTGAGACACCCGCTGTACATCGGGAATTTCTTACTGGTGGCGGGGATGGTGGTGGCGATGAGGCCCAGCGTCGCGTTGGGCGTCGTTGTGATGGCGGGATTCATCGTGGAGTACACGCTGATAGTCGTCGCAGAGGAGAAGGACCTTACCGCAAAGGGGAAAGTAGAAAGGGGAAATGGCAAAGGGGCGGGCAGGGAGATAGACCTTCCGGAGAAGTGGAAAGTGGAAAGGGGAAATGGCAAAGTGGCGGGCGAGGAGAGGGAATTGGCGGACGGCCGAAGTCAGAAGCTAGAAGCTGGAATGCAGAAGGCAGAAGTGGCGGATGCGAAGGGCGATGGGCGAAGGGCGACTGGCGATTCGTTCAGTCCGGCCCGCGCTTTGTGCGAGTGGCGGACGTGGGTGGTGACCGGCGTGGCGTTCGGGCTGGCGCTCGCGAAAGCGGCCATCATTAGTTAGGAGTTAGCAGGTAGGAGTTAGGAGGCAGTCATCCGGTAGAGACTGCTAACCGCTAACTCTTAACTGCTAACTCTCCCTTACCGGCGGGGGAGGATTTCGAATTCGGCGGTGAGGGAAGCGGTGTGGCCGTCGTTTCTGTCGCTGACGCGACTGATTAGCAGGTACGGGCCGGGTTTCAGGTCCATGGTGTGAACCCGCTCGACCGCGACACCGGTCGGGCCGGCTCCGGTGATGAAGCGGCGCGGGACGGGCAGGACTGCCTTTTCACGCGTTTCGCTCGCGACCAGTTCGTAGGTCGCCTCCGCGTTGTGGTTGCCGGCCGAGTCCCGGCCCAGGTGGTAGATTTCATACAGAACATAGAATGACTGGCCGCTGCGCACGCGGGGTACGACGAGCGGAACCACGCGCGTCCAGTCGGGCCGGCGGAACTGCGGGCTCTGGGACGATGAGTCAACCAGTGAGTAGAAGAGTACGTCAGATGCCGGTTGGTCGCGCCGGGCGTAGTCAATGAGGTTCAGGTTCTGAACGCGGCGGGACGCGGTCAGGCCGTCACCGGTAACGGCCGTGACAGTCACGGTGTAGATATCTGCGGGCAGGGTGAAGATTTCGCGGCCAACGGCAAAGTCGACCGCCGCCGTATCCGGCGGCATCGCGCAGCTTACCCATGATTCCCGGTGCGCCGGCGTGCCCTTGTCCCGGGGAGCGAGGTCAATCGCGACGTTGATGAGGGGCTGGGTCTGGGGCGGAAATGCGGCAATGATTGTCCGTAGCGGAATCCCGAACGCGAGTTCGACTTCGACCGAGTCGGCGTGCTGCCCGAGCCGGGCGAGCGAGACCTCAAGTCCGAGGGGCCGGGCGTCCTTTGCGAACGCGGGCGCGGGACGTCCCAGGTCCACCGGTTCAAGCGACGGCATGACGGCGCCGGGGCCGTAGCGGCTTTCGCCGACCTCCTTGTACGCGGTGCCGGTGCGGACGAAGTCGAACTGGCGACCGAGAGAGTCGTACGACCAGATTTCCGCCGGGTTGACATAAATGCGGCTGGTTTCGGTCTCTATGGCGTGCGGTTCGTATTGCTCGCGGCGGGCCGGGCCGTAGCGGATGTAGGTGCGGACCCGGTCGTCGTTCAGCAGGTCGGTCGCGCCGAAGAAGGTTCGGGCTTGAAGCGCGCGCTGGCGGAAGAAAGACCGGGGAGTCGGGAGTAGGGAGTCGGGAGTCGAGCCGGGCAGAGGCGGCGGATTGCGCCAGAACCAGTCAAAATAATCGGCCCGGGCGCGGGCGGTGCTCGACGACGCATATTGCTGGGCTGCGCTCGGGGCAATCGCGGCGAGGACGAGGTAGTTGAGTTTGTCGTCGTCGGAGAGGGAGTCGGCGGGGGACAACTGCCTGACCTGGCCGCAGGAGGACAGCAGGAGAATGCAGAATGCAGATTGCAGAATGCAGATTGCAGACTGCAGACCGCGGGGTTCCGAGTTGGTCATTGGGGCCCGGCTATTTCCTTACAGCATCGGGATCTTCACACCTTTTTCTCGGGCGACGGCGATGGCGTCGTCGTACCCGGCGTCGGCGTGGCGGGCGATTCCGGTGCCGGGGTCGTTCAGGAGCACGCGCTTCAGTCTTTCGTCCATCTCAGTCGTGCCGTCGCAGACAATGACCTGGCCCGCGTGGATTGAGTAGCCGATGCCCACGCCGCCGCCGTGGTGGATGGAAACCCATGACGCGCCCGAGGCGACGTTGAGCATGGCGTTGAGCAGCGGCCAGTCGGCAATCGCGTCCGAGCCGTCTTTCATCGCCTCGGTCTCGCGGTTGGGCGACGCCACTGAGCCGGTGTCGAGGTGGTCGCGGCCGATGACTATCGGTGCGCTGATACGTCCTTCGCGCACTGCGAGGTTGAACGCAAGCCCGGCTTTGTCGCGCTCGCCATACCCGAGCCAGCATATGCGGCTGGGCAGACCCTGGAATGGTATCTCGGCGCTCGCCCTTCTTATCCAGTTGACGAGTGCGGTGTTGTCCGGAAAGAGGTCGCAGACAAGCCGGTCGGTCTCGGCGATGTCTTTCGGGTCGCCGGAGAGCGCGGCCCAGCGGAACGGCCCTTTGCCCTGGCAGAACAGGGGACGGATGTAGGCGGGGACGAAGCCGGGGTACTTCCACGCAGAGAGTGGTCGAGTGGTCAAGTGGTCCAGTGGTCCAGTGGAGGAGGTGCGGATTTCGGATTCGGGGAGGAAGCCGCCCTCGACTGCCTTGCCGCGCAGGTTGTTGCCGTAGTCGAAGGTGACTGCGCCCATTGACTGCAGTGCGAGCATCAGTCGGACGTGCTCGGCCATCGTGCGAAAGGACGCCTGTTTGTACGCCGCCGGGTCGGTCCGGCGGAGTTCGAGCGCCCGTTCGAACGTCATGCCGCTCGGCACGTAGCCGTTCAGTTCGTCGTGGGCCGAGGTCTGGTCGGTGAGCAGGTCGGGCACGACCTTGCGCTCGACCAGGCGCTTGAGCAGGTCAACGATGTTGCCGCACCAGGCGAAGCTTGCCGCCTGCCGGTGGCTCTTGGCGTCGAGGGCCCGGTCAATGGCCTTGTCCAGGTCGGGGATACTCTCGTCGAGGTAGCGAGGTTTCTTGCTGGCCAGGCGTCGGGCCACGCGGGCCGGGTCGACTTCAGCGCCGAGATAGGTCGCGCCGGCCATGGTCGCGGCCAGGGGTTGGGCCCCGCTCATGCCGCCGAGCCCGCCGGATACGACGAGCCGGCCCGCGAGGTCGGGAGCACCGAAGTGCTTCCGGCCCGCGGCGACGAACGTCTCGTGCGTTCCCTGCAGGATGCCCTGGGTGCCGATGTATATCCACGAGCCCGCAGTCATCTGGCCGTACATTATCAGGCCGGCGGCTTCGAGTTCGTCGAAGTAGGGCTTGGTGGCCCAGTGCGGGACAAGGTTGGAGTTGGCAATCAGCACGCGCGGGGCATGGGGCCAGGTGCGGAAGACCGCGACCGGCTTGCCGGACTGAACGAGCAGGGTCTCGTCGTTCTCCAGTTCTTTCAGCGTGCGGACGATGGCGTGGAAGCAGTCCCAGTTGCGGGCGGCGCGGCCGGTGCCGCCATATACGATGAGCTGCTCCGGATTTTCGGCGACCTCCGGGTCGAGATTATTCATCAGCATCCGCAGGGCCGCTTCCTGGTGCCAGCCCTTGCACGTGAGCCGGTCGCCATGCGGAGCCTTGACTGGCTGGTATTGAGTTTGGTTCACGGTGGTTCTCCTAGGTCAGATTATCCGGCGTCGTGCTCAATGTCAACCGGCGGGCTTGAATAGCACCGGACGAGCCGGTATTATCAGGCGTTGATTCCAGTGCTGCTTCTGTGTCTGGCGGGCCAGCTTCACACCGGCGATACGCTTGAAGCGGTCAGGTTCGAGGGCATGCACGCCTTCAGCGGCCGAGTTCTGGTACAACTGGTCACCGTGCGGGCCAAGCGGCCATCCAGCGAAAATCAGCTCAACAGCGATGCCGCGGCGCTTGAGTCGTTCTACCAGGGTGAGGGATTTCACTCGGTTCAGGTTGAGAAGCAGATAACGCGCGGACGGCGGCTGCCGGTTGTGACGTTCCACATTACTGAAGGGCCGCGCACGCGGGTGGGCGCGATTGCGATTACAGGCAACAGCACGGTCGGGACCGAGCGGTTGCTCAGGCAATTGGCGGCGCGTCCGGGCCGTTTCTTCTCACAGGCCGAACTTGACCAGAGCTTGGTGGCGTTGCGGACATACTACCTTAATTCCGGCTACCCGTTTGTGCAGGTACAGGATACGGTTATCCGCATCGACACCCTGGCCACGCTTTCGTTCAGCATCACCGAGGGCAGGTTGTGCCATGTGAGCGAGGTGCGGGTGCGCGGTAACCGGACGGTCCGGCTCAGGACCGTGCTGCGGGCTTCGGAAATCCGGCCCGGCGAGCAGTTCTCTCAGAAGCGGATGCAGGAAGCGCAGCGCCGGCTGTACGCGACCAAACTATTCTACCGGGTGGTGTTCTACGTGATCGCGGACAGCGGGCAGGAAGCCAGGACCCGGGACCAGGGAGGACCGGACAGCGTTCTGGTCCGGTTCGACGTGGTCGAACAGGCGTACCGGGGCGTGGCCCTTGGCGCCGGCTTTGAGACCCCGCCTTACCGTGTCCTGGTGTCGGCCGAGTGGGAGCACAACAACATCCTCAACCGCGGCCACACGTTGCTCATCGGTGGCGAGTACAGCCCGACGTTTTCGAGAAACAACTATCGGTTCTTGTTTGACGGTACGTACCGGGTGCCGTATCTGGTTCTGACCAGGATTGACTTCCAGACTCATCCTTACTTTTCGTATGAGCGCCTGGACGACACGGCGCGGCAGCGTGAATACGGCATTGAGACCGGCCTGACTCGAAACCTTGTTCCCCAGTTTACAATCGGCCTGACTAATCGGCTCCGGCTGCACTCCGACACTGCCTCCGGTATCACCAATTCACTTGCCCTGAGCGGCCAGTACGATACGCGCGACGACATCTTTGACCCGGGCCAGGGTTTGTCGGCCCAGGTGATCGTTGAGGGCGCGGGCGGGCCGCTGGCAGGTAACAACGACTTCTACCGCCTGACCGGGGACGTGCGTTGGTATCAGCGGCTGGGAGCCGCAGTCAGGGGGCAGACGTCCGGGAGTGGGAATTTCATCCTGGCAATGCGGGTGATGGTTGGCAAAGTGACGCCCTACGGCCGGACCGAGGCGGTGCCATACTACGAGGCGTTTACACTCGGAGGCAGAAGCACCCTGCGTGGGTACGCGGACCGGTCCATCGGGCCGGACAGCACGACCGTGGCCGGCTACCGCTACGGTACAGCCGTAGTCAACAGCAACGTCGAGCTGCGCACGCCTTACATACTGCGATGGGTCGGGCTGGTCGGCTTCTTCGATGTCGGCGACGTGGGCCGGGACTTCCGAATGCGAGTCTATGAATACGGCGCGGGGGCGGGCATCCGGGTGAGGACTCCAATCGGGCCGGTCCGTCTGGACTGGGGCAAGCGCCTGCGGAACCCGCCATCCGGGGATAAGGGCCGCTTCTACCTGGGGTTACTCCATGCCTTCTAGCCTCCGGCGAGTGCTGCTCGGAATCGCGATTGCGCTAGTCGCGTTGATTCAGGTCGTGCTGGTACTGGCGGCACTGATTCTGCTGGTGCCGTCGGTCGGCAGGTACGCGCTCAGCCAGGCGTTGATGCGCGTCGGGCCGCGGCTTGGGTTCGAGGTGAGCTTCGGACGAATTGAGGGAACCATCACGCGGAGCATCACACTCACGGACGTGACGTTGAAGCTCGGGCCGGATTCACTGAAGGTGAGGGAACTCACCCTGACATACGATCCGTGGGCCTCAATCACGCATGGGAGCTTCTCGGCATCGTCGGCAAGCGCGGTTGATCCGAGGCTCTTCATCAGCTCGAAGCGTCCCAGCTCGGGCGCGCCTGGGACCGGCCGAAGTCAGTATCCGCCGATCCGGATCGGGCAGTTCCGCCTGTCCGGCGGGAGCGCGTTCATCGATACGACGATGCGCCTCGATTCGGTTGAGCTGGTTCTGAATCTCGTTTCAGCGCCGGAGCAGATGCAGGTGCAGTTGTCGGAAGTGAAGGCCCGTTTGTACCAGGAACACATCTCGCTGAAGAACCTGAGCGGGGGTGCGCGGTTGACCCCGGACTCACTGGTAGTAACCGAACTTGTGGCAATGACCGCGGGCTCTCGGCTGCGTGCCGGGCTGAAGATGGCATTTCAGCCGAACACTATCGTTGCCCAGCTTGAGAGTCTTTCCGTCAGCCTGCCGGAGTTGGCCTCAGCGGCCCCTATCGGACAGCGCACCCCGATTCCGGGCCGACTGATACTGAAGGGTACTGCGAAGCTGGAGAAGAACCAGGGTTCGGGAAACCTGCAGTTTGCGGCGGAAGGTCTCGCGTGGTGTACCATCGAGTTGCCGACAATCAGCGGCAAGCTGGCGCTGCAAGACTCGGTGGTACAGGTGACTATGGCCGGCGCAGACTCGGGGCTAGGCAGCGCGGATGTGACCGGCCGGTTGGACCTGCGCAACCTCGACTTCTCAGGCTCGGCGCAGTTGGTCGGCATCCGCATGCGGCGACTCAGTTCGGGGTTGCCGGACGTGATGGTTGACGCCGACATCGAGGCCTCGGGTCGCGGGCTCGACTCGATTGCGGCGACCGTCAATGCGCGAATACCCGACCTTGAGATTGACACGCTGAAGGTGGCCGGTTCCTACCGCCAGGCCGGCGGGCGGGTTGCGATTGAACAGCTTGAGCTGAGCGGACCGGTCGGTGCGGTGTCGGGCCATGGGACCTGGCAGAACGGCAGGATTCAGGCCGACGTACAAATGGACACTTTTGACCTGGAGCTGCTCGCGAGGCTTGATTCGTTGCCGGTGCAGGGACGGGTTTCCGGCAGCCTGAGCCTGGCCGGGACTGCGGATACGCTGGATGCTGTGTCCGATCTGTTTGTTACTGACCTGAGCATCGCCGGGGTCAGTGCGGCGACAGCGCATGTTGGTCTTGCGGCCGCGATGGGGCGGGAGCTGTCCGGACAGGTGCGGGTCGGGGTTGCCAGGGCAAGCTACGGCGGATTCACGGTTGATTCCATGCAGTTGACCTGGCAGGAACAGCAGTTCGGGCTCGGGGTCTGGCAGCCCGGCGTTCAGGTCGCGGCCGACGGCGCAGCCCGACTGGCACGAGACAGTGTTGTCATCGACTTCGCCACGCTCCGGATTGGTGCCAGGCCCGAAACGCTGACCATGCACGACGCGCTCCATCTCCGGCTGCGACATGACCTGCTCGATGTCCAACTCGCTGCCGCCGATTTTGCGGGCGGCGACGTGCACGCGGCGTTCACCAGTGCGGCGGGGAGCCCGCCTCACATTGAGGCGTCCGTGAGCCGGCTGGACCTCGCCCGGCTGAAGGCTTTGCTGGGCCTCGGGTTTGACATGTCCGGCACGGTCAGTCTGGACGTGGCCGGCAGCGATACGTTCCTGCTCACCCTGGATGCCGAACGACTGAGCATACCGGCTGCGGACGTCAATCTGAGCCGGGTTCAGGGCGCGGCCGGCGTCACCCGGACGCGGGCGAATCTCGACCATCTCTGGCTGGTCCACCTTGACAGCAGCGCGGTGCCGGAGACGAGCATTGTCGCGGGTTCGGTCGAGTACAAGACTGAGGCCGGCTTCGAACTGGGTGCCGCCGACCTGCGGGTAAGGTTGCGCAATCCCGGAGTTTGGGTGGTGGCTTTCCTGAAGCCGATTATGGAGTTGCGGCAGGGCACCATCTTCGGAGACCTGTCATTGAAAGGCGGGCTGACCCGGCCGGTGTTTGATGGCCGGGTGCGGCTTTCGCAGGCCCGGCTCGGCGTGCCGGTCATCGGCGCGACCTTCGACCGGGTGAACGCCGAACTGGTATTCGACCGCAGCCGCATCAGTATTGAGAAGCTGACCGGCAGGTCGGACCACGGCAACACATTCGTTACGGGTTTCGTTGACATCGGCGAGAAGTGGCAGGTTGACTCGCTCCGGTTCCACGGCGATTTCAGCGGCACAACCATCAACCCGCAGCCGGAAATCTACGGCATAATCGGCGGGAGCCTCGACCTTGAATGGGCCATGGGTCGGCCATACTCGATTTCCGGAACGGTTGATATCGAGGAGGCGCTGGTGGTGTTCGCGTTAGGTCAGTCCGCCGGCGTCGTCAGGGGGCCCGATACCACATTCGTCTTCGATGTCCGGGTGAGGGCCGAGCGCGACATCTGGTTGCGAAGCCAGCGGGCGGGCATTGACTTCGGCGGGGCGGACATCGAGTTCGGCGGGGACATGACCATCCGCAAGACCATGACCGACATGCTCTATTCAGGCGAGCTGGACTCGCGGCAGGGCACGGTCTACTACCTCGACCAGGCCCTGCGCGTGACCAGCGGTTCGGTGAAGTTCGAGAACATCAACACCATGAATCCGGACCTTGACATCACTGCCGAGTTGCCAATCCGAGCAGCGGCGGGTGATGCGTCGGTGCCGGACAAGATCGTCCTGACCCTGACCGGTACCCTGGAGAAACCGGTCTTCGGGTTCACGTCCGAGCCGCCGAAATGGGACGAGACCCAGATTGCCTCCTACCTCGGTTTGAACTTGACCCCGGGCCAGCTATCTGACACGCTTTCGGCCACGGCCCAGAGGAACGCGGTCACCAAGTTGCTGTCCCAACGCCTGCTCAACTACTTCCAGTTGCAGGTTTCCAAGCGTGCGCGCGGGTTCGTTAGTCTCGACTACCTCGAGTTTGAGAGCGGGCTACTCGGCGACCGGGAGACCAAGGTTACGGTCGGCAAGTACGTGGGCAGGAACCTGTACGTGACGTACACGCAGAACTTCACCGGCGACCTGAACCCGGCGTTCCGGGTCGAATACTACGTCAATCGCAAGAACGAGATTCTCGCCGAGGGTTCGGCCAGCGGTCCGTTCTCGCTTCGATACCAGTTCAAACTCCGTTACTGACGCATGACGCGCTACGCACCACGCACGGCGCCGGCCGCGCCTCCGACGTGAAGCCTGAGGCGTCGGGCGTAGGGCGCTACTGCAACGTCGCGATACCCCATACCCGGCTGCACGAATTGACCTACGACTTCGAGCTGGAACGCTTTCCGGAACTCGTGCCCGGCTCTTGCGTGCAGGTTCGCCTGCGCGGGAAGAAAGCCAAGGGCCTCGTCCTCGAAATCCTGGCCCGGAGCCCGGTGCCAAAGACACTGCCGGTTGAGAGGCTGATCGAGCCACAGTTAGTATCGGCAGAGCTTCTGCACCTGCTTCGCTGGGTTGGCGCTTACTACTTTGGCCGGATGGGCGCAGTGCTCGGCATGGCACTGCCGCGCGGCATCTGCGGGTACGGGCTCAGACGAAAGACGAAGGGCGATGAACGAGGGTTCAATGCAGGACAGCCGACCGCTGTTTCCGACCTTCATCCTTCATCCTTCATTTTCCCTTCTTCTTTCTCCGTGAGTGTCCATGCCGGTCCGGGCTCGCGAGAAGACATTGTTGCCGACTTCGTCGCGGCGGCGCTTGAGCGCGGGACGGTGATAGTCTTGATGCCCGAGTCCGGGACCGGCGCATGGGCGGGTACGCTGCGGTCGAGGCTGGGAGTCGAGCCGGTTCTCTACCACGGTGACCTGAAGGCGTCAGAACGGAAGAGCGTCTGGCGCGAGGTGCGCTCAAGTGAGCGCAGGCTCGTTCTTGGTGTTCGTTCGGCCGTGTTCGCTCCGGTGCCTGACCTTGCCGGCATCGTTGTGCTGGATGAGCACGACAAGGTCTTCAAGGAAGAGCGGCATCCGCGGTTCAATGCCCGGGACGTGGCTATCGCCCGGGCCCGGCTCGCCGACTGTCCGGTGCTGCTCTGCGACCCGACTCCGTCGGCCGAGACCTGGCTGAACCTGCGCAACGGGCAGTACCAGATGGTGCAAAGTCCCGCCGCAAAGTCACAAGGGGAAAGTACCAAGTCTGAAGGGGAAAGGTCCAAGTCCCAAGGGGAAAGTCCCGAATCACAAGTGGAAAGTGCCAAGTCCCGAGGAGAAAACACCAAGTCCGACTTGTCCATTTCCCCTTTCGCCTCGGTCATTTCGGCCCCCGTGCCTGATACCCTCGTTGTTGACATGCGCAGGCATCGGGGTGAAGTACTCGCGCCGGTGCTGGCGAATGAGCTGAAGGAAGCCCGGGCTGCCGGCGAGTCATCGGTGCTGTATGTCAATCGCCGGGGACTGAGCCGGTATGTGGCGTGCCGCGACTGCGGTAGCCCGCTCTCGTGCCCGGGCTGTGGGGTTTCGCTCGTGCTCTATTCCGGTGGCAACCTCTGTTGTCGCTACTGCGGTAAGACGAGCACCGCGCCCGAGACGTGCCCGGCCTGCGGCAGTCCCGATTTTCGGCTCAAGGCGCCGGGCATCGAGATGGCCGCGCGCGAGGTGAGCCGGCTGTTGC
>CAZQZR010000090.1:0-13236 GCA_964597845.1 uncultured bacterium | reverse complement strand
CGACCCGTCGCGCGGGCGGCGTCTCCCCTGCTGCCTGCGAACCGTGCGAACCGTACCGTGAACCGTACACCGCAGGCCATAGACCCCAAGCCGTCGGCCGTGAGCCGTAAGCCGTAGACCGTCTCCCCTCGTTCGCCCCACCTTTCTGTCGAACCACTGCGCCCGCCGGAACGGGCCGCAGGCTTGACTTCGGTCTCTCGGTCTGCTAGCTTGAACGGTCGGCTATGCCAGGCGCAAGCCATCCCGGCCGTCCCGGGATGGCTTTTCGCTTCCCGGAAGCATGAACCGAGGAGCATACTTTGGCCGTTCAACTGTTGCTCATAGCCGGCTACTTACTCATCCTGCTCGGGCTCGGCTGGCTGGCCCGCCGGCGGACGGACCGGGGCCACGAGAGTTTCTTCCTCGCGAACCGGGCAATCGGACCCGTCCTGTTGTTCCTGACGATGTCCGCGTCCAACTTCTCCGCTTTCACCGTGCTCGGGTTCTCGGGCGCTGCCTATCGCATCGGGTACGCCTACTACCCCATCATGGCGTTCGGCACCGGGTTCATGGCACTGGCGTTCATCCTGCTCGGCATCCCAATCCGGCAGGCAGCCCGCAGACTGGGCGCTATCACTCCACCCGAGCTTGTCTGGCTTCACTTTCGCAACCGGCCGCTGCACGTGGCTTACCTCGCTGTGATGGTCGTCTTCACGCTGCCGTACCTGGCCATCCAGCCGATGGGCGCGGGCTATGCGTTGCAGGGCCTGCTCGGGATACCGTATAACTGGGGTGCGTGCCTGATAACCGCGGTCACCGTCGGCTACGTTCTCCTCGGCGGCATGCGCGCCGATGTGTGGAACAACGCCTTTCAGGATGTGGTGAAGCTCGGCGCACTGCTCGCGGTTTTCCTAGGCGTGGCTGCCGCGCTCGGCGGGTTCGCGTCGGCAAACCGGCAGGCCTTTGCCCGCTTTCCCGAGCTGTTCAGCCGGCCCGGCGCAGGCAACGCCCTGCCGGTCGGCATCTGGTTCTCGTACATGGCGCTCTGGTTCCTCTGCGACCCGATGTTCCCGCACCTGTTCCAGCGGTTCATCGCGGCCCGTGACAATCGCTCACTCCGGATGACCGCCCTGCTCTATCCGCTGGCAACCGGCCTGCTCTTCTTCCTGCCGATTGCCGTTGGCGTGATGGGCAGGCTGGCGCTGCCCGGACTGACCGGCAAGGAAACCGACCAGGTTCTACCGATGGTCGTCGCGAAGCTGCTGCCGCCGTGGGTCGGCGCGGTCGCGCTGATTGCCGTCATTTCCGCCCTGATGTCCGCGATGGGCGCACAACTGCTGACCCTCAGTTCCATCGTCGTCAGGGACACGCGGCTGCCGGTCCTCAAGCGGCCGCAGGCCGCCGGCGTCGTCATGATTCTGCTCGCACTGGCGGGCCTGGCCATCGCCTACCGGCCCGTGGCCGCCATACTCCAGGTTGCGACCGAGACCTTCACCGGCCTGGCCGTGCTCTTCCCGGTCACGCTGGCGATGGTCTACTGGCGACGGACCAACGCCTGGGCCGGGTTCGCCTCGATTCTCACCGGTGAAGTACTGGTCGTGCTGTATCACTTCAAGCTGCTGCCCGCGTTCGGGCTCCTGCCGGTCATTCCGGTCATCGTAGTCGTGTCGCTCGTGCTGGTGGCCGGCAGCCTGCTCTGGCCCGCGCAGGGCGCTGAGCCGCTGGCCCGGCTTTCAGCACGCGGCTGGCGCTGGGTCGCGACGTTCGGGTTCGTGTTTGTGCTTGGGAATGACTTCTGGGCCTGGCGCCAGGCAACGCCGTTCTGGCTCGGCCTTCCCTCATGGCTTTGGTACTACGTCGGCCTGTGCCTGCTCCTGTTCGGACTGATTGCGCTGATGATTCGGACGGGCCATCACTCGGACGAACCGCTGCCCAATCCGTAGAGCCGGTCCCGTAGAAGTTCCAGGGGCGCAGGAGATTCCCGACACGCGGCATCTCCCCTGCCGTCGCGCCAACGGCGCGAGTTATCAGTTCCTGGTTCCTAGTCCCTGGTCCCTGGTCCCTGGTCCCTGGTCCCATCTGCCCATGTCACACGGTTCACCATAGTGAACCGCGAACCATATACCGTGATCCGTTGACCGTGACGCGCGCTGCGGGCACGAGTTCCCAGTTCCCGAGGATGAGAGACCCTTTCGTCCGACCCAGGGCGGCTCAGCGCCGGGTTGCGGTTCGCGGTAACGGACTCCGCGCTTCCGACATCCAGCCGACATCTGGATTGCCGCGCATCAGACGCCGTGCTTGGCAGCAAGCCACAATCGCGTTAGGATGATCTCATGCTGACTGCCTACATCCGCGCTGCGATGGGCAAGGCGAGGTACGAAATCCTGCCTGATGATGGAACTTACTACGGCGAGGTTCCCGGCTTTGAGGGCGTGTATGCCAATGCCGCGACGCTGGAAGCCTGCCGGGACGAACTGGAGAGTACGCTCGGAGACTGGATTCTGTTCCGGGTATCGCGCAACCTTCCCCTGCCCGAAGCCGGCGGGGTCAGACTCGAAGTAGCCGAAGTGGCCTGATGCCGAGCTTCGGCCCGGTCTAGCGCGGCGACCACGTCGCCTTCCTGCGCCGACTCGACTTCCGCGGCCCGTACTCAGGCGGCAGGCACGAGTTCATGTACAGGGGCGGCGTCACCGTGGTTCTACCTAATCCGCACCAGTCGGATATCGGCCGCGAGCTCCTTGCTCACGTTCTGCAACAGGCCGGCGTCTCCCGCGAAGAGTGGGAAAAGCTCTAGAATCGGCCGGCACACTCCCGTCCCTTCGCGGGCGTCTCGTCTTCCATCACCGTTCGCCGTGAACCGTGCACCGTAGATCGTGACGGGCTCGGCGGGTGGGCCGTCTCAGCGTCGGTCTACAGTCGGCAGTGACCGCAACTTGAAGCTTGCAGCTTGAGGCAGGCTGGCTGACCGCCGGAGCGCAGGACCTCAGGCGGCGGGCGAAGACCGGGTCAGTCGATTAACGGAAAGCGCCGTCACTGATACCACACACTCTGTCAGGACCCGGATGTCAAACGCGCGTACTAGCCGAATCGGTACTGTAGAGATTCGGGTCAAACAAGTGTATAGTGCGGCCCGCGAGTCCGAAGACAGAGCAAAAGGAGCAAAGATGAACCGTAAGCTCGTGATGGTGTTGCTGGCAGGACTGGTTGCGACTGTGATGACTGGCTGTACCGGCAGCAAGCGGCTGGGGGGACAGCAGCAGAAGTTGGGCAACGGCAGCGCGTGGTCGTGGACCGAGCACGACGTGGCGGGCAACATACTCAGGCTGGGCGTGACCATGACTCAATCGGCACTCAGCGGTCTGCCGTCTTCCTACGAGCAGGTGGAGCTTCCTCTGCCCGAGGGATCCGGGGTGTCGCCGTATGAGACAGTCGTCGTCGGTTGGGACCCACTGGGACACGCGCCGGCTACATACAGTGTGCCGCACTTCGATTTCCAGTTCTACTTCGTCGGTTCCGTCGAGCTCGGGCAGGTATCGCCCGGTTCTGACACCGTGCCGGTCCCGGCACGTTTCAGGCCGCCGGACTACAACGCGGCCCTGGCCGAGCCGAGCGTCGGCACGCACTGGGGCGACACGCTGGCCGAAGAGTTCCATGGTAAGCCCTTCACCGCGACCTTTGTCTACGGTTTCCAGAACGGAGAAATGACGTTCCTTGAACCGATGGTTGCTCTCTCGTTCCTGGACAAGGAACCGTCGTTCTCCGGCGTCGTGAAGCAGCCGCCTGCGGTCGAGCGTGAAGGCTATTATCCATCTCGTTACACTATCGAGTACAACCCCAAAGACAGTACGGTTACGGTCGCGCTTGAAGGCCTTACTCTGAGGAAAGTGCAGTAGCGCGGGCTAAGGCTCATCGGCCAGTGCCAGCCAGCGGCCGAGTTGGTGGAGGGAAGCCCTCCTTGCCTCTGCACGGATGATTATAAGTCGGCCTGCAGTTGGCAGGGGCCGAGATATTTCTCTACTTCGGTCGGAATGACGAAGCCGGAACTTGGCGCTCTTGGCGGTTGTCTCTCCGCGTCCGCGCTTCTGCGTTCTGGTCTCTGACTTCTGACTTCTCCTTGTCTTCCGCCCCGACTTCCTTGATTGCCTGCATCCGCCGGCTATAATCCCGTCAATGGAAAAGAAGCGCATTCTGACCGGCGACCGGCCGACCGGGCCCCTGCACCTGGGCCATTACGTCGGCTCGGTGGCAAACCGGGTGAAGCTGCAGGACGAGTACGATGCGTTCATCATCATGGCCGACATCCAGATGCTGACGACCCATTTCGAGCACCCGGAGAAGCTGCACCAGGACGTGCTGAACGTGGCGATGGACAATCTGGCCTGCGGACTGGACCCGGCCAAGGCGACACTGTTCATCCAGTCCATGGTACCGCAGATTGCCGAACTGACCGTCATCTACTCGAACCTCGTGACGGTCCAGCAGCTCTCCCATAACCCGACCATCAAGACCGAGGCCGCCCAGTACAACTTCGGCGAGTCGATGCCGCTCGGGTTCCTCTCCTACCCGGTCAGCCAGGCCGCCGACATCACGTTCTGTCGCGCCCACCTGGTGCCGGTCGGCGAGGACCAGCTCCCCCACATCGAGCAGACCCGGAAGATTGTCCGTAAGTTCAACGCGACCTATGCGCCGGTCCTGATTGAGCCGGACGCTAAGGTCAGCGACGTTCCGCGCCTCGTCGGGCTGGACGGCAACACCAAGATGTCGAAGAGCCTGGGCAATGCCATTTTCCTGTCCGACCCTCCCGAGGAGGTGAAGCGCAAGGTCTCGACCGCGCTCACCGACCCGGCGCGGATTCACCCGACCGACAAGGGCCACCCCGATGTCTGTGTGGTCTATGCGTATCACAAGGTCTTCAATCCCGAGGGCGTGTCCGACATCGAGCAACGCTGCAAGGCCGGCACCATCGGCTGCGTCCCCTGCAAGAAGCTGCTGGTTGACGTCCTCAACCGTTTCCTCGCCCCGATTCGCGAACGCCGGGCCGTCTACGAGAAGGACCCGGATTCGGTCTGGGACATTCTGAACAAGGGTACTGCCCGCGCTTGTGAAGAAGGCGCGGCGACAATGGCCCTTGTGCGCGAGGCAATGAAGATCGCCTATTTCCCGCAGTAGTGCGGAAAACAGCTCGAGAATACAAAGGACGAGGGCGATGCGACAATTGAGTCCCGGACCTAGGTACGGCCTGCTGGTTGCGGCAGGGCGGGGCATGAGATACGGCGCCTACAAGCAATTCGTCCCACTGCTTGGCCGGCCCGTGTTCATCCACAGCGCGCAGGTGTTTGATAACTCCCGACTCATAGTCGGTTTTGTTGTGGTCGCGCCGCCGCGCCGGATTCCCGACGTCCGCCGGATGCTCGCTGCCCACCGCATCCGAAAGGTAATCGACGTCGTAACCGGTGGAATCGAACGGACCGAATCCGTCCGCCGGGGTCTGGACGCTCTGCCTGAGAAGGGCTGGGTAGCAGTGCACGACGCGGCCCGCCCCTTGATTAACTCAAGAATGCTTGCCCGCGGATTCCTGGCTTGCCGCTCTTCCGGAGCCGCCACGTTCGGGTTTCCGGTTTCCGACACTATCAAGCTCGTGCGCGGACGGCAGATAGTCCGAACCATCGACCGTGAGCGGCTGGTCGCGGTCCAGACTCCGCAGTTCTTCAACCTGGACCTCCTGCGCCGCGCCCACGCGTCGGCGCGACGCACCCGCCTGAGCGCGACCGACGACTGCGCGCTGGTCGAGCGACTCGGCGTCAAACCGGTCTGGATTCCCGGACCGCGCACGAATCTCAAGGTCACAACCCCTGAGGACATGCGCGTGATCCAGGCCCTGATGTGAAGAAACAACGCCTCGCCCTGTTCGGCTCCACCGGTTCGATCGGCCGGTCCGCGCTGGACGTGGTCCGTCATCTACCCGACCGGTTCGAAGTCAGCGTACTCGCCGCCAACCGCTCGGTCCGGCGCATCTGCGAGCAGGCCCGCGAGTTCAAGCCGGCGCGGGTGATTCTCACCGACCTCGCGGCATGCGAGGAGGCACGTAAGGCCCTCGGGCCCGCGTTCGACGTGGGCTGGGGCCCGGCCGCCCTGATTGACGCGGCCGAGGCCCGCTCAACCGACGCGGTCGTGATGGCGATGTCGGGAACCGGCGGCCTGCTGGCAGTGCTCGCCGCGCTCGAAGCCGGCAAGAAGGTCGCGCTGGCCACCAAGGAAATCCTCGTCGGGTATGGCGAACAGGTGATGCGGACCGCCCGCCGGTATGGCGGCACGGTCCTGCCGATTGACTCCGAACTCTCCGCGGTCCACCAATGCCTCAGCCGGAAAGTCCAAAGTAGAAAGTCGAAAGTCCAAAGTCCCGAGCCGGACACGTCCCGTGTCCGCCGGGTCATCCTGACCGCTTCTGGCGGGCCGTTCTGGCGCACCGGGTTGCCGGCCCGGGCCGGGCTCGCCGATGTGCTCAGGCACCCGACCTGGTCAATGGGTCGCAAGATTACCGTAGACTCGGCGACGTTGATGAACAAAGGGCTGGAGGTCATCGAGACCTGCCGGCTGTTCGGACTCAGACCCGACCAGGTCGAGCCGGTCATCCATCCGCAGTCCATCGTCCATTCGCTCGTCGAGTTCGTTGACGGCTCGGTCCTGGCCCAGCTCTCTCTTCCGGACATGCGCCTGCCGCTCCAATACTGCCTGACATGGCCGGACCGGGTACCTTCGCTCACGCGAACACTTGACCTTTCAGGCACCGGCCGGCTCGACTTCTTCCCCATCAAGCACAAGGACTTCCCGTGCCTTAGGCTCGCATACCGCGCCCTGAAAGCGGGCCCGGGCGCGACCTGTGCCCTGAATGCGGCCAACCAGGTTGCGGTCGAGACTTTTCTTGACGGCCGGATTCTCTTCGGAGGCATACCGACAGTCGTCACAGCGGTTCTGGACGCACTGGCAATAATGAAGCAGCCGGTACGCGCAACCGTCCCGGGCCTGCTCCGCGTCGAGTCATGGGCCACCGGGCGCGCGCTCGCGCTGACCGCAGGGCCCGAAGCCCGGACTGCCCGTCGAAAGGACTAGCATGATATCATCGATCGTCTGGGTCGTTATCTTCATCAGCATCCTCATCATCATCCATGAATTCGGGCATCTGGTCGTTGCCAAGCTTGCGCACATACCGGTCGAGGTGTTCTCGATCGGGTTCGGCCCGATCATACTGAAGAAGAAGATCGGCGAGACCGAATACCGGCTCTCGATAGTGCCCCTGGGCGGCTTCATCAAGATGTCCGGCGAAGAAGAACACGCCGGGCCTGCGCCGACCGATGCACCGGTAGCTGCGACCGGATACAATGATAAGCCGCTGGGCGTCCGGGTCGCGGTCATCGCTGCCGGCCCGGTCTCCAACCTCATTCTGGCGTTTCTGATGCTGGTCGTGATGTACCTCGCGTTCGGCATCAAGTATGTCCAGCCGGTCATCGCGCCCCTGCCGAACACCGCGGCCGAGCGAATCGGGCTTCAATCCGGGGACCTGCTCGTCGCTGCCGCCGGCGAAACCATCCCAAACTACGCGCGGTTCGAAGATATCACGGACCAGCACATCGGCGCGGTGATTCCGATTGCGGTGCGCCGCAGGAGCGAACGGCTGGTCTTCGACTACACGGTGTCGAGGGAAACCGTGGACCTGAAACCGCTGGTCGCCGCGGTGGTTGACCGGGTGCGGAAGGAGAGCCCGGCAGCGAAAGCCGGCCTCAAGCCCGGCGATACGATTGTCTCGGTCAACGGCATGGCGCTGACGCACTGGGACGACTTCGTCGACCAGGTAGCCCAGAAAGGGGGCCAGCGAATCGGCATCGAGTGGCGCCGGAACGGCCGCCTGTTCCAGGACTCGATCACGCCCTCGGTCGAGCGCGACCAGATGACCGAGCAGCGATTCGGCCAGGTCGGAGTCTGGGTCAGACTGCCGACGAAGACCCTGCCGGTCCAGGTCGCGATCTGGGAGGCTGTCAAGCGCACCGGCTTCGTGGTCGAGCAGACCGTCATCGTCCTGTACAAGGTAGTGACGCGCCAGATCTCGACCAAGGCCATCGGCGGCCCGATAATGGTCGCCAAGATTGCCTACGAGGGCGCAAACTGGGGTGCCGAGTACTTCATCGCGCTCTGGGCCCTGCTCTCCGTCAACCTTTTCGTTGTCAACATGCTGCCCATCCCGGTGCTCGACGGCGGCCGGATTCTCCTCGACTGCATCGGCGGCATCCGCGGCCGCAAGTTGACCGAGAAAGAACAGAACTGGGCGGCGGGCATCGGCTGGGCGATGATCGGCGCGCTCGTCCTCTTCACCATTTTCAACGATGTGTTGAGACTGATCCGGAAGTGAACGTCCTGGCCGTCGCGCTCGCCGACGAGTCGCAGCGCTTCATCAAGGGCTACCCGCCGAAGGGCGCCCGGATCTTCCTGCAGCCCAACGTCGAGGTCATGCGCCTGGCCGCGCTGCTTGGGCCCGGAGACGACCTCCGCTACATCGACGAGCGGGTCGATCCGACCGAGTTGCATGCCGGTCACGTCTGCCTGGTATACGTCGGAATCGGCCAGGAAAACCGCGCCCGGGAACTGCTGCAGGACTGGACCGCTCGCGGCTGCGCACCGGTGTTGTTCGGACCGCAGGTAACGTCCTGGCAGGACGCCGCGCCGTCGTGGTGCCGGCTCCGCGTGGTCGGCGACATCGTCGATGTCTGGCCCCGTCTGCGTGCCGACGCCGAATCCGGAAACCTGCAACCTGTCTATCGCGCGTCCGGCAAACCCGGCTACGTCGCCCCGCGGCCAATCAAGGTCAACGCCGAGATGGATCCTGACCGGCAGACCATCCAGTTTGTGCGTGGCTGCTTCTGCCCCAAAACGGTCAAGCCGCTCTGCCCCGAACACCTGTACTACGGCGGCAACACTCTCGTGCGCACGCCCGAGGAAGTTGTCGGCGAGGTCATCACCCTGCCGCGTAAGCGTATCCACCTGCTCGATGACGACGTCGCCGCCCTGCCGGACTACTACCACGAACTGTTCGGCCGACTCCGCAACTATCACCGGCAGTGGATTGTCAATGCATCGGACCGGCTCTTCGACCATCCGCGGCTCATCCGCCTGCTGGCCAAGACCGGGGTCAAGATCGTGTACCTGAACGAGTCATTTCTATCCGGACGTCTCGAGCGGGCCGTAATCGACCACCAGACTGTCCGCTGGCTGTACCGCCGGGTCAAGTCGCTGCAGGCCAGCAAGATGCTCGTCGGCGCGCGCCTCACCATGCCCGTCGAACCGGGCATCCCGGTCAACTACGACAAGATTGCGTCAGTGCTCCGGCAGATTGACCTGGACTTCATTGAGCCGCGTTTCCTGGCAACGGACGGCAGCGTCGTGCGCGTAACCTACCGGCCGATGGTCACAAACGCCGAACCGGCATGGTTGAAGAACCGATTCTACTCGATGGAGACGATTGCCGACCGCATGATCCGGAGGCCTCGCCGGGTCGGGTTCTTCACCACGGCCGTCTACCTGCTGCCCTATAGCGCGGCCTACCGACAGAGCTTCCTCGAGGGCCTGCCCTGGCCCTAGAAGAAAGTGGAGAAGGGGAAATGTCAAAGTCCTGTCATTCGTCATTTCCACTTCCCGCTTGAGACTTAGGGCTTGGGATTCGGGTCTCGCCGGGCTCAGGGAACGGGCTGGACCTTGACTACCTCGGGCACGGCTGCCTTCAACCTCTCCTCGACACCGACTGCCAGTGTCATGGCCGAGAACGGGCAACCGGCGCAGGCACCGGTCAGCCTGAGCTGCACGACGCCGTCGTCACCGACACTCACCAACTCGACGTCACCGCCGTCAGCCTGCAGGGTCGGCCTTATGTCTCTATCCAAGGTCTCGCGTATCTTGGTCCTGATCTCATCCGTCATGCTGCTAGCTCCTAACGCCTAACGCCGCTCACCTGGCCTTCTTGCTCCGTCGCTTCTTGGGAGTCTCTGCCGCCGGCGCCGGAGACGGAACCGGATCGACGTTCTCCGATTCCTGCGCCTGCACGCGCCAAGCGGCGAAATCCTCATCCTTGTATGGTTTCACCGATACGCTCTTGCCCGCACAGGTGAACTTCACCGACTTGCCGGTCGGTGCGTCCGAGTAGCGCGCGCATATCCGGGCCGCGATTTCAGTGTCCTTCTTGGTCTTCTTCTTGGACCGGAGAATCGCCACCGGCCCCATCACCTCAAGCGGCTTGCACAGAACGTCGTCCTCCCGCGCCAGTTCCTCGAGCCGCTTGTTCTCGGCCTCATTCCGGCCGACGACCACCTTCGCCCCGCTCTCCAGGCGGAAGTGGCGGCCATACTTGAGCAATTCAACCTCGGGCAGCGCCAACTGGTCATGCTTGACGGCATCGCGCGCCCGGGCCGCGAAGTTCTTGTCGAGCAGCATGCAGCCGGCGCCGGGGATCGGGTAGTCGAATATCCCGAACTCGTGCGCCAGTCGTATCTGCCGGCGACGGCTCCGACCCTTCAGGTCCAGCAGCCGTTCGCGGCGCACCAGCCCGGTCAGTTCCGGTATTGTCGGCTCAAGCAACTTGGCTGACAGCGGCCGGAGCAACCTGCCTTCAAGGCCCACCGCTTTCTCGATCTGCTTGAGTGCACGCTTGTTCTGGCAGATCGCTCGCTGACCAACCACCTCGCCGGTGAAGACGAAATCGGCCTTTATCTCCCTGGCGAGTTCCTTGGCCTTGGCGAGCATGAAAACGAGGCAGTCAATGCACGGCGCCAGTTGCTTCACGTATCCGAACTGCGGAGACCTGACCAATTGCAGGTATGCGTCGTCGGCATCGAGAATCATCAGGCTGGCGCCGACCAGGCTTGCCATCTTCGACAGCTTCTCCTCGGTCGGCTCGCGACCCGGCACGCCGAACGGCAGCCGGTAGTGCAGCGCCACGACCGTGACGCCCTGCTCGGTTATCAGTTTTGTCGCCAGAATGCTGTCCAGCCCCCCCGAAAACAGCCCGACGGCCTTTGACTTGCGACTCGGTATCATTGTCTAGCGTCGCTTCCTTTCTGCAAACTAATTTTGTGTGTTCGCACTCTCGCGCCCGGTCTTAAGATTGCCCTCACTCACGGCCGCTTATTTTACCTTGCGCTGCCTCAGTGTCAAGGCAAGTGCCGCGCTCCGGGAACCGACACAGATACCACGAAGAATGGATTCGGGGACATCCGGGCTCCAGTATCTGAGCCCAGACTGCCCGACAGGGGCCGCTGCGGCCGGCCCCCGCCCCTTGCCCCCCAATCCTCGCGTGCTCTGTTTCACTCGGCTTCGTGCGTGTCGTAGCGTTCTGTCTCGGGACACAGGAACATAGCTACTTCCTTGACACGGCATGTCTTTGGCATATTATCGAGCGTGGCTGGCTGGCTGGGCCACCACGGTTTCTCGCACCAGGTCAATTGCGTTATTAACCGACTGCCCGAGCAAACCGGGCAGCAAGACCAGGAGGAAGCAGATGATAAAGTTCAAACCCGGGAACCTCAGAGTTCCCAAGTTCCAGCGGCCGGTCTACGTGGTTGCGGGCGGCACTACGGACTACCGCAAACACTACCCTGAGTACAAGCTGGAAGAGTTGAGCATGATGGCCTTCAAGATGCTACTGGAGGAGAACGACCTCAAGCTATCGCCGCTCGAAGTGAAGGGCCTCATCAACATGGCCTGCTACGGCGAGTTCGCGGACCACTTCCAGGACCAGTTGCTCTGTGAGGCCAAGATCCACGACTATCTCGGGCTCGACCCGCTGCCCAATATCGGCGTCAAGACCGGCGGCGCGACCGGCGGCTACACGACGCTCGCCGGCGCGACGATGATCGCATCCGGCTACGCCGACTGCGTGCTGGTTATGGGCTGGGAACGGATGGACGAGGTCGACACCCGCACCGGCAACTTCTACATCTCCACCGCGGCCTGTAAGGACTTCGAGACGCGGTTAGCGCGGATGTACGCGGCCTACTACGCGCCGATGGCCCGGCGCTTCTCACATATCTTCAACGTAAAAGAGGAAGTCCGCGCCGCCATCGCGGTTAAGAACCGCGGCTACGCCTGCTCCTCGCCATTCGCCCAGAACCCGGGCCATCACACGGTCGCGGAAGTGCTGAACGGACGCATGGTCTGCGACCCGCTGCGCATGCTCGAGTGCTGCGTGATGTCGGTCGGGGTCGCGAGTCTGCTGCTCTGCGACGAAAAGACCGCGTACAAACTCTCCGACCACCCGATGCGCCTCCAGATCTGCGGCGGCACTCACACTCTGCGCGTGGCGGACCGGCGCAACATGGAAGTGCCCCTGCTGCCCAACGAGACTCCGGGCATGTATGACTGGATGGAGAAGAAGTACCACGAGCCCTACCCTGGGTTCCAGTCGTTCCTCGCCTCGCGCTTCGCATCATACATGGCATATCGCATGGCCGGCATCAAGGGCGACCCCTGCGATGAGCTTGACCTGGTCGAACTCCACGACGCGTTCACAATCTCCGACCTCCAGACCTACGGCGACATCGGCCTGCGTCCCTACGGCAAGGAAGAAGAGTACATCACGTCGGGCGACGCCTACTACGGCGGCCGCTGCCCGTCGAACCTGTCCGGCGGCCTGCTTGGCACCATGCACGCGGTCGGCGCGACCGGCATCTTCCAGGGCATGGAATGCTTCTGGCAACTTCAGGGCAAGTACGACAAGTTCCACGGCGACCCAAAGATGTGGAAACGCTTCGGCAAAGAGAAGCCGGCCGACTGGAAGTCACTCCAGATAAAGAAGCGCCGCCGCGCGCTCTGGATTTCCCACGCCGGCGTCGGCTCGCACGTAACCTGCGGAATCCTTGAGAATCCCGAAGAAGTGAAAGGGTAGGAGGCAACCATGAAGAAGACGAAGAAGACCGTGAAGAAAACCTCCATGGTCCGCAAGCCTGTGGCGAAGAAGTTGGCCGCGAAGAGACCGGCAGACATCAAGCTCACCGGCGTGCCGATGGTCGTGGAGAAGACCGACCCGGCCATGGTGATCCAGTGGCCGCGCACCATCGTCCACCACCACACCTACGGCCTCCTGTCCCCGTTCTTCGAGGGACTGAAGAAAGGCGTGCTGCGCGGCGTCCGCTGCCCCAACCCCGCTTGTGCTGAGAAGGGCATCTGGCTACCGCCGCGTGCCGACTGCCCGGATTGCCTCGGCCGGATGAAGTGGGT
>CAZQZR010000089.1:4325-13502 GCA_964597845.1 uncultured bacterium | reverse complement strand
TCGGTGACGTTGCGCCCGACTTCGCCCGCCTTGGTCACCGCGTACTTGACCGAGGACGGACCGATTAGCTGCACCATGAAAGTTGTAGCCGTGACGACGGCGACGATGGTAGCGGCGACCTCCGGGTAGGCTGAGAACACCTGGGAGGAAAGCACGGCCAGGCCGATGGCTACGCCGGCCTGGGAGAACAGGCAGAGTCCCAGGTAGCGCCGAATCGCCTCGGGCGCCTTAGTCCACCGCGAGCCGAGCCAGACCCCGGCAAACTTGCCGCCGGAGCGACCGACGACGTAGACGAGCGCGGTAAGCAACATCACTCCGGTCATCGCCCCGATCTTCAGCCGGGCGCCAACGAGCACGAAGAAGAGCACGAATATCGGCGGGGCGAAACGCTGGACAATGCCGAACACCTCGTCGCCTTCTTTGCCTGCCAGGTTGGCGTAGAGCGCCCCGAAAGCCATGGCGGCAAGAATCATGTCGACCGCGATCGCCTGCGACGTGCCGACCAGGAGAAGGATGGAACCGAGAGCGAAGGCGAGGATGAGTTCTTTCTCCCGGGTGCGGACGCTGATCCAGCGGAAGGCGAGCGCCACCGCGCCACCCAGGGCGAGCGCGCCGGCGATTTCGTACAGCGGCCGGACCAGGGTCATGACCGAGAACCGACTGTGGTCGAGCATCGTCCGTGCAATGGCCGAGGCGAATCCGTAGAGCAGCAGGGCCAGGCCGTCGTCCAGCGCGACGATCGCCACCACCATGGTAGTGAGCACACCAAGCGTCCGATATTCCCAGAGTACGTCAACCGTAGCTGCGGGGGCGGTGGCGGAGGAGATCGCGCCGAGAAGCAGGGCCAGCGCCCAGTTGTGCGTTACCAGTCCGACCAACGCGGTTACTAGCACGAAGGCACCGAGCCCCTCGGCGAGGAGGATGACCATCGCCCTCTTGCCGTGGCGCCGGAACACTTCCAGTTTCAGCTCGCCGCCGATCATGAAGCCGATGATGCCCAGGGCAAGGAGGCTCAGCGGGGCCAGGCCCTCGACCGTGTTCGCGTCGATGACGTTCAGGCCGGTCGCTCCGAGGAGCACACCGATTATGATGTAGGCAACGACCTGCGGCACCTTCAGCCGCTTGAATATCCGCGCGCCGACGGTACCGAGGAGGACCGCCAGGGCGACGGTCAGCATGATATTGAACTGGAATTTCATAGCGTCTAGTTCTCAGGTCCGGCCGTGAACAGGCCTGCGGCACGGCAACCAAGAATATCACATGATAGTGCGGCGGCAAGGGAGAGTCAAAGATTTTGAGAACGGAACGGCCGCGGGGCGGCAAGAGGCTGGTCTTCATCTCGATATCTGAGATACGAGACCAGGAACATCGGTCGCTACGCTGATTTGGCCAGGCTGAAGCTCCGGCCCGACTCGCTACCGTCCTCGGCCCGCGACGATGCGGACGACGCCGGTTATCACCACCAGGAACTCCAGGCGGCCTAGGAACATCCCGCCGATTTCGGTCCAAAGGACCAGCGGTGACGCCGTGGGCGTAGTCACGCCCACAGATAGACCGGTCGTTGCCAGAGCCGAGGCGAATTCGAACGCCGAATCGCTGAGGCTACATCCGGCTGCCAGAAGGAGAACGACACCGAGGACGTACGTGCCGAGGTAGAGGAACGCGAAGTTGGCAACCTGCACCATATCGTCGGCAGTCACCTCAACACGTCCGCTGCTCGACGGCATGGTATGACAGATGACGGCATTCCGTGGTAGAAACCGACGCCTGATATCCCACACCACCGACTTGAGAAGCAAGAAGACCCTGAGCTGTTTCACACCTCCCGCAGTCGAGGCCGTGGCACCGCCGACCGTCATCAGCACGATCAGTACGAGAATCCCGAGCCCCGACCACCGGGCGTAGTTTGTCGTTGTGTAGCCCGTCGTAGTCAATGCTGATATGGCTTCGAAGACCCCCACCCGCAATGCAGTCCCGAACCCGACGGGCAGAGCCCGCGCGGCAACCACCACCAGCAATGGAACCGCCAGCGCGAGCATGCCCGCGGCCAGCCAGGGTTCGGGACTCCTAAGCAGCGCACGCGGGCGGCCGCGCCAGAGGTCGTGATGCAGCACGAAACTCGTTGCCCCCAAGAGCATCAGGACCATCGTAACGAGCTCAATGGCCGGACTGTGGTAGGCGCCGATGCTCGATGCCTGCGACGAGAACCCGCCCGTGGACAGCGCCGAGCACGAGTGCACAACCGCGTCGAACACGCGCATTCCGGCTACCACGTAAGCCAGGATTCCGGCGACAGTGTAGCCCGAATATATTAGCAGGAACACGCCGGCGGAGCTGCGAACGTGAGGCATCAGCGGCTGGGTGTGGCCTTCGGCCCGAACCAACGCCGCGGCGAAAGGCCCGATAATGGCCGACATCATGACAATCGCAAACCCAGCGCCGCCGACGAACTGCAGCCAACTGCGCCAGAAGATCACCAGGTGCGAGCACGACTCGACGTTAACCACTGAAAGCCCGGTTGTGGTCAGTCCGCTCACTGATTCGAACAGTGCGCGCAGGAAGTCAAGCCTCTGGGCCAGCATGAATGGCACTGCCCCGGCCAGGCAGGCGTACACCCATACCAAAAGAACGATTGCGGCGCCGTCGGTCAGGGTTAGCACCCGCCGACGGCCGCGCCAGAACATGGCGGCCAGCGCAATGCCCAGGAGGATTGAAACGGCAGAGGGCACCCAGAACGCGGAGGCCAGCCGGCCTTCGGCACGGAACACCGGAATCCAGAGCAGGGGAACCAGGGTCAGCAGCCCGAAGACTGCGATCAGCAGGCCGAGCGCGAAGCCGAGGTTCGTTCGTCGGCTCGCGGCGGCGGGCCGCTCAGGGCGTTTCACCGGTAAGGGCCCGCAGCGCCGGTCCAAGGTCGTCGGGCGAGGCCAGGAGCAGCACGCGGTCGCCTGCCTCAAGGCGGAACGCTCCACGGGGAATTATGGCCGCGGAGCCGCGCACGACCGAGCCGATCAGGCTCTGTGACGGCAGGTCGAGTTCATGCACGGACCGACCGAGGCAGGGAGATGAACCGGTCAGCCTTATTTCGGTGACGACTATCTGCCCGCCGGCCAATGGCAACTGGCTGATCACCTCGTCGAACCCGACCTGGCGCTCGATCATTACCGCGATCGATTGGGTCAGGCTCACGACGTCGGTGATGCCCAGCCGTGGAAAAAGCTCGGCGTTGGCCGGGTCGTTGGCAAGCGCGATGACCCGCGGGACGCCAAAGCGCTGCCGCGCGAGCTGGCACATCACAAGGTTGGCGGCGTCACTGGCGGTGAGAGCCAGCAACAGGTCGACCTGGCCGGCACCGGCATCATCGAGGATCGACGGGTCCGAAGCATCGCCACGGACGATAACGCCCTTCAGCCGCTCCGCGAGCCACGCGCAGTCGGTTTCGCTGGGATTGATCACCGATACCGAATACCCCTTGGATATCAGCGCCTTGCCCAGGTGGTAGCTGAGCACGGCCCCGCCGGCGATGATCGCGCGCATCAGCGTTTCCGGGGAGGCTCGAGCAGATCGAGAAATGCCATCACGGTAAGACTGGTTGGCGACACGGTCTCGACACCCAGCGTGCGGTAGACGTCTTCTCGTTCCGGGTCATAGCAGCGGGCCAGCACGATCGGGGTCCGATAGAGCGCCCTGGCCGTTTGCGCCACGAGCAGGTTGAGGTTGTCATCGCGGGTCACGGCGACGAGCGCATCGGCGCGGTCGAGCTTGGTCTGCCGCAGCACGTCGGCGTCCCCAGCGTCGCCTTTGACCGTGAACCCGCTGAATTCGGGCGGCAGCGCCCGCAGGTTCGCCGCCGCGCTGTCCACGACCACCACGCTGTGCCCCGCCGCCGACAACGACGTCGCCAACCGAGCACCGACGCGTCCGCACCCGACGATGACAACGTACATCGCCCGGAATCAGTCGGGTTCCGCCGGCCCGGCCTGGGCATGGAAGTGAAAATCGCCGCTCCGGTCCAGATTGACGCGCGCCTGCCGCATGCCGGGTTCGAGTTTCAGGGCGACACGGTACATCTTCTGTGCACCCGGTATGTCACCCTGAATCTCCAGCAGAACGCCCTTGAGGTTGAACGCCTCGGCCTTCGTCGAATCAACGGCGATGGCCTTGTCGACTACGCTTGAGGCCGAATCGAAGCGCCGCTCGTTGATGAACCGCTTGGCCAATTGCAGATGTTCCTCGTAGGTCCTCGCCTTCTCCACCTGTATCCGGTCACGGTCGAGCAGCTCGGTCACGCGACTGCGGACCTCGCCCGGGGTCACCGGCTTCTCGACGAAATCCACGGCGCCGAGTTTCATCGCTTCAACGGCCCGGTCTACCGAACCGTAGGCCGTTATGATTATGACCCGGCTGGCCGGGAAATCCCGGGCCACGCGCCGCAGCACGTCGATGCCGTCCATGCCGGGCATTCTCAGGTCGAGAAGCACGACGTCGAAGGGCCGCTTCGACATCGCGGCCAATGCCTCCTCGCCGTTGATCGCGGTTGTGACATCGACGTCAATGCCCTCCAGCGCCCGGCTCATCGTGAGTCGGATGTTCTTCTCATCATCGACGACCAGTACCGACTTGCGCTCCATCAGCTACTCCTTCGCTCGATGCTCTTCTGCCCGGGCAAGTGAGAATACGAATCGGCTGCCCTTGCCCGGTTCGCTTTCTACCCAGATCGTTCCGTGGTGGGCGCGGACCACCTCGCGGGCGATAGCCAGTCCCAGACCTGTACCGCTCTGCTTCTCCTCCGCCCTCACCCGAAAGAACGGCTCGAACACACGGCTCTGGTATTCGTACGGAATCCCTGGCCCGCTATCCTCGACACTGACCAGCACGTGGTCCCCGGCCGCGGCGGCCGCCACAATCACGCGCCCGCCGGTCGGCGTGTACTTCAGGGCGTTATCCAGCAGGTTCGACACCACCAGAACAATCCGTTCGGGGTCAGCCATTACCGGCGGCAGTCCCTCGTCCAGCCGCAGCTCCAGCACGACGCCGCGGTCTCTTGCCACCGACCGCGCCGCATCTGCTGCCCGCCGACACAGTGCCTGCAGGTCGACCGACTGGACCTGCAGTGCCGCCCTGCCTGCCTCGATCCGGGACAAGTCAAGCAGTTCGTGCACGGTCCGCTGCAGCCGCTCGACCTCTTCGCGGGCGCTTGCCACCAGTTCTCGCTGCCGCTCGGGCAACTCGGCTTCAGCCAGCAGGTGCACCGCCATGGTCAGTGAAGTCAACGGGGTTTTCAGCTCGTGCGATGCGGTCATGATGAACTCGGTCTTCAGCCGCTCCAGTTGGCGAAACTTGCTGATGTCCTGTAGCAGCAGGACCACGCCGATGCGGTTGCCCTTGTCGGTGGTGATGCCCGTGAACGAGTAACGGTAGTTGAACCTCCGGCCGGAGCGTTCGATCTCCAGGTCCTCGTCGTCGTGCTCGCGGGCGGGCTCTCCCTCAAACGCCCGCTTGAGATGGGCGAACATCGCTTCGTTACGGAACACCTCGAGGAAGTGCCGCCCGATGACTCCCTCCCGGCCGCGCCCCACCGCGGCCAGAGCCGCATCATTCGCGCTGGAAATCTTGAGGTCGGCGTCAAACATGATCACGCCATCGTCGATCGCGGCGAGAATCGCATCCGCCCGCGTCCGCTCGGCGACGATCCGCGCGACGTCCATGTCCCGATACTCCTTGAGCCGCTTCACCATCCGGTCGAACTCCGATGCCAACTGGCCGATTTCGTCATTTGTGGTGGGCTGGATGGACACGTCGAGGTTGCCTTCGGCGACCTCATGGGACAGCTCGGTCAGTCTGCACACCGGCTCGGATATCCGCTTGGACAGCCAGGCGCTGAAAAGGACGCCGCCGGCCAGCACCAGCAGACCGCCGACTATGGTGAGAACCAGAGAGCGTCTCGCCATCGAGTGCGTCGCGCGGCTGGCTGAGTACATCTGCGTCCGGTTCATCGATATCAGCGCTTCGAGCCGCTCGATGGACTGGTCGCGGACCGGCGCACACCGACTCTCGTAGACGCTGTTCGCGGTTGCCGGGTCTGTCGCCACGGCTGTAGCCAGACCCATCTGGCCGGCAAGGTAATCGGTATACAGCGACTCTACCGACGCGGCCAGCGCCTGCTCACCGGGGAGTGTAATGTTCGCCTTTTCGGTTGCGAGCCACTGAGCGAAGGAGTTCTGCGCCCGGGCGAAGTCGCGGCTCGCCGACTCGCCCTCGCCCAGCAGCAACCGGAGCTGGGCTGCGTCCTGAGCCCGGATTGACTGGATCATGCCCTGGGCCGCCTCGATGCTCCGGTAGTTCTCATTGATAATGGAGTTGGCCGACTGGCCCAGTTGGGCAAGGAGATAGAACGCCCCCGCCCAGACCAACAGGACCAGTACGAGGTTGGCGGACTGCCCGGCCAGAATCTTGTACCTGAGCGGTACCTTCACCGCTCGATTGTACCCCTGCCCCGACAAAGTGCAAGCACCACGATTAGCCGATGCACCGGCGCGGCCCGCCAACGTCCTCGCCCCGAGTTGACATACCGTCTGTCCCGGCTAGTTTCTATGCGTGAGCGTCTTCAACCGCTTCCGCATCGTCCGGACCACGAGCACCGCGCCTGACTGGCTGCTTCGTGTCCGGCTCGCACTCACCGGGCTGATTCTCGCCGCGCTGGTGCTGATTGTCCTCAAGCAGGGATATCAGGTCGCACTGCTCCGCTCGCTCGACTGGCTGCTGAATACGCTGACCTACGCCATCGCCACCGGCACAGTGGTCGACATCGTGCTGACGATGCTCTTTGCGCCGACGTTCCTCGACTACATCCGGCGACGCTGGTTCGACCTCGCCCTCCTGGTGCCGATTGTCGCCGGGCTGGCCCTGGGATGGCCGGTGCTGGCGATTGTCGTTATCCGCCAGGTCGTCGTACTCGGGCAGGCCTTCACGCGTTCGCGCCGGTTCGGCGGTGTGATAGGACGAATCCGGCGGCTGCCGGTCCGCCTGATGGCGCTCAGTTTCGTTGCCCTGATTGTCGCCGGCACGCTCTTTCTCACGTTTCCCGCCGCAACCGTCGACGGCCGCGGCGCACCGCCGCTGGATGCGCTGTTCACCGCCGCGTCGGCGACCTGCGTCACCGGGCTTGTCGTCCGGGACACGGCGGTGTATTTCAGCCGATTCGGCCAGACCGTCATCCTCGCCCTCATCCAGCTCGGCGGCCTGGGAATCATGACGTTCTACGCGAGCATCGTGGTCCTGCTCGGTCGCCGGCTCGGCCCTTCCGGTCGCCAGACAATGGCGAGCGTGGTTGAAGACTCGCGCGACCTCGACCTTGCCCACACGCTACGCTACATCCTGAGCTTCACGATGCTGGCCGAGGCGGGCGGAACCCTGGTCCTGTTCCTGCGCTGGCTGCCGGACTTTGCCCGCCCGGCCGAAGCCCTGTATGCCGCGGCATTTCACTCGATCTCGGCCTTCTGCAATGCCGGCTTCTCGACTTTCTCCACTTCGCTGGTCCGCTACCAGGGCGACGTCATCATCAACCTGACGTTCATCGTCCTCATCGTCGTCGGCGGCCTCGGATTCAGCGTCGTGCACGAATTCTTCAACCGCCGGAACCTGCGCGTCTGGCTCGGGCGCGTGCTGCACCGGACAACCGGAGCGTCACCGTTTCGTCCCAGCACCCACGCACTGCTTGTCTTCCGGACGTCAGGTGCCCTGCTCATCGTCGGGATGCTGCTCTTCTTCTTCCTCGAATATGACAACGCCCTCGCCCGGTTGCCGCTGGGCGCGAAGCTCCTTGCCGCGGCGTTCCAGTCGGTAACGCCGCGCACCGCCGGGTTCAACACCGTGCCGTTCGAGGCGCTCCGCCCGAGCACGCTGGTCGCGGTCATGCTGCTGATGTTCATCGGCGCATCCCCCGGCGGCACCGGCGGCGGCATCAAGACGACGAGCCTCGCGCTGCTCTGGCTCACGTTCCGCAACCTCGTGGCCGGACGCAGCAAGGTCGAAGTCGGCGGGCGCACGATACCGGACGACACTGTGTTCCGCGCCGGCGCCATCTTCTCGGGCGCTGCCGCGGTCGTGGCCATCGCCTTCGGATTGCTGCTGATGAGCGAGACGCTACCGTTCCGGGACCTCCTGTTCGAGACCTTCTCCGCCTTCGGAACGGTGGGCCTGTCAACCGGCATCACGTCGCACTTGAGCCCGGTCGGCAAGCTGGTTATCATCGTGCTGATGTACGTCGGACGGCTCGGCCCGCTCACGCTTGCCTTGATCGTCAGGTCACATCAAACTCGCCTGCGAATCCAGTACCCGCAGGCACGGGTCATGGTCGGCTAAGGGAGGACTTTATGAAGCAGTTTGCCGTCATCGGGCTGGGTACCTTCGGTCAGCGGGTTTGCCGAACGCTGATGGAGAAGGACGCCGAAGTCATCGCCATCGACAAGGACGCCGCAAGAGTCGAAGCCCTCAAAGACGACGTCACCCGGGCGCTCTGCCTTGACACTACTAACGAAGATGTGCTGCGACACTCCGGCGTGCTCGACGTTGATGCCGTTGTCGTGGCGATGGGCGAGCACATGGAAGCGGCGATTCTCACCACGGCCATCCTCAACCGGCTCGGCGTCACCCACGTCATCGCGCGCGCCGCCTCGGAATTGTACGCGCAGATCCTGCGCGACGTCGGGGCCGACCGCACCGTGCTCATCGAAGAACAGATGGCGGACCAGGTGGCAAAGTCACTCATCACCCCGGACGTCCTCGAACAGATGACGCTGGCCAGCGGGCACAGCCTGGTCGAGATGAAACCGCGGCGCGAGATGGTCGGCAAGATGCTTGGCGAACTCGACATCCGCAAGCGCTACAAGGTCAATATCATCGCCATCAAGAAACGGACGCCGGTCATCACCGATGAAGGCGAGAACCGTTTCGAGGAACGGGTCAACGACATACCGGGCCCGGAGGACCGCATCGAGCAGAACGACATCCTCATCGTCGTCGGCCCGGACGACGACATCCAGCGGCTTTCGCTCGGCAAGTAGCATGGCGGACGAGCACCCCCGGCCTGCCCGCGCACAAGCAGGCGGGCGTTCCCGCAGCCGGCCCGGGCCGACTTCGATCCGCGGCCGCATCGCCCTCGGCATGTTCGTCGCG
>CAZQZR010000089.1:0-4225 GCA_964597845.1 uncultured bacterium | reverse complement strand
CCGGCCCGGGCCGACTTCGATCCGCGGCCGCATCGCCCTCGGCATGTTCGTCGCGGCCGCGCTCGTCACCCCGGTGGTCCTGCTGTCACTGTACTACATCGGCCAGATGAACTCCACGGTCCAGCGTATGGTGTCGGTCGACATCGAACTGCTGCGCCTCGGCGACCGGATTTCGCTCGACTTCCTCCAGGCACGGCGCAACGAAAAGAACTTCCTCATCTATGAAGACTCGGCTTACCTGACCGGCAGCCGTGAAGCGCTCCGCCGCATCCCCCAGTTGTGCCGCCGCGGGGCGAGGCTCGACCCGGCGCTCGGCCCGCTGTTCGACACCATCTCCGCCCAGACCCGGGTCTATGCCGCGCTGCTTGATTCACTCGCCAGCCTCCCCGCGGCACAGCCCGGCTCAGCCTATCGCGCGGACTGGGCGAGGCTGCGCACCCGGCACCAGCTTCTGCTCGACATGGCCGATGCCACCCAGGACTCGGCCCGGCAGGATTCGCTCCTTACCGAAGCCGCGCAGCTCGCCTCGGAACTGATCCTGCCGTTGCGCGGCGGCCCGCTCGGCCGCATGATCAATGACCATATCCTGACAACGGAAGACGTCATCACCAGCCGCGCCGACAGCATCATCGCCCACGCCAACCAGCGGATGGCCGACAACCTGGGCCGGGTCCGCCGGCTCTCAGCCTGGAGCCAGCGCAACATCATCACGACCCTGCTTGTCGTGCTGGTAGTAGTGATCTGGCTCGTTGCCCGCGTGCCCCGGCGCATCGTCCTGCCCATCAAGCGCATTGCCAACGCCCTTACCCGAGCCGAACAAGGCGACATGGACGTCCGCATCTCCGTCGACTCCCGGGACGAACTGGGCCAGCTCGCCCGGCAACTGAACCGCGCCTTCGCCAACCTGCGCGACTTTGATGAACGCAAGGTGGAACGACTGCTCCTGATCGAGCGCCGGTTCAAGCTGCTCGCGGCCGACATCACCGAAGGCGTGCTCGTCTTCGACCGCAAGCCCAACGTCATCTTCGCCAATGCGGCCGTGGAATCCCTGCTCGGCCGGCCGGCGGCCGAATCGGCCGGCCACGCCCTGGCCGAATTTCCGCTGCTCGGTTCACTGGTCGAGCCGCTTGAGCGAACGCTGGCCGGCGACTCAAGCCGTCAGGAATGCGACATCCTGCCCGGGCTACCCGCCTCGGCGGTCTGCATCGAGGCCCTTCGCGACAGCACCGGCACGGTCCAGGCCGCGCTTGTCGTCATCACCAACCCCCAGGCACCGGAACCGCCGCAGCCCGAAACCGCCGACACCCCGGCCTGAACCCCGCCCCGAACCCGCGCAGGAACCCCACGGTTCACCGCAGGCAGCTCGCCGCCTGTCTTAGCTGGAGATTCTACGAAAAGAGCTCGTGTTTGACGGGTAGCCGGTAACGAACCGAGCTGCGTGCAGTCCGGCACCGACGTTTGCTTCGGCTGACCCCGTTCGCTCTACGCGGGTCTATTCGTCGCGGTCGTCCGGAGTTCCGTCGGGCTTGTAGCCCAGCCTCGGGTAGGGATTGACGAGGGATGAGGCGACGTTCTTCAGATGGGCGCCGACCCGCTTGAGGAACCGCAGCAGCAGGGCACGGATTACCGCATCGCGTCCGCACGCCTCGGTCTCAGCCAGCAGCTTGTCGGTCAACTGGTCGCATTCGCGGGCCAACTCCGCCTGGGTTTCCATCACCTGTCGGGCAAGCTCCGAGTCGCCCTCGTGGAAAGCCTTGATGGTCAACTCGAACGCACACGAGACCTTCCGCTCGATTTCCCGGACACGGTCGATGTACGGGCCGGACAGCTTCTCCGGGTAATGGCGGGCGAGCTCGACGAGGTTCTTGCAGTAGTCGCCAATGCGCTCGATGTCGCCGACGATGGCGGACAGGAAGAGCGCGACGACGACATCCTGGCTGGGGTTGACCGCCAGGTGCTCGACGATCTTCCGCCTGACCGTAACCTCAAGCCGGTTCATTCGGCGGTCGATGGCGTATATATCCTCCACCTCCCGCTCATTATCCATCAGCACGCCCAGCGAGTACTCGAACATCTGCTCCCCGATCCTGAGCATCTCTTCACAGTGCTCGGTGGCCTCACTGAGCAGGCTCTTCTTCTGCCACGACTTCACAAAATCTAGAAACAGCATTAGGTCCTCCTTGTAATTATAACAACGATGAGCGGAATCAGGAAAAATACCACCAGGACATAGACGACGGAAAGGGCCCGGCGTTTCGCACAGAACGCGCCCCACCACTCGGCCAGCTTGATCGGCACCACCCGAAGCGGATACCAGACGGCGCCGCCGAACACGTTGAAGAGAAGGTGAGCAAAGGCGACCTGGATTGCGGCCGTCGAGCCGGTCACGAGCGAGGCCAGCATTGCGGTCACGGTCGTGCCGATGTTGGCGCCGAGCGTGTAGGGGAATATCTGCCGCACGGTCAGCAGCCCGGCCCCGGCCAGCGGCACGACAACCGACAACGTAACCGAGCTCGACTGAACGACGGCCGTAAAAAGCAGGCCAAGCAGAAAAGCCTTGACCGCGTTGCCGAACAGGTACCGATCCACGACCAGCTCGAGGCGCCGGCTCACCAGCGAGCGCATCATGTCTACGATGAACTTCAGCGCGAGGAACAGCAGCACGAGTGCGATGACGATGAGGAGCCAGCCGTGGGACCCGACGAGGCCGGCGACGGCGCGGGCCACGGGGTCGGTCACGACCTTGAGCGGACTGGCAAACGTGAACCCGCCGACGCCGGCAAAGGCGCGGGCGAGCAGCGCCGACCCGCGGGTAATCGGCCGGAAGGCCATTTCCAGCGGCAGCAATACGCAGACGGTCAGGACGTTGAAGATATCGTGAATGATGGCGACCGGAAAGGCCTTGGCAAATTCCTGCCGGCGGGTGATGTGGGCCAGGGAGACCAGCAGGTTCGTCACGGTCGTACCGATATTCGCGCCCATGATGATCGGCACCGCGTGGTGGACATCGAGTGTACCGCTCGCCACAAGACCGACCACGAGCGACGTCGTGCACGAAGAACTCTGGACGATTGAAGTCGTCAGCATCCCGATGAACATGCCGCTGAGCGGACTGACAGTAAGGGAGAGCAGGGCGCCGATAAACTTCCCACCCAGCAGCTTGAACGCATCGCCCAGCAGGATAATCGAGAGCAGGAACGCGTAGACGGCGGCAACCAGTATCACCACCCGGACCGGACTCGGCAGCAGCTTGATATCAGGGAACTTCAACTATCCGCAGTCTAGAGCCCGGCCGCGCCAAGTCAAGATTGTCGCGCGACGCTTCACCCACCACATCTGGCGCAGCCCGACGTCGACAAGCGGGCTCGCACTCACGCGGTCGAACCTGGGCCTGGTCGCAGTCCGAATCCCAGTCTCCCCCACACGCTGACACGCGGGCTCGCACATAGCTGCGAAAGCGGGGCTCGATGCAGCACCGCGCTCGGCAGGCATCATCACGAAACCGGCCGGGCTGAACGCTCCGTCCGTCAGGACTCGCACAAGGACGAGCACCGGCGGCGGCGGGAGAGGCAACCGCCAAGGCGCCAAGATCGCCAAGACCGAACCGGACTCTTACCACTAAGACACGAAGACACAAAAAGTCCAGGGACTCGCCGCCCGCCAACTGCTATCCGCCTCTCGCCTCCTCTGACTCCCAGCTCGTCACTCACCACTCGTAACCCGCAACTCGCAACCCGTAATTCGCAGCTCGCCGTCAGCCGGTCGCGCCCGGCGTCTACTTTGTCCGAGCTGTCAGCCGTGAGCTGTTAGCCGTAAGCTGTCACAAAGTCGTCGTGCAGCGGTAGCTGCTTTGGAGTGCGACAGCGAAGCTGCCGCTTTCCCGACCGCAGGACGGGGAAAGGCGGGAGCCGCGCTCCCGCTGTCCAAAGACAGCCTCCCGCGAACGGTCGGCGCTCAGTACAACGGGCCGTGAAACCGGCGCCGGCCGGGACGAGTCTAATACGCTGGTAGGGGTTGGCTCGTTGTGAAGTATCTCTGAACCTCTGGCCGGGGAAGTTGCTGGCCCGGCAATCGGGCGGGCAACGGACAGAGCAACTCGGAGGGCAACTCGGGAAGCTATTCTACCCGCGATCTGGAGAGCAACGGGCAGAACTACGGGGAGAGCAACTAGGCCGGCAACTCAGACCGCAATGGCCAGAGCGACCGGGACAGCAACGGGTAGAGC
>CAZQZR010000088.1:0-13553 GCA_964597845.1 uncultured bacterium | reverse complement strand
CCGCCGGAAGGCGATTCTCCGCGTTGTGCCGGTGTTCACCCGAACAGTCTTGCCCGCAGCCATCCGGGCTTGTATCCAGCAGGTGTTTCTCCCAGGCACCCGCCTAGCCGAGGCGGGACGGGCGGTGTGGACAACCAGGCAGCCAACCGCCAGTTGGATTCAGGGACAGTACTCCCTTCTGGCTCCCGTTCCACCACATGCCTTCACGCAGCCGTGCTCACCAAGATGCCAGATTTGCTCAAGAATCTTCATGTCCTTTCGGTGGCTTCCCGTATCTATTTGTGGCGTAACACGTTAGCGGAATTGCTCTCAGGAGACAGGCCGGAATCGACGCCCCGCGGACCGGAGTGGGAACCGTTCCCGGAACGGTTCCCTGAGCGATTCGTAAATGGATTCTCGCCGGGGTCTGCGGATGGGTTTTCCCGGCGATTCTGCGGCCGGTTCGCACCGCGACATGCGGGCCGTTTCGGAAGGTGACTTGCAGGCGGACTCTTGCGGTGATTCGGAATCCGACTTTCCGGCCGATTCGTATCGTGATTCGCAGGTCGGTTCTCGGCGTGGCTTCCACAGTGACTTCTGCCGTGATTGGTGCGGCGACTCCTTTGGGGACAGCTTCAATTCCGGCGAAAGGCACAAATGCAGGGACAGCCGCCGGAGTGCGCGAGGCAGGCGAAGTGGCGGGCCGGGCAGGAGCGGTGTATAATGAATCCTCGTTCACTGAGCAAAGGAGATTGACATGCGACTTTGTGTTGTCGTTGGCTGCCTGCTTGCGCTGGCCGGTCCGCTTCCGGCCGCGAACATCCTGCTGAATTCGTCGTTCGAGTATTGGCTTCTCGGTGTGCCGGTCGGCTGGCTTACGTCTGAGTTGCTGTACCCGGGTTCGGCGGTGCAGGACTCGAACAGCAATTCGGGCACGTATTGCGTGAAGCTTGTCGGCGGGGACTCCGCGGCGTTCGTATCGACCGTGACGGTCGTCCGCGCCGGGTACAGCTACAACTTCTCCGGGTTCGTGCGCGTGCCCGGTGTGCTGGGTGGCTCGTTCCTGCTTCAGTTTCTGTCCTTGCAGGGCGGGACAGTGGGCTCGCCGGAACTGCTGCCGGCCTACTTTTCCGGGGAAAGCTACCGCGAATACACGCGTTGGGTGACCGCGCCGGATTCGGCAGCCGTGCTTTCGGTTTCGTTCACCACGTTGCCGAGCCTCGAGGCCTTTGTCGATGATGTGACGCTCGACGATACAACGGCGGGGGCAGTGGAGGAGCAAAGGGAGACATGGATAGGGGGAAGAAGGGAGACAGCGGCGGGCGTGACAAAGGTCGTGGGTTTGTGGGCGGCGCCGGAACGCTTGGAGCGAACGCCGGGGAGGGGGCAGTCGCTTTTCGACCCGCTGGGCAGGCGGGTAACAGGCAGGCCGGCAAGAGGCGGGGTCTATTTCGTGATACGCGAGAGGCAGGAGTAATGGCAATGGTCGAGTTCACCGTCGAGGAGCAGGATGGCGGGTTCGTGGCACGGTCGTCGTGCGGGTGCATCGTGACTCAGGCCGGGACGCTTGAGGAACTCTACACGAACGTGCGCGAGGCGGCTGCCTGTCACGCTGATGAGTGCGTGAAGCCGGATTCCATCCGGCTGCGGTTCGTCAAGGTCGTGCGCGAAGAGACGATCGCGCCGTGAAGCTGCCGCGCGACGTCTCGGGCCACGACCTGGCGCGGCGGCTCAGCCGCTTCGGGTACGTCGTGACCCGCCAGGTCGGCAGCCACATGCGCCTGACCACGCAGGAGCACGGGCAGCATCATGTCACAATCCCGGCCCACGATGAGCTACGGGTCGGCACGCTTGAGTACATCTTGGATAGTGTGGCGCACCATCTCGGCTTTGACCGGCAGGAGTTGACTCGGCAGCTCTTCGAGACTTGAGATGGATCGGTTCCGGCGGAAGGCAGAGGGCAGATGAGACTTCAGGGGCTGCTTTACTGCTGGATTGGTTTGATGGGGCTGGGCGTTACGGGCGCAGTCTATCTGTTGCTCAGGGTATTCCCGAGGGCCTTTTCTGATTCGGGGCCCGCAGTCGTCTGGCCATGGCGACGTGACGCAGGCAGGGCCCCGCGGCTCAGGGGCGGATTGATGGCGGGCGCAGCTGTGGCATCTCTGCTTGTCGCCATCTCCGGCATCGTTCGTTTTCTCAACGTCCACTAGTTCGCCCGGCCGCGTTGCGCCCGGGGTTCTTTCCGGTAACATATCCACTCGTGTCAGAACAGACTCGTCTGAGTGCGGTTGACCTCTCGGGCCGGCTGGGCCGGGCAATCTGGCAAATCGCATGGCCGGTGATGATTGGCCAGGTCCTTTACACAATGCTAACGGTCGTTGACCTGTTCTGGGTCGGTCGACTCGGCCCGGCGACGGTCGCTGCGGTCGCGCTCGGCGGCTCAGTCCTGGCCGTGCTCTATTCGGCTGGACAAGTCTTCATGGTAGGCGTACTCGCGACCGCGTCGCGCGCGGCCGGTGCGGACAGCAGGACCGGGGTAAGGGAAAGCCTGAAACACGGACTGCTGCTTGCCGTGGCCGGTTCGATTCCCCTGGCGGTGGTCGGGGTCCTTCTGTCCGGGAGCATCCTCGGCTGGTTCGGAGCAGCGCCGGACGTGGTCTTTGCGGGAAGGGGCTACCTGGCCATACTCCTCGCCGTGTTGCCCGGTTTCTTCGCCGGGATGGTGCTCTATGCGGGATTCCAGGCGCTGGGCGACACGCGCACGCCGATGCTCGTCTCGCTTGCGACCAACGTTATTAACCTTGTGCTCGATCCCATCCTTATTTTCGGCTGGCTCGGGCTGCCGCGTATGGGCGCAGCCGGGGCCGCCCTCGCCACCGTGCTTTCACAAACCGGCGGGCTCGTTGCCATGGCCGTGATTCTGCGCGGGCGCGGGCTCTTGAACCTGCGCGGGCCGGTAAGCCGGGACGCGTGCCGGACGATTATCGGAATCGGTGCGCCGGCGGGATTGCAGAACGTCACGCGGCCCTTGACCGGCATGCTGACGATGGGTATCGTGACCCGATTCGGGACCGAGGCGACCGCGGCGTTCGGAATCGGTCTCCGACTGCTGCAGCTTATGTACATCTACCTCGGCGGTCTGGGCTCGGCCGGGCAGACCATCGTGGGCCAGAGCCTGGGGCAGCACAGGCCGGAACTGGCGACGCGGGCCAGCCACCTGGTGCTCCGGATCGCATTCCTGCTTCAGCTCGCGGTGATGCCGGTGCTGTTCCTGCTTGCACCGGTGCTGGTGCGGGTGTTCAACGACAATGCCGACGTCGTGAGATACGGCACTCAGTACCTGCGCGTGCTCACGCCGATGCTCATCGTGGTCGGTCTCTCGACCGGCTGGGAAAGCGCCCAGCGCGGGGCCGGCGACACGACTCCACCCATGATTGCCGCGCTGGTCTCGAACTGGCTCATCAAGATACCGGTGGCGCTCCTCTTTGCCCGGGTGCTCGGGCTCGGGGTCATCGGTGTCTGGCTGGGCATTGCTGCCTCGATTGTGATTGAGGCCGCAATTCTCGCCATCGGCTACTACCGGGGCCGGTGGCTGCACAAGGAGGTCCTTTGGGAGAAAATGACGAATGTCGAGTGACGCACTGTCCGACAGGGGCCGCCGAGGCCAATGTCGAATGAGCGGAGGACGGAAATGAAACTGGTGGTTAGACCTATGACGATGGCGGACCGGCCGGAAATCATGCGGATTTCGGCACGCATCTGGGATGGCCACGATTACGTGCCGATGTTCTTCGAGCGCTGGACGAGCGAAGGCGGGTTCTGGGTCGGCGTGAAGGGCAACCGGGTAGTCGGATACGGCAAGGCAACCGCGCTTGCGCCGGGCGAGTTGTGGCTCGAAGGCCTGCGGGTTGACCCGGACTGCCGGGGCCGCGGGCTCGGCAAGGAGTTGTCGCGCCAAGTGGTGCTTCGGACACTGGAACGGCGACCGGTTTCACTGCGACTGGCAACGGCCGACGTGAACCACGAGTCAGTTCACATCATAGAGAAGGTGATGGGATTCAAGCCGTATGTGCAGTACCGGTTCTACCTCGGCAAGCCGAAAAGGCCGGAACCCGGACCGAAACTCATTACGCCCACCGTTGCCGAGGCACTCGGTTTTCTGCGCGGCAGCGAGGAGTTGACCGCAAGCCGTGGCCTGCTCCAGTCAACCTGGCGTTTCCGAGACGTGAATCGCCGGCACGTGGCGGAACTGAAGCGCGGCGGGTACCTGTTCGGGTATCGCGCGGCAGGCCGGTTGACCGGGCTCATGGTACTGAAGCCGCACCGGTATCACGGCAACGATCTCGACATCTCGTTCATCGCCGGCGCCAGCCGGGCGCTTGCCGCCTTCCGTTCTTTCCTTTTCCGCGTGGCGCACCAGTGCGGCACACAAGACATCAGCGGTAAGGCTGCGAGCGACGAGATGGCAGCGGCATTCAAGACGCTGGGAATGAAACCGCACCCTCGTATCGGTAAGGTGCTGGTGTACGAGTATCCTATCTAGCGGGCCAGACGAAGTCAGAAGTCAGATGCCAGAAGCTAGAAGTCAGATGAGTCTGGAGTTCTGCAGTCTGCAATCTAGCCTCTCGCTTCTGCCTTCGCCCGGACTTTGCGTCCAGTCCTTTGTCCTTGATACTTTGTCCTTAAGACCAGCGGGCTTCGACCGCTGGCCTAATCGGCTGGATTCGGCAGCACGAACCGGAACGGCGAAGACCAGTCGGTGTAGTCGTTCCAGTTCCGGCTGGCCGCACGCACCCGCCAGAAGTAGAGGCCATAGTACGGCAGCGAGGCAGTCACCGCGGTCTGGGTGACGCGCGTGTTCGAGTAGAACAGGTACTGGCTACGCAGCAGGGAGTCCCGATAGACCTCAATCTGGTAGAACTGGGCGCCGGACGTTTGCTGCCAGCCAAAGCTCACGTCCTGGGGATAGCGGAATTCACCCTGCCAGCCATCTTCAGGATGGACCAGTTGCGGCGGAGCCGGCGGGTTGGGTTTAGTCGGGTCGCCCGGCTCAAAGTCGTACGGATCGGTGCAGGCAAGGACTGCCAGCACCAGGCAGGCGACGAGCGTCAGCTTCATCGCCACCATTCTAGGTCGTCGCCGGACTCCGGTCAACGAGTTCGAAGCTAGAGGCCGGACACCCCGGCGGGCATCCGGCCTCAGAGTCGTTGGGTCCTATTTGACTTCGGCGAAGCGGGGCTTGGCAAACACGACCCGGCCGACGTCGGTGTCGAGCCCGCCCTGGATGACGACCTCGATTTCGGTGCCGACCGCGTTGGCCGCACCGGTCACCACGACCTTGATTCCGCCTTCAAGATAACCGATGCCTTCGTCTGTTTCCTTCCCTTTCTTGGCAATCCGGACCTTGAGGTTGGTCCCAGGAAGATAGGTGGGCCGGAACAGGTTGTAGATTTCACCCGTGGTTATCGCGGTTGCGGCACCGGCCGCGGCCTTGAGTTCAGGGTCGCCGGTAATCAGCGTCGCTTTGTGCTTGCGCACTGCCGCAATCAGAGCGTCCTTGTCGAGCAGGGTCTTGTCGAGTTTGACGGTTACGCCCGATACGGTCTTGAGCCGCTCGATGTTCTCCCAGGCGCGTCGTTTGGCGTGGTCGTTCCCGCCCTTGTCCGACGGGCGCGGCGGCTCAGGTAGCAGCAGCCGGCCCTGTATCAGGCCGAACGAGACGAACTCCGCGATGCGCGGGTCGGTTAGTGTATCGTAGTCGATGACGTAGGTTTTCTTGTTGCCGAAAAGCATTACTCCTCCGCCCGGGGCAGTTGCCCGGGGACAGTGAACTACCCGAGAACCGAGACAGCATGTCACTGCTGAGACGCAGAGACACGAAGGCCATGACGAAGGCAGAAGCGAGAAGCGAGATTGAAGAAGCTAGAGCGTTCCGGAGTTCTGCATTCTGAGTTCTAGCTTCTAGCATCTGACTTGGCCTCGGCGGCCCCTGTCGGACAGCGCGTCTGGTTCTCGGATGACTACTGGTTAGGCCGGCGGTATGGTGGCAGGCAGCGTTCGCGCTTGCCGTCATGCGCCGGCGGTCCGGCGACACGCTACGATGCGCCAATCGCATCAAGCGCCTCGCGGACCGTATCAACAGGCTTAAGGTTTGCCCCGGCAGTTCGCGTCTTCTTCGTGACGCCCCGCCGGGGTACGATTACATTGGCGAATCCGAGCCGCGCCGCTTCCGCGATGCGGGACTCGGTGCGGGCGACGGAACGGACCTCGCCGCCCAGACCGACCTCACCGATGAATACGGCGTCCGCGGGCAATGGCTGGTTGCGAATCGAGGATGCCAGCGCGGCGATGACCGCGAGGTCGGCGGCAGGCTCCTGGATCTTCAGGCCGCCTGCGATGTTGACGAAGATATCCTGCGCTGCGGCACTGATTCCGGCCCGGCGCTCAAGCACGCAGAGCAGCATGCTGAGTCGCCGTGCGTCGAAGCCGGTGGCGACGCGCTGCGGCAGGGCGTACGGTGTGGCCGCGGCGAGCGCCTGGATTTCGACGAGCAGGGGCCGGGTGCCTTCGATGGTCGAGACGACCGCCGAGCCGGAAACGTCCGGACGGCGGCCGGAGAGAAAGAACTCGGACGGATTGGCGACTTCGACGAGGCCGGATTCGGTCATCTCGAAGACGCCGATTTCGTTCGTGGAGCCGAACCGATTCTTGGCGGCCCGGACAATCCGGTATTGCTGGAACCCTTCACCTTCGAAGTAGAGGACCGTGTCCACCATGTGTTCGAGCGTCCGGGGGCCGGCAACGGCACCGGACTTGGTGACGTGGCCGACGATGAACGTTGTGACCGCGCGCGACTTGGCGAGGCGCAGCAACTCGGCCGTGCACTCGCGAACCTGTCCCACGCTGCCCGGGGCGCTTGTGAGACTGGACCGGAACATGGTCTGGATTGAGTCCACGACCAAGAGGCCGGGCGTAAGTTCCTCGGCCGCGGCGAGGATTTCATCAAGGTCAATCGCGCAGAGGATGTAGATGCCGTCGGCGGCGGCAGACAGCCGTTCGGCGCGCAGGCGCACCTGTTCAGCCGATTCCTCACCGGTGACGTAGAGGACCTTGATGCCGGTTTTGGCAAGTTCGTTGCAGACCTGCAGGGTGAGGGTTGACTTGCCGATGCCGGGTTCGCCGCCGATGAGCAACAGCGAGCCGGAGACCAGCCCGCCGCCGAGAACGCGGTCAAGCTCGCCGATGCCGGTCGAGGTGCGCCTGGCCGACTTGGACTCGACCTGGCTGAGCTTGACCGGACGCGCGCCGGTCGTCGCGACGCGGACCCGTTCGTTGACCTTGCGTCGTTGCGTTACACGTTGCTCCTCGACCAGCGTGTTCCACTGGCCGCAGGACGGGCACTTGCCGAGCCAGCGCGGGGTTTCGAACCCGCAGTTCTGGCAGACGAAGGCAGTGGACTTCATCGGGAGGGCAATGCAGAGTGCAGAATGCAAAGTGCAAAATGCAGAATGGAGGACAGGGGCGAGGGGAGGGGAGCTAGGGGCAAGGAGAAAGGGGAAAGTGGAAATGGCAAAGTCCCGACCTTGAACTTTTCACTTTCTACTTTGGCGTTGGCCGTTGTCATTCGGGTAGCGCGTCGTCGCCGTAGTCGTCCTCGGCGGGGCGCGGCGGCTCCGGGAGTTCATGTCCGGCACGGTTCTCAAATCGCATGCACTCAGATAGGAAGATGAGCTTGAGAACGTCGGTTGGGCCGTTGCGCTGCTTGGCGATAATCAGTTCGGTATCGCGCTCAGTGTTCGGGTCGAGTTCTTCGCGCTTCTTGTACGCGGCCTCGCGGTAGAGGAAGAGGACCACGTCCGCGTCCTGCTCAATTGCGCCGGACTCACGCAGGTCGGCAAGCTGGGGCCGCTTGTCCTCGCGCCGCTCGGGCGAGCGGGAAAGCTGAGAGAGCGCCACGACCGGTACGTTCAGTTCCTTGGCCATGGCTTTCAGCGCACGGGTGATGTCCGATATTTCCTGCTGCCGGTTAGCCTCGCGGCGACGGGAGCCGTGGGCTTCCATGAGCTGCAGGTAATCGACGATGACCATGCCAAGTGGTTCCTTGGACCGGAGACGGCGGGCGCGCGCGCGCATGTCGAGCGCGGTCAGGCCGGAGGAGTCGTCGATAAAGATCCTGGCGTCGTTGAGATGGCCCAGCGACGCGGCCAGCCGCGTGCGCTGGCGCGGGGTCAGCATGCCCCGGCGCAGGGCGTGCATGTTGAGGCCGGCTTCCGAGCACATCATCCGCTGGGTCAGCGCCTCGGCCGACATTTCGAGGCTGAATATCGCGATCGGGACCGGCTGCCGCGTGTTGGCGCGGGAGGCGATGTTCAGGGCCAGGGCGGTCTTACCCATGCCGGGGCGGCCGGCGATGATAATCAGCTCGCCGGGCTGCAGGCCGCTGGTCCGTTCGTCCAGTTCGGTGAAACCGGTCTCGATGCCGGTTATCATCTTCTTCTCGCCCATCGCCTTCTCGACCCGGTCCATTTCGACGGTGAGCAGGCCCTTGAGCTCGGCGAAGCTCTTGCGGTAGCCCGCCTGTTGGATTTCGAATATCTTCTGTTCGGCCTCTTCGACCAGTTCAGAGGCGCGGCGCGATTCGTCGTAGCTGGCCTGGACGATTTCGGTCGCGGTAGTAATGAGTTGGCGCTGCACCGACTTCTCGAGCACGAGGCGGGCGTACTCCTCGCAGTGGGCGGTGGTCAGCACGCCCTCGAGCAGGTTGGACAGGAACGGCTGCCCCCCGACCGCGTCGAGTTCCTTCATCCGTTTCAGCTCCCCGGACACCGTGACGACGTCGGTGGGCGAGTTGCGTTCGAACAGGCTGACGATTGCCTCGTAGACCCGGCGATGGGTCTGGAGGTAGAAGTTCTCGGGCCGGAGATACTGCATGACTGTGGTTACGGTCTCGGGTTCGAGCAGCATCGCGCCGAGGACCGCGGCCTCGGCCTCGAGCGCCTGCGGCGGCTTGCGGAGCGAAGATTCGGCGGCGGACTCGGGACTCATTTCCTTGTCCTTCCGTGACACAGTCCTGCGACCTCGGATACCAGCAGCCGGGCGAAATCGGGTTTGGACATCGGCTTCAGCGACCTGGACTTTGGACTCTTGACTCTTGACTTTGGACTTCTGAAGACGAGCCGGGCCTTGATGGTCCCGGAGCCGACAGTGGCGAAGGGATTGGCGACAACCAGATCGAGGTGCTTCTCTTCGAGCTTGGCCTGCGCCCGGGCCGGGGAGTTATCGAGCGAGAAGCCGACAACAACCGCGTGATGGCGGCGACGGCCCATTTCTTTCAGGATGTCGGGCGTCCGTTCGAGCCGGACGGTAATCGTCGACTCATGGTGCTTGCCCGAGGCGGCACGGACCGGGCGATAGTCGGCGACCGCGGCGCACATCACCAGCACGTCGGTTCGGGGCAGCGCGGCGAGCACCGCACGGAGCATCTTTTCGGTCGTCGTTGCCCTCGTTACCGTCACGCCCGGCGGCAGAGGCACGGACAGCTCGCCGGCGATGAGGCGTACCTCGGCCCCGGCGTCGATGAAGGCCCGGGCGATTTCGATTCCCATCCGGCCCGACGAGCGGTTGGTTATTACCCGCACCGGGTCGAGCGGCTCTTCGGTGCGGCCGGCGGTCACGACGACGCGCACGCCGGAGAATGTGGGAGAGTGACCGATGAGCGAGGGGTGAGCTGCAAGGGCGGAGCGGCAGCGCTCGAAGATAGCCTGGGGTTCAGCCATCCGGCCGGGACCGGACGTGCCGCAGGCGAGTTCGCCCTCGTCCGGGGGAATGAACCGGTACCCTGCCGCGGCCAGCCGCCTGACGTTGGCCCCGACCGCCGGGTTCTGCCACATGTTGGTGTTCATTGCCGGCGCGAACAGGACCCGGCCGTCCCGTACCGTCTTGCTCGGAACCGCGAGCAGCAGGGTCGAAAGCAGGTCGTCGGCGATTCCGGAAGCGAGCTTGCCGATGATGTTGGCGGTTGCCGGCGCGACTACCACGAGGTCGGCGGAAGTGGCCAGGTCAACGTGCTCTACGCCGGGTCGGGGAATCGGACGTGTCCGACCTGTCGGACTGGTCGGATTCGGACGGGTCTTCGGGAAGAGCTCCGTGGCGACCGGGTTGTGCGTAAGGGCCCGGAAAGACTCGGGGCCGACAAACTTGCGGGCGGATTCGGTCATCACCGCCTGCACGTCCCAGCCAGCCTTGCGAAAGAGCCGGGCGAGCTCCAGCGCCTTGTAAGCGGCGATGCCGCCGGTGATGCCCAAGAGAACCCGAAGTGGCGAAGTGGAAAGTGGAAAGTCTAAAGTCGGGACTTTGCCATTTCCACTTTGTCCTTTCCCCTTCACCCGGGGCCTAGACCATCGGCTGCGGGTTGAACGGCATCCGGCTGATCGGCGGCTCGTCGAAGCCTTCGCGGGCCAGTGCCTCAATGTCCGCCTCGGTCATCTTTGTCCACTTGACCTCGCCCTTGAGCGTCAGGTCGAGCGCGTATTCGTAGGGGCTGACCGGCAACTGGATTTCGTCCTTGTGCATTCCTTCGATGACGCGCCGGGCTTCGAGCGCGGCGATGTTGACGGCCAGATACTTGTTCGGGTAAACCTTCTTCAATGCTTCCGGTGAGGTTATTTTCATTTCCGTGGCCTCCTGCCTGCGGTTTCTGTTTCTAGACTTCGAACTGCCGCGCGAGGGCGCGGTGCGGTCGGATTCATTCGCGATGTCCGGAGCCTTTCGGCCCGGATTATCGCCATCACGTCGTCGACCGCCTGATTGAGCCGGTCGTTGACCACCAGGTAATCGAACTCAGGGATAGCGGCCAGTTCCGCTTCCCGGTCGGCTTCCCGCCGGGCCACGGCTTCCGGTGAATCGGTGCCGCGGTCGCGAAGCCGGCGCGCGAGCTCGTTCGAGTTGGGCGCGGTAACGAAGACGCCGACCGTGCCGGGCAGCGCCTTGCGGCACGAACGCATGCCCTGGATGTCGAGGTCCGCGATTACGTCGCGGCCCTGGCGGAAATGGCGGAGAACCGGGGCCCGGGGCGTGCCGTACCGGTGGTCGTAGACATCGGCACTCTCAAGCAGACCATGGTTCTCGTTCAACTGCTGGAACTGCTTCTCCGAGTAGAAGAAGTAGCTGCGGCCATGGACTTCGCCCTTGCGCTTCGGCCGGGTCGTGGCCGAGACCGAATAGGCGACGTTCGGGTCACGACGTTCCACCCCGCGGCAGATTGAAGTCTTGCCGGCGCCGGAGGGCGACGACAACACAACCAGAAACGGCGAGTGGCGCAAGGACAGGGTTCCGGGGTTCCGGGGTCCTGGGGTTCTGGCTCGAATCCTTGACCCCTCGAATCCTTGACCCCTCATCCTATTCGACATTCCGGACCTGCTCCTTCACCTTCTCGATTTCGCCTTTGATTTCGATGGCCCGGCGCGAGATGATCATGTCCCGTGCCTTGGCCGCAAGCGTATCGGTCTCGCGCAGCATCTCCTGCGCGATGAAGTCGAGCTTCTTGCCCGACGCCGCCGACGAACTGAGCGCGCCCAGGAACATGGAGCAGTGGCTCTTCAGGCGAACACACTCCTCGTGGATGTCCAGCTTCTCGCTGATGAAGGCGACTTCCTCCAGGATGCGCTTGGAGTCGGACTCGACGTTCAAGTCCTTGAGCTGGGCAAGCAGGTTCGCCCGGCGCTCGCGCAGCCGTTCCGGCACCCGCTGCTCAATCGCCAGGACCGCGTGCCTTATCTTGCTGACGCGCTTGCGCAGGTCGCGAATCAGGGCCGCACCCTCAATCTGCTGCATCTTGACCAGCCGGCTCAGGGCCAGGGCGATGACCTTGCGACAGCGACGCCAGAGCCGGCCGTGGTCCGCGTCGGCCTTCTGCGGCGCGATGATGCCGGGATAGGCAAGCACGGTGTGGAGGTCGAGGTCGCCGGGGATCTTGTACTTCGACTGCAGCTCCCGGGACAGTCGGAGATAGTCGCGTACCATCCGGTGGTCGAGCGCGAGCGTCGGTGCGTCGGCGCTCTCGTCGAGCGAGACCTGCAATTGGATGTAGCCGCGGCGCACCCGGCGCCGGACCATGTCGCGGACTTCGCCTTCGTACCCGGCAATCTGGGGCGGCAGCTTGGCCGTCAACTCCAGGAACTTGTGGTTGACCGTGCGGATATCCACGACAATTTTCGAGTTCCACGGCGGCAGAATCGCCTCGGCCCGGCCAACGCCGGTCATGCTTTTAACCACTGTCAGTGCTCCTCTCTGAAAGGGGACGGGGTTCAGGGGTCGGGGTTCGGGGTTCGGGCCCTGATCCCTGATCCCCGGTCCCTGACCCCTGGATCTGTGCAGTCTGCGGATTCACAGTTGCGGGTTCCTCTAACATCAACGTTACCGGCCCGTCATTAACCAGCTCCACGGCCATGTGCGCGCCGAATCGGCCGGTGCGGGTCGGCACGCCCAGATAGGACAACTCGGATACGAATCGCTCGTACAGCTCCTTCGCACGCGCCGGCCCGCCGGCATTGGTGAACGAGGGCCGCAGTCCTCGGCTCGTGTCCGCGTACAGCGTGAACTGCGAGACTACCAGGGCCTGGCCGTGGGTGTCGAGCAGGGACAAGTTCATCTTGCCGGCTGCGTCGTCGAATATCCGCATCCGGGCGACCTTTGACGCCATTCGGCGGCAGGTCTCAACGCTATCCTCCCGGCCCACGCCGAGGAGCAGCAGCAGTCCCGGTCCGATTTCGCCGGTCGTCTCGCTCCCGACCGTGACCCGCGCCCTCGTCACCCGCTGTACCGCCATGCGCATGTCACTTGGCGGCCAGCACGGCTGCAGCCACGGCCCGGCCAAACGCGTGCGCCTGCTCGGCGCTGGCGGCGGTAATGATATTCCGGTCGGTCACCAGCTCCCGGAAGCTGAACTTCGCCCCGCTCTCCTTAAGCCAGCCGATTGCCGAGCGCTCGTGGAACACGGTTGCCTTCCGGCCTTTGAGGACGCCGGCACGGGCGAGCGTTATCGGTGCGATGCCGATGGCGGCCACGACCCGATCGGTCTCGGCGAACTGGCGGCAACGGGTCTGCAGCAGCGAATCACCCCACGTGATGGCGGCTCCGGACCCGCCAATCAGGACCAGCCCGGCATAGTCCGCAACCTGCACGTCACGCAGGGCCAGGTCCGGTTTCAGCACAATCTGGCCCATGCTCACCGCGACGCCGGTGTCGGAAGAGACGATTCGGGTCTGCAGCCCGGCCAGGGAAAGCTCCCGCAAGGTCGGCTCGAACTCCTCGCTCGAAAACAGCCGCTGGGGCAGGAATATCAATACGGTTCGGTCAGACTTGCCCGGCGGCGAGGGCTTCGGGCTTATTGGAATCGGCGGCGGCTGGCCAAACACCGGCGCTGCCGCCGCGATGACCAGCAGGATGCAACCGACTGCTCTAAGCATAGACCTCAACAGAGTAGGATATTCACACCGGCGCGGAAGTCAAGCCGACCGGCCGCAGAGAAATCGAAAGCTGCAAATGGACAGTTGGGGAATGGGGTGCGTGAGAAT
>CAZQZR010000087.1:0-13789 GCA_964597845.1 uncultured bacterium | reverse complement strand
TGAGAAGGCCACGAACGATGCGGGCGGAGTTCCGCTGCCGGACTCCGCCCGCGCTACGGATGTCCCTCACCGGGCATTGCCGGTGAGGCTGACGTAGATGATGCTGGTACAGTGGCCGCGCTATTGGCGCGGCCTTCTGCTATTATTCGGCCGTCTGCAAAGAAAGCCGCCCGCAGGGGCGGGCGGCTGGGAGGTATGAGGACAGAGGGCTAATTCAGCTTCGTGATTCTGGTCCGGCCAAGAGACCTTCCCGACTCGTCGCGCAGGACTGCGAGGTAGACGCCGGAGGACAAGGATGAAGTATGAAGGATGAAGGATGAAGCCCAAACCGGCTGAGAGAGGATGAGGCGGCCGGAGGCATTGTAGAGGCTCAGCGCGAGAGGCGAGAAGCGAGGGGCGACGGGTGAGAGGCTAATCGTCATCGCTTGTCTGCACGGGTTCGGACTGGCCGCGAGCGTGACCGGGCCCCGGACCGGCACCGGTGTCTGGTCGGACATGCCGGTCTGACCGACTGGAATGAGTGTGTCGTACGGGTACACGTTCTTGCCGGTGACCACGAGGCGCAGGCGGCCGGTGTCCGGCAGGGTGATTGACAGGGCCACCTGGCCCAGCGAGTCGGTGTAGGCGTAGGAGTAGACAAACGTATCCATCGAGGCGCAGACGAGCGCGCTTTCGATAGGCGTGTCTGCCCAGTCGACCGTGACGACCAGTTGTTGCGGCCCGGGCGGGATGCTCGTCGGGCGCTGGACCGCAGGCCGCCGCGGCGTGCCGGTCCAGATGCCGAGGGCCGGGTCGCCATACAGGGTGAAGCCGCGGTAGTCAAAGGTGTCGGCCGGGAATTCCACGTACAATTGGTGCCTGGCCCGCTTCGCGGTTCTGCCCAGTTGCCAGACGTTGTCGTCGAACAGGCCGTCGAAGAAGCCCCGCGCAATCGCGCCGCGCTGTCGGGCCACGTTGTCGGCAGGGTGGGTATTGCCGAAGAAGGCGACGCCGCCGTGGAGGTCGCCCACATCACCGCTCAGCAGCCACTGTTCGCCGAGAAACGGCGGGTCAGTCGGGTCCATGGTCATGGTTTGGCACGTGATTGAGCAGACGATGGGCAGTTTGTTGGTGGCGGTGATTGCGTCGGGCGTCACCTGGTCGAACGGCCAGTACCAGTAGCTGCCCGCATTTCCCCGGTAGAGCACGAAGCCCGTGCCCGCGTTGCACGAGTTCATGACGCTGGTCGAGTTGTGGCCGTGGTAGTAGGAGAGTGAGTCGCAGTTGACAAACCCGGCGGCTGCGGCTTTCTGTGCGGCATTACGGATGTTGTTCCAGTAGAGCGTGTCGTCCCTGCTGCCGCCTTCGCAGACGATGGTTGTCAGCCGGCGCATCCAGAGGCTATCGGTGAGGTCCGGGTTCTTCTCATACTTCAGAGTCTTCGCGACCATTACTTCCAGTTCGGCCGGGGTGGAGGCGGGGAACCGGCCCACGGCCAGTTCGGCTTCGTAGTCGCCGGTCGTGTCGGCATAGATGTTGTCGGAGCTGCAGAACACCCAGCCTCCCCACTTGTACAGACGTGCAGGCAGCGTTGCGCCGTCTCCGACCAGCAGCACGTACTCGGGTTTGACCTGCCAGGTTGATTCTGCCACGTGAAGGTAGCGCTTGATTGCGGTCGTGTCGTTTCCGATGAGGGACAGGGGAACGACTTTGGTGGAGATCCCGGTCGCCTGTCGCCAGCGGACAAGAGGGTCTATCGCGGCGCGCATGGCGTCGGGGCAGATGACCAGGTACCGCGTTCCGTTCTCGGCGCGGGCCGGCAGGGACAGGACAAGAAGAGCAAGAAGCAGCAGCCGCTTCATCGAGTCCTCCTTTGGGACCGACAAGTAAGTAAGACGCCAGGCGCTATTCGGGTCCGCGGCCAAAGCCGGGGCGCCCTCAGATGCCTGGCTCTCTCGACGCGTAAGATGCGAACCCATGTGATTGTAGCTCCGAGTAAGGCTACAAGTCAAGCTTGAATCGGACGAGACCGGAGACGGCCAACCACAGATTGAGCAGAGGATGCTGATTCCGGTTCTCGACGCGACGTTCAGGAATTCGAGGATGGCGGTATTCGGTCACGGGCGAGAAAAGAAAGCCGCCCGCAGGGGCGGGCGGCTGGGAGGTATGAGAACAGAGGGTCAGTTGAGTTTCGTAATCCTGGTCTGGCCGAGCGTCCGTCCGGATTGGTCGCGCAGGACGGCGAGGTAGACGCCGGAGGGCAATGACGAAGTGGAGAGGGAAAATGGCGAAGTCAGGACCGGCTGAGAGAGGATGAGGCGGCCGGAAGCATCATAGATGTAGAGCCCTGCCGGGTCGGCGAGCGAGGAGTTCCAGGCAAGGCGGCAGGTCTTGGTGAAGACCGCGGGCGTCGCGGTGAGGCCGTAAACGCCGGCGGGCCGGGCCGGAACCGGCTGGGCAACCGCGCTCGCCCCGACCCTGATGTACGCGTCGTAGGGGTAGAGGTTCTGCCCGGTGACGACCAGCCGGAGGCTGCCCGCATCCGGCGGGTTGACGGTCAGGTCAATCGTGCCGGTTGAGTCGGTGTAGCCGGTCGCGTATACAGCGGTGTCCATCGAAGCGCAGACGAACGCGCTTTCGACCGGCATGTAGTTGAAGCTATTGTGCACCGTCACGTGTATCTGCTGGGAATCGGGGAGAATGTCGGCGGGATGCGAGACGGTAAGGATTTTCGGCGTGGCGGTCCAGATGCCGAGGTCCGGGTCGCCGAGCAGGCTGAACCCACGGTAGTCGCTGGTATCTGTAGGGAATTCGACGTAGAGTCGGTGTTTTGCCCGAAGCACGGTCTTACCGAGCTTCCAGATGTTCTCGGAGAACAGGCCGTCGAAGAAGCCCCTGGCTATCGCGCCGCGCTGCCGGGCCACGTTGTCGGCGGGGTGGGTATTGCCGAAGAAAGCGACCCCGCCACGTAGGTTGGAAGTCGTACCGGCGCGCATCCACGAATCGCCGAGCATCGCCGGGTCCGACGGGATCAGGGTCATTGTCTGGCAGGTGATGGAACAGACAATCGGCAGCTTGTTGGTGGCGGTGAGATGGCCGGGCTGGACCTGGTCAAAGGGCGCGTACCATGTGTTCTGCGCACTGCCCCGGTAGAGCACGAAGCCCGTGCCCGCGTTGCACGAGTTCATGACACTGGTTGAGTTGTGGCCGTGGTAATAGGAGAGTGAGTCGCAGTGGACAAACCCGGCGGCTGCGGCTTTCTGTGCGGCGTTACGGATGTTGTTCCAGTAGAGCGTGTCGTCCGAGCTGCCGGTTTCGCGGACGATGGTGGTGAGCCTGCGCATCCAGAGGCTGTCGGTGAGGTCGGGCGTCTTTTCATACATCAGAGTTTTGGCGACCATGACGTCGAGTTGAGCCGTGGTCGCGGCCGGGAATCGGCCGACCGGGATCTCCATCTGGTAGTTGCCCGCTACGTCGCCGTAGATGTTGTCGGATGCGTATCCATTACCGTGCTGCCGCGGGTAGTATCGCGCCGGCAGATTGCTGGGCGAGCCGACAAGCAGTACGTACTCAGGCTGAACCGGGCCGGAGTTGTAGCACGAGTCCCGGATGAAGCTCTTCAGCTTGGCGGTGTCGTTCCCGATCGTCGACAGCTTGATGACCCTGGTGGAAAGGCCGGTCGCCTGCTTCCAATCAGCCAGCGGCAGAATCGAGTTGTACAGCGCGTCGGCGCAAATGATGACGTACTTGGCGTAGTTCGCGGCGTACGACAGGCCGACGGCAAAGACCAGAGCCAGAATCAGGAACTTCTTCAATTGGGCCTCCCGGGAAAGCGGCGTTCAATAAGCACATTGCCGGGCGTGGAACAGTGCTGCGGGTTAACCCCGCAGAGGTCCCGAGTGCCCGGCGAAACCGAAGCGTCCAATGCGCACCCGCTAGATTCTAGGTCGGCCGGGCTACCCGTGTCAAGCTATGCTCTTGACCGGAAAGCCGTTATACAGACAGCTACAGAGGCCGCTGAGGGCTCTGAGTCAGTCGGATGCGGACGTGTTTCGCAGTGTTGACCACGGCCCCGGTTGGCTGTAATCTATCAACTCCATGTCACCACTGAGTCCGCAGGCCGCTGTCAGCGCCGATGCCGGCGCGCGCGACGCCACGGCGCAGCCGGCCGCGAGCTGGTTCAATGCCGAGGGCTTCCTGGCCGGGCTCAAACGAGTCAGCGTTTTCTGCGGCGGGTTCGGGGCAGGCAAGACCGAGGTCGCGGTCAATTTCTGCTTACGGATGAGAGAGCTGGGACGCAGGGTCTCGATTGCCGACCTCGATATCGTGAACCTCTATTTCCGGAGCCGCGAGGTCAGGGAGCAGTTGCGCGGTCAGGGCATCGAGGTCATCGTTCCGGCGGGCGCGCTCGCCAATGCCGATTTGCCCATCATCATACCGGAGATTAGAGGAGCGATTGAAGGGCAAAGCTCGAATGAGGAAACCCGAATGACGATTGAAGCTCGAAGTACGAATGAGGCGAGGGGCGAGGTCCCCTTGGTTGTGCTCGACTTGGGTGGGGACCCGGCCGGCGCGAAGGTGATGGCGTCACTGGCCGGCGCCATGCGGCCGGAGGATTATTCGAGTTTCTTTGTGCTGAACTCGCGCCGCCCGTTTACGGCCACGGTTGAGGCGGCAAAGCGGATGATGGACGGAATCAGCGCCGCGGCGGGAATCAGGGTGGAACGGATTGTGGTGAATTCACATCTGATTGATGAAACGACGCCGGCCGTCATCGAAGAGGGGATTGCGCTGGGCGAAGGACTTGCTCGTGCGACCGGCGCCCGGATTGCGTTCGTGGCGGTCCAGCGCGACATGCTCGAACGGTTCGACGCGGACAAGTGCGGCCACCCGGTGATGGTCCTCGACCGGCTGATGCTGAAGCCGTGGGAACCGTCGAACTGGCTGGGGAAGTACCGGATTGGCAATGACGAAGTTGTGAATTAGGAATAGTGAATAGTGAAAGACGGATGGCGAACAGTGAGTTGTGAATGGTGGGTGGTGAAATCCGCCTTTCATAATTCTCTATTCACCATTCACTATTCTCCTAAAGGAGTATTATGGCCAAGGTCTTCAAGGTAACAATCGACAAGAACCGATGCAAAGGCTGTGGGCTTTGCCCGAACGCCTGCCCGAAGCAGGTGCTGGCAATGTCCAAGGAGATAAACGACAAGGGCTATTTCTACTCCCAGGTCGTGGACCAGGCTGCCTGCATCGGTTGCCGCTTCTGCGCGTTCATGTGCCCGGACGTGGCAATCACCATCGAGCAGGAAGAAGCGGCATGAAGAGAATGACGAATTGTGAATGTCGAATGGCGAATTACACGACGGCCCGGAGAGGAGCAGGTTGATGGAAAAAGTACTGATGAAGGGCAACGAGGCGATTGCCGAGTCGGCAATCCGGGCCGGCGGGTTGGTCTATTTTTGCTACCCGCTTACTCCGCAGTCCGAGGTGGCCGAATACCTTGCCCGCCGGATGCCCGAGGTCGGCGGCGCGTATCTGCAGGCCGAGAGCGAGGTCGCGGTCGCGAACATGGTATACGGCGCGGCCGGTGCCGGGGCGCGGGCGTGGACGACGTCGTCCAGTCCGGGCATCAGCCTGATGATGGAGGGAATCAGTTACATCGCTGGGTCCGAGTTGCCGGCCGTGTTCGTCAACATCGTGCGGGCCGGTCCGGGCCTCGGCGGCATCCTGCCGTCGCAGGGCGACTACTTTCAGGCCGTGAAGGGCGGCGGGCACGGCGATTACCGTTGCCTGGTACTTGCGCCTTCGTCGGTGCAGGAGGCGGTGGACATGATGCCGCTCGCCTTCGACCGGGCCGACCGGTACCGCAACCCGGTGATGGTCGTGGGTGACGGCATGATCGGCCAGATGATGGAGCCGGTCGAGTTCAAGGAATGGAACTTCCCGCCGCTGCCGCCCAAGGATTGGGCGACGACCGGCGCCAAGGGCCGGAAGCCGAACATCGTGAATTCACTCTACCTGAACCCGGCGATCGAGGAGGAGCTCAACGTCAGGCTGGCGGCGAAGTACGAGAAGATGCGGCGCGAGGAGGTGCGGTTCGAGGAGTACAACACCGACAAGCCGTACCGGGTCCTGCTCGTGGCCTACGGCACGACCGCCCGCATCTGTAAGACCGCGATCGCCCAACTGGCTGCGCAGGGCATCACCGCGGCCCTGCTGCGTCCCATATCCTTGTTCCCGTTCCCCGACGCCAAGGTGCTGGAGCTCGGGCGCAAGGCCGAGTTCCTGCTGTCGGTTGAGATGTCGATGGGCCAGATGGTCGAAGACGTGCACAGCGCGATGGGGCATGAGAAGCCGGTCCACTTCTTCGGACGGTCCGGCGGCATTGTGCCGTCGCCGGAGGAAGTAGTCACCGCGGTCAAGGCAAGGCTGGAAGGAGGCAAGTCGTGAAGACTCTGTTCAAGCGACCCGAATCGCTGACCGACGTGGCCACTCACTACTGCCCGGGCTGTACCCACGGCATCGCCCATCGGCTCATTGCCGAGGTCATCGACGAGCTGGGCCTACGCGAGCGGACCGTGGGTATCGCGCCGGTCGGGTGCTCGGTGCTGGCGTTCAACTACTTCAACATGGACTTCCAGCAGGCGGCGCACGGGCGAGCCCCGGCCCTGGCCACCGGCATCAAGCGGGCGCGGCCCGACCTCATCTGCTTCACCTACCAGGGCGATGGCGACCTCGCCTCAATCGGCATGGCCGAGATAATCCACGCGGCCAACCGGGGAGAGAAGTTCACCGTCGTCTTCATAAACAACGCGGTCTACGGCATGACCGGCGGCCAGATGGCGCCGACTACGATGCCGGGACAGGTAACCACAACCAGCCCCAAGGGACGCGACGTCAACGACGTCGGCTACCCGATCCGGATGTGCGAGTTGCTGGCCAGCCTGCGTACGCCCGGCTTCATCGAGCGGGTGGCGGTCCACACGCCGCAGCAGGTGGTGAAAACAAGACGGATACTTAAGACCGCCTTCGAGCTGCAGCGGGACAACAAGTGCTTCACCTTCGTGGAAGTGCTCTCCACCTGTCCGACCAACTGGGGCATGACTCCGTTCGACGCAACCAAGTGGTTGCAGGAGCACATGGTGCCTTACTACCCCCTACAGAACTTCAAGAAGTTCGAGGATGAGGAGAGCACCAAGCCTCAGGCTTCAAGCTCCAAGCCGGAAGGGGGAACCAATGCAGGTTGAAGCGGTATTTGCCGGGTTCGGCGGCCAGGGCGTGATGCTGGCGGGCAAGCTCCTCGCCGAGGTCGGCATGAGCCTTGGCAAGGAAGTCGTCTGGCTGCCGTCGTACGGGCCGGAGATGCGCGGCGGCACGGCCAACTGCACGGTCATCATCGCCGACGAACCGATTGCGTCGCCGATTGTCTCGAACCCCCGTGACGCCGTGGTGATGAACCGGCCCTCGCTTGAGCGGTTCTGTCCGACCCAGCGCGCCGGCGGATTCGCGGTGGTCAACACATCGCTCATCAACGTCCGGCCGGACCGGAAGGACGTCACGTTGGTTGAAGTGCCGGCCAACCAGATCGCCATCGACGCGGGCACGGGCAAGGCCGCTAACATGGTCATGCTTGGGGCCTACGTCGGCGCGACCGGCATCGTGCCGTTTGACGCAGTGGTCGAGATGACCAAGCACCAATTCGCGAGGAAGGCCAAGCTGATACCGGTGAACGTCAAGTGTCTGGAAGAAGGATTCCGAATCGGGAAGGCCGGGGCCAAGGGTTAAGGGATAGGGGCCAGGCATCAGGGGATGGGGAAGACGGTTGTGAAGGTTCTTGCGTGGATGCTGATCCTGGTAGGTACGTCACTTGCCCAGGTCAGCTTTGTGTCCGCGGCCGACGCGGTGCGGCCGTCGCTCGTCAGTATCATTACCGACAAGGTCGGTCCGGCCGCGGCGGCTGATTCGAGCGGTCCGGTCCAGACCGCGGCGCTCGGTAGCGGGTTCGTGTTCGATACGCTCGGACACATACTGACCTGCAACCACGTCGTTGCCAACTACGACGGCGTCACGGTCAAGTTCTCGGATGACAAGGTGTACGACGGCAGGGAGGTGGTTGTCGTCGGCCTCGACCCGGTCACCGACATAGCTGTCATCCGGGTGAAGGCGAAGCGCGAGTTCGTGCCGGTGCTGCTCGGCAATTCCGACGACCTGGAGGTCGGTCAGCCGGTCATGGCCATGGGCAGCCCGTTCGGGCTTGAAGGTACGGCTACCGCGGGCATTGTGAGTGCCTTGTCGCGCTGGGGTCAGCCCAAGTCATCCGGCCCGGACTTCCAGGATTTCATCCAGACCGACGCGCTCGTAAACCCGGGCAACTCGGGCGGCCCGCTCGTTGACGTACGGGGACGAGTGGTTGGGGTCAGTAGTTTCATCCGCACGACTCGCACCGGTCCGACCGGCATCGGGTTCGCGACGCCCATCAATCTGGCGAGTTCGGTGGCCGACCAGCTCATCAGGAACGGCCGGGTGATACGCGGCTTCCTCGGTATCTCCACCCAGCCGATAACCGAAGGTATCCGGCAGGCGCTGGGCCTGCGATCGCGCGACGGCGTGCTGGTCTCGTCCGTGGACCCGGGCCAGCCCGGGGCGCGGGCCGGAATCCTGCCCGGCGACGCCGTCGTAACGCTCGACGGCCGGGCGATTCCGGACGCGCGATGGTTCCAGAGCGAAGTCGCCGGCCGCCCGCCGGGAAGCGCGGTAAAGCTCGCGCTGCTGCGCAAGGGCGCGCCCATGGCGGTCGTGGCCACGCTCGGAGTCTGGCCCACGGTTGCAGCGAGCCCGGCCCAGGCTCCTAAGCCCGCTACCTGGCTGGGACTGACGGTCCGCAGCCTGACCGGGACCGACCGCTCCCGCACCGGGCTTGATAGCGGAGTCGGAGTCGAGGCGGTCGAGACGGGCGGGGCCGCGGCCCGGGCCGGCGTCCGCCCCGGTGATGTCATTCCCGAAGTCAATCTCGCCCCGGTACACTCACTGACCGACTTCGGGCAGATCGAAATGACCATGGCCGGCTCAAGCCGGCCCCTGCTGCTTCGCGTGTTCCGTGGACACCAGGTGTTCTATACGGCGGTCGAGCCGTAGCCCGCGCCCGCAGCCGCAAATTCAGTAGTCTCCTTCCGCCGGCTGGCAGCGAGACTGCCCTACGGCAGACGACTCTCCGATATACTCCTAGTGGATTCGACTCGGGGTCCAGGTCTGGCCCGCGTCGCTGGTGGAGAGGAGCGTGCGCTCGTCTCCGGAGATGATACCGGCCCGGCCGTCGGCAAAGAAGCGGATGCTGAAGAGGTCGGCGCTGGTGCCCACGTTCAACCGCTCCCAGGTCTCGCCGCCGTCGGATGTGTGGAGCAGCGTTCCCTGCGCCCCGACGACGAAGCCCTCCATGGTGTCTCGCCGGAAGTCGAGCGAGAAGAGGGCAGGAGGAGCGAAGCCGAACTGCAATGGCCGCCAGACTTCACCGCCGTCGGGCGTGAACAGGATCCCGGCATTGGCGGTGGTGGCAAACCCGACCGAGTCGCCGTTCGGGAAGAAGACCGCGGTGATGTTGGTCGAGGGCATCACGCCCTGGAGGTTGCCATGCTGCGAGAACCAGATATTGCCGTTGGTCGTGGTCTTGAGAATCGTGCCGTTCGGGCCGACCGCGTACCCGGTCATCTCGTCCGATGGGAAGTCCATATCCATGATCTTCTGGTCGGTCGAGGTGACGAGTTTCACCCAGGTTTCTCCCGCGTCAGCCGTGCGCAGGACCGTGCCCGCGTCGCCCGCGACAAAGCCCGTCTGTGGGCTGAGTCGGAACTTGATGACGCGCAGGTCTATGTGGACGTCGGTCGGCAGCGGACGCCAGGTCTTGCCGCCGTCTTCCGTCTTGATGACCGTACCGCTGTCGCCGCAGGCATAGCCGATTGTGCCATGGCCCGGGAAGCATGTCGTGTACAGGTTGCCGCGGTGCGGGACCACGATGTGACGCCAGGTGTTGCCGCCGTCCTCGGACGCGAGCACGAGGCCCGAGTCTCCGACCGCGTAGGCGAGAAGCGTATCTTCAATGGTGAATACGGAGTTGATGCGGTTTGCCATGTGTACCTCTGCTGCAATCTTGCCTCAAAAGCGGCGGATGTCAAGCGTTAATGTGCGGGCGGTCGTTGACATTGGGAGGTTTTCGGGTAGAACTTCAGGCACGTGATTGCCGCTCTCTTCGTCAGTCTCCGACCCAGGCAGTGGAGCAAGAACCTGCTCGTGTTCGCCGGCCTGGTATTTTCCCGCAACCTGTTTGACCCGGCTGACTTCCTCCGCTCGCTGGTCGGGTTCGTTGCGTTCTGCCTGCTCTCCAGCGCGGTCTACCTCATAAACGACCTGGCGGACCTGGAAAGCGACCGGCTCCACCCGCTGAAGCGGTTCCGGCCGATAGCGTCGGGTCGGTTGAAGCCGGGTCCGGCCAAGATCGCGGCCGTGGTCGCGGCGGCGCTGGCACTGGCCGGCGGCTGGGCGCTCGACTGGCGGTTCGGTGTCGTCGGTCTTACCTATTTCCTGATGCAACTGGGGTATTCGTTCGGTCTGAAGCGGATAGTCGTGCTGGACGTGATGACGGTCGCGGCCGGGTTCGCCCTGCGCGCAGTCGCCGGTACGGTCCTTGTCCACGTCACGATCTCGTCATGGCTCTTTGTCTGCACCATCCTCGGCGCGCTCTTCATCGCGCTGGCCAAGCGCAGGCACGAGTTGCTCTTTCTCGAAAACGGCGGGGCTGCGCACCGGGCCGTGCTGGAGAAATACTCGGAACCCCTGCTCGACCAGATGATGGCGGTCGCGACCTCGTCGACGGTGATTGCCTACTGCCTGTACACGATTGCTCCAGAGACTGTGGCGAAGTTCGGCACCAACAACCTGATGCTGACCGTGCCGTTCGTGCTGTACGGCGTCTATCGCTACCTGTACCTGGTGTACCGGAAGGAGATGGGCGGCGCGCCGGAGAAAGTGCTGCTTACCGACGTGCCGTTGATGGTGGACGGGTTACTCTGGGCCGCGAGTGTGGTCGCGGTTCTCTACCTGAAATTCTGACAGGGGACTGTCCCCGAATGGGGACTGTCCCCAGTGCCCTATCCCCGTGCGGGGACACCCGCCACCGGCACGCACTCGGCAAGCCTGGCCTTGCCGCACGCGGCCTTGTCGCCGAACGGGCCCTTGCGGATGGCGCAGAGTTCGGACTGCGACTCGGCGAGGATACGCTCGGCTTCAGGACTCGGGCCGAGCACCTGCATCGCGGCATGGGCACCGGCAACCCGGCCCTCAAGCATCGCGGTTGAGGCTTCTTCGATGCCGGACACGTCGCCCGCAAGATAGACTTGGCAAATGCTGGTCTGCATGTTCTCGTCGTGCCATGCGACGTGGCCGCCCAGTTCGGGCACGTAGACCATGTTGCACCCGGACTGCCAGAGCAGTTCGGACAGCGGCGTGAGGCCCACAGCAAGGCAGATGGTATCAACGTTCAGTTTCTTCGCCGTGCGGGCAACCGGCTTGAAGTCCTCGCCGACACGGCAGATGACCGCGCCTTCGACCTGCTCTTTCCCAAGCGCGGACAGTACTGTATGTGAGGTGAGAATCGGCACGCCGAGGCGCGCGAGCTTGGCAGCGTGGACGTGGTACCCGCCGATTTTGGGCAGGGCCTCAACCACCGCGGCGACCTCGATGCCGGCCTGGATGAGTTGATACGAGACAATAAGGCCGATGTTGCCGGACCCGACCATCAAGACCCGGGCGCCGGGTTTGACCCCGTAGACGTTCATCAGGGTCTGTACCGCGCCGGCACCGTACACGCCCGGCAGGTCATTGTTCTGGAACAGGACGTTGTTCTCAGCCGCGCCGGTCGCCACGATTAGACACTTGAACCCGAGCTTGAAGAACCGCTCGCGGTTCGCCAGCCCCAGCATTCGGCCGCCGTACAGACCTACGACCGATGTGCCGCGCAGGACCTCGGCGGGCAAGACGCCCAGTTCCGCCTCCAGCGTCGTTGCGATGTCCATGCCGCGCGTGCCGCAGTAATGGCGCTTGGACCCGAAGAACTTATGGGTCTGTTTGACCAATTGGCCTCCGAGTCGATCGTTGTCGTCAATCAGGACGACTTTGACGCCAAGCCCTGACGCGGTGATTGCGGCACAGAGCCCGGCCGGGCCGCCGCCGGCAATCGCGAGGTCGGTGGTATTCACCATGGGCTCAGGAATAGTGAATTGTGAGTAGTGAATAGTGAAAGGCGGATTCGGGTTTCACTATTACTAATTCTCTATTCACTATTCTCCTCGCAGCCTTCCCCGCCCGCTCTGGCGTTCGACCTTCACGCCTTCGCGCAGCGGTTCCATGCAGACCATGGTGTTAGGTTTGCCGTCAACGACCATCAGGCACGAGGCGCACTTGCCCACCGCGCAGAAGAAGCCGCGGGGCCGGCCGGTCTTCTCGGCGTGGCGGAAGAGCCGGATGCCGTTGGCCGCAAGTGCGGCGGCGATGGTCTCGCCCTTACGGCCGGTCATCGACCGACCTTCAAAGAAGAAGCCGATCGGGCCTGAGTTCTCGAATGTCAGAATCGGATGCTGGTCAATCCGGCGGCCTTTCGTCAACTGCGAACGTCGAACGCCAAACGGCGAACTCGGGACTTTGGACTTTCGACTTTCGACTTTGGACTTTGCCTTATAGGTTCTTGCGTGCATATTCTACCGCGTTCTGGAATATCGCGATGCCGTGCGGGGTCGCCACTTGTTCCCGCTGCCAGCGCGGATGCTGCTCGCGGCGGATGAACCGCTCGGGATGGGGCATCAATCCGAAGATGCGGCCGGTCGGGTCGCAGATGCCGGCGATGTCGTCTTCGGAGCCGTTCGGGTTACTGGGGAACGTTGGCGGCTCACCGCTCAGAGTCGTGTAGCGGAGGCAGACCTGGCGGCTCTCGTTGAGCCGGCTGAGTACCTGGGCCGAGCCGGCCAGGAACTTGCCTTCGGCGTGCGCCACCGGTAGGTATATGGGCGATTCGATGTTGCGGGTGAAGATGCCGGGCGAATCCTCGACCCTGAGATAGACCCAGCGGTCTTCGTACCGGCCCGAGTCGTTGGTGTCGAGGGTCACGGTCTGCGGTTCGAACGGCTGGTCAAACGCAGGTAGGAGCCCGCACTTCACCAGTACCTGAAACCCGTTGCAGATGCCGAGCACGAGCTTGCCGCCGGCGATGAACTGCTCGATCTGGTCGCGAAGGAAGTGCTTCAGTTCGTTGGCGAAGATCCGACCCGAGGCGACGTAGTCGCCGTAGGAGAAGCCGCCCGGCACGAGCAGGATTTGGAAGTCGCTGAGCTTCCGTTCGCCGGAGCGGAACCGGTTGACGTGGACGACCTCGGATACCGCGCCGACCAGTTCAAAGGCATAGGCCGATTCCTGGTCGCAGTTGGTTCCGGCGGCGAAGAGAATACAGGCTTTGACCACGGGTGGTGAGGATAGCCGGCAGAGTCCGTCTGTCAAGCAGCGAAACGGTCGCCCGGACCGCTGCGCTTGACACCGGGACGAACGCTGCTAGAACTTTCGGTGCGCATGAGAAGCAGACTGCGATGGTCGAGCTTGCTGGCCTTGGCCGGTCTTGTGGGTGCGGTCGGGTGCGGGTCGGTGGTGAGACCGGCCGGCGGAAATGGGAGTGCGGACATGGTGGTGCGGGACTTCTGCCGGAAGTTCGGCCACCAGCAAGGTCTCGGTATCCTGAGCCTGTTCGCGGACAGCGCCCGGTTCGACCTCG
>CAZQZR010000086.1:0-13828 GCA_964597845.1 uncultured bacterium | reverse complement strand
ACAGCACGGCCTGACCCTGATTACTCGTGACGCGCACTTCCAGGAGGTTGAAGGCCTGGCCGTCGGAAGCTGGTGAACGCTGGTGCATTCAGCCCAACCGCAGCCTTGACGCGCTTCCGATTCTAAAAAGTACTGTCCCCGAAACTCCCGAGCCGTCGCTATCCCTACATTCCCTTGTGTCGTGGTGCGGAGTGGAGTAATCCAACCAGTCTGAAACCTGAGGGCGTTGCGTGGAGCGATGAATCGTTCCAGCGAGTTACGCCCATCGGCAGTCCCGTGGAAACCAACAGCAGCCGTTTCAACGACTCCGTTTATTCTGTAGACGACCGTGAGCCTGGTGTTGAAGGCACGCCCGTGCCCGTACGGGTTCTGCGTCACCTCTCGCAAGAACGAACGGAATTCTATACTCGGGAAAGCCTGCGTACCAAGCTCGACTGCAGGTGGAAAGTGCTCCTCAAACTGGCCCGCGTCGGGCGTGTCGGTCTCCGGTGGAGGGGTCGCGAAGTACGCCAGCAGCACTACGATTTTGGCGATCGTCTGCATTTCCGAGCTGTCGAATGTGAAGCCCTCGGCGCGCAGGAGGGAATTCAAGTCATAGACCGTGTACAGACGTCTGTCGCTAGTGATGGCGCACGGCGTGAAGCTGGCGTTGTACAGCGAGCCGTGGGTGGCCGCCACAAAACTCACGCCCGGAAGCACACTGGCCAGGAATGGATGTGGGGCACTAGCATACCAGTGTGTGATGGTGAGATGATCGAGCAGCGAGTCGGGGACACCGGTTGCATCGAAGACCGAGGTCAGGCGCGTCTCGGGGTAGGAAGCGGGGCCGCCGAGGCCGACGATGCGCTGATGGAATGCCTCAGCGTCTTTCGCCGTCGGAACGTCGCCGACCGAGTCAGACGCAGTCGGGGCCACGGCGTGTCCAGTGTCGACGGGAGTGCTTAGGTGAGCCGAGCCGGTATCGAGGGTGTCTACATTGGGTTTGCTTTCCTTGGCTTCGACGTCGTCATTCGCCCTTCGCCCCGATGCCAGTTCGGTCCCCGCGAGGACGGGGTCGTCCTGCTCCCGGCCCTCCAGCGCCGCACCCAAGCCGGCTGCTAGGTTCCTTCCGCCATTGCCCGGTTGCGGCCGCGGCGGAGGCGGTGCCCCGTGCCAGTCCATCAGGAAGCCATGATAGCCCCACCCCTCTTGAGGCTGCGGTGTGTAGTAGTAGTATTGGCGGGCAGCAGCCACGTGTGCATCCCGCAGAGCCTGCTCCGAAGGCAATAACGTTGCCAGTTTGGGGAGAACCACGACCGCTGCCAGCATGACGAGGACCATCGATCCGGACCGGCGGCGCGCAACGCCGCGAAGAGCAAGAACAGCCTGCATTCTACCCTCCTATGACTTCGGCCGTAACACTGCATACACCCACGGAAATGGCTGTGCCGGACAGGGGGATTTCGGGGACACATTTTCTCATTCCTAAGCGCGTCAGGACCGAACGGGCATCCGTCTTCATCGTCAAGAACATAGCCGGGCTGGGACGGAAGTCAAGGCGGGCGCGGAGCGCCCATTGGAGTTAGCAGTTAGCAGGTAGCAGGTAGCCGTTAGCAGATGTCGGACATTGCGGCCAACGGTCGCGGGACACGGTGCGCGGTTGACGTTTCAGGGTTTGCGGGCACGCGGACGGCGGGGCTTCGTGGCAGGCCGGTCGCGCGCAATCGGCGGTTCTTCCAGCACCTCCGCCGGTGTCTTTCTGCCGCGGTCCGTCCGGTCGAAGTCGGCGTCGATGCTGACCAGAATCAGGTTGTACTTCTCGGCAGCGACGTACTGGTAGGCGTCGTCGAAGTCGAGATGATGGCGCGTACGAACATCAAGGAGTCTGGTCAAGTCGCTAAGGCCTAAGCGTACCTCTGCGATTGCGGTGTCCTGCAGTACGTCGGTCACGAACTTCCCGAAGTCGTCATCCTTCCCGCCGTTCGTCAAGATGATGCCGATGCTGTGAATTGAGAAGTCAGTGATGGCGACATCGGCCAGCGGAATGACCTGAAGCAGATCGCGGGCCGCGGTCGCCTGCTCCTGTTGAAGGAGCATCTCCAACCAGACGTTAGTGTCGAGTAAGAGCTTTGCCAATTCGCCACTCGCTCGCCATATGCTGGAGCTCTACTGATGTATACTTGTTCCTCAGGTCGCTGAGAGCGCCGACCCAGTCGAAGCGCAGCTTATTGCGCATCGGACGCACCCGCCTCTGGCTCAGGAAGTCGACGAAGTCGGCGACTTCCTTCTGCAAATCCTCGGGCAATTCCGCGGTCTTCTTGATCACGTCTTCGATAGACTCCATATGTTACCTCACGCCAATCTAGCCCGGTTCGGACGGAAAGTCAAGGCCTTTCAGTGAGACTGTGAGACAGCAGCGAAAAGGCACTCCGGAAACGCGCGGGATTTGGGGACAGGATGTTCATTTTACTCCGAATCGCTCACGGCTCATAGGCCGAGGCAGCGGTTTAGCGGGACCAGGGTCTGTCATGTCAACATGCGGATCCGCGGGGCGGTGGCCCTGCGTCTTGAGTCCGGCCGGCCAACGGTTCAGCGCTTCTTCCCGCGGCTCGCCGTACCCGGTGAGAACCGCAGCCCGACCGACGCCCGTTCGGAATCGCCCAGCAACCCGTAGGACAGGTAGACGACGTCCAGCCCGAGGAAGAGGTTTGCGGCCAATTCGTATTCGTACCCGACGCCGAACGAGAATCCCGACCACGTGCCGAGGTGCGAGCCGGACTGATACCCGCCCCGTACTGAGAAACCTTGTCCGGCTGATGCACTACCGGTTGCCGCGCTGCCGTGAAGCCGAATGTACAGCTCGGCGCCGACCGACAGCACCGGCGTGAAATCCGGGTACACCGAAAGGTCAGACGTTACGATGAGGTGGTTCTCCGCAAACGGTACATTTACGGCCACGCCGGTGCGGAGATTGACCGGTGGGTATTCCCAATCGGCGATGAACCGGCGCGGCGGGCCGATGTGCAGCAGGCTGGCCCCGGCCGTGAAGTAGCGGACCGGCCGGTAGATGACTCCACCGTCAAACGAGAAAGCACCGGCCTGGAAGGAGTCAATCCGGCTGGCCACGTACTTTGCGCCGAGCCCGACCCCAAGGCCGGGCAGAGGCTGCCAGGCGAGGCCGGGGCCGAATGCGAGGTCCGACAGGCCAAACGTCCCGACCTCCTGTCCCAGTTCATCGCGCCGGATGTCGGACGTATTCAGGTATCCTCCGGCACACCCGGCTGCAAGGCCGTGACCGAGCGGGGCGACGAGACCGGCCGACGCATACGAAACAGACTGCACCAGCTTCATCATCGTGATGTCGGCACTGAACCCCGGGCCAAGCGCCAGCCCGGCCGGGTTCCAGAACAGGGCGTTGGCGTCGTCGGCAAGCGCGGTGTAGGCGCCGCCCATCGCGACCGGGCGCGCGCCAACGCCGATTCGCATGAAGGTGAAGCCGGTCGGCTGAGACCCGAGGAACCCGAGCGCGGTGCCGGCGGCAAGACCGACCAGCGCCAACATTGCGCGAAACATCCCAGCGAGTATAGGCGCGGCCGCCGCGCCGTCAAACCCCGGAAACCGGAATAGAACAACCAGTGGGGGAAGTGCAATAGACAGAGCAAGGGGAAAGGGGAAAGTGGAAATGACGAATGGCCGGACTTTGCCATTTCACCCTTCCACTTTCCACTTTGACCAACGGTCTTGCTTGACAGTTGCACTTTTGCGGCAAGAGTTTAGCGATGGCGGTTTCGCGGCCACGGGTGATTGCCGGCCTTGGCGCCGGCCTTGTCGTGCTTTCGTTCGCTTCGGTGATTATCCGGGTCACGCCCGCGCCCAGCATCGTCATCGCCGCCGGACGCATGGCCGTCGCGACGCTGGTCCTGACGCCATTCTTCTGGGCACGATTCCCGGCCCGCCGGGCTGAGTTCAAAGGGGTGGGACTATGGCCGGTGTTGCTTTCCGGCGTTCTGCTCGCCGTCCATTTTGCGCTCTGGATTGAGTCGCTCAACCGTACCTCGGTCGCGAGTTCGGTCGTCCTGGTCGCGATGAATCCGATATTCGCGGCCGCCCTCTCGCCGTTGATTCTGCGCGAGAAGGTTTCATGGCGGATTGGGCTCGCCGTGGTGCTTGGCATAGTCGGGGCAGCGGTGATTGCCGGGCCGCAACTCAGGTCCAGTGCGGTCACTGTGGGCAACCTGCTGGCTCTGGGCGGTGCCGCTTGCGCAGCCGGCTACCTGATGGCCGGTCGCCGCGTACGGTCAAGGCTGTCGCTTCTTTCGTACATATATGTCGTCTACGGGATCGCCGCGGTGCTACTGCTGGCCGCGATGCTTTCGACCGGGCAGTCGTTTACCGGCCACAAGTGGCAGGCCTACCTGTTCATCGGGTTGCTGGCGCTCGGACCCCAACTCCTCGGTCACACCAGTTTTAACTGGGCGCTGCGCTATGTCCCGGCCCCGACCGTCGCGATGGCTGTACTCGGAGAACCGGTTGGGACGACGATACTCGCGTGGCTGATTCTCCGGCAGGCGCCGACCACGTACGAGGCCATCGGCGGTGCGGTGATATGTGCCGGTATCTATCTGGCGGCGGCGGACGTTCCTCGTCTGTCCGAGCCGGCAGGCTGAGGAACCGGGCATCGGGAATCCACAGATTCCGCAGATTCCGCAGATGGTCTTGGAGACGAATCAGTTCTAAATGGGAATTGGGACTTGGTTATTGACCGTCGTCGTCGGCTGCCTATACTGAGGGGATGGACAATTACCTTCAGGCCCGCAGGCGCATGGTCGAGGAGCAAATCGCCGTCCGCGGCATCCGTGCCCCGCGGGTGCTTGCGGCGATGGTCGCGACACCCCGGCATCTCTTCGTGCCGGAGGGCCAGTGGCACCACGCGTACGAGGACCATCCGCTTCCGCTGGATGAGGGCCAGACGATTTCGCAGCCCTTCATTGTCGCCGCTATGACCGAGGCGCTTGACGTGACACCGGAGAGCAAGGTGCTGGAGATCGGCACCGGGTCGGGCTACCAGACGGCAATCCTCGCCCGTCTTGCCCGACTGGTCTACACCGTGGAGATTATCCAGAGTCTCTCGGTCCGGGCGCGGCTCGTGCTGCAGCGGATGGATCTGCGCAATGTCCGGTTTCGCATCGGCGACGGGCATCGTGGCTGGCCCGAATTCGCCCCCTACGACCGGGTAATCGTGACGGCCGCTGCGGAGACCGTCCCTTACCAGTTGGTAGAGCAGATGTCTGAAGGCGGGAAGATGATCGTCCCGGTCGGGCCGGTCGGCGCGCAGGTTCTGACCCTGGGTGTGAAGCACGGCACCAAGCTGGTCCAACGGCCTCTGATGGGCGTGGTATTCGTGCCGTTTGTCCACGACAGGAAACCCGCCGAGAACGGCCGGCCGTAATATGTTGACTGCCTCTGGTTTTGACCTATGATAGGAGCGGGTTCAGAGGAAAGGCTAAGGCTAAGGCGAAGGTCGAGCCGGCCTCAACCTCAACCTTTTCCCGTGGGGACCCCTTCCGTGTTGTTTCGGGGCGTAGCGCAGCTGGTTAGCGCGCTTGGTTCGGGACCAAGAGGCCGCTGGTTCAAATCCAGTCGCCCCGACTATTCTAGAGCAGCAGACGAAGTCAGAAGCCAGAAGCTAGAAGTCAGACTGCAGAAGTTCGGGCATTGCACCGCCAACGTACTTGACCACTAGAGCACTCTCCTCGACGAACCTTGCTCCGCCGGTTCTAATAACCAAAGAAGAAATCGAGAAGCGGGTGCGGGAGCTGGCCGGCGAGTTCTCAGCCGAGTACGCGGGTCGGGAGTTGCTGGTCGTGGGAATCCTCAAGGGCTCATGGGTGTTCCTCGCGGACCTCGTCCGGATGATGACTGTGCCCGTAATCATCGACTTCATGACCGTGTCGAGCTATGGCGCGAGCACAAAGACGTCGGGCGTGATCAAGATCGTGCTGGACCTGAAGTGTCCGATTGAGAACCGCGACGTTCTAGTGGTTGAGGACATTCTTGATTCCGGCCTGACCCTCAAGTACATCGTTGACAACCTGAAGCTCAGGAAGCCGAAGGGCCTTAAGGTTGTGGCGCTGATGGACAAGCCGGGCCGCCGGCGCGTGGACATCAAGGCTGACTACGTGGGCTTCACGGTGCCGGACAAGTTCGTCGTCGGGTACGGAGCCGACTACGCCGAGCGATTCCGCAACCTGCCGTATATCGGATACATTGAGGAGAATAGTGAATAGTGAATTGACGAAGGGCGAAGTGGAAAGTGGAAAGTGGAAAATCCCAAGTCGGGACTTCGCCATTTCCACTTTCTCCTTTCTCCTCCACAGAGGAACCAAAGACGAGAGGATGAGGTATGAAGGTTGAAGACCGGAGCAGGAGTCGCAAGGGCAAAGTGGGAAGTGGAAAATCCCAAGTCGGGACTCCGCCATTTCCACTTTCTTCTTTCCCCTTCAGGCTGCCGGCGCTACTGGCCGTGGCGCGGGGCGACGAGCCGGCCGATTTGATTCTGGCGAACGGCCAGGTCGTCAACGTCTTCACCGGTCAGGTGAGCCGCGCCAACGTCGCGGTCAAAGACGGCAGAATCGCCGGAGTTGGGCCGGAGTATCACAAGGCGCGTGAGGTTTTCGACCTTGCCGGCCAGTACGTGCTGCCCGGGTTCATTGACGGCCATATCCATATCGAGAGCTCGCTGCTGTCCGTGCGCGAGTTCGCGCGGCTGGCCCTGATTCATGGCACCACAACGGTCGTCGCCGACCCGCATGAGATTGCCAATGTGCTCGGCGTGGCCGGCGTGAAGTACATGCTGAAGGCCAGCGAAGGGATGCCGCTGGAGGTCTTGCTTATGGCACCTTCTTGTGTGCCGTCGACGAACATGGAGACGTCCGGCGCCTCCCTGACAGCAAAGGATACGGCCGCGCTGCTCAAGCTGCCCCGGGTCATCGGCCTGGCCGAGATGATGAACTACCCGGGCGTCGCTTTCGGCGATAAGGAAGTGCTGGCCAAGCTGCTTGCGGCAAAAGATGCAGGCAAGCCGATTGACGGCCATGCGCCGGGAGTAGTCGGCCAGCTTCTGCAGGCGTACATCGCGGCCGGCGTCGGCACGGACCATGAATGCGTCGGACCGCACGAGGCGTTGGAGAAACTGGGCGCGGGCATGAGGTTGATGGTGCGCGAGGGTTCGGCCGCGAAGAACATGACCGGGCTGCTGCCGGTCGTCAACGACTTCAACATGCGCCGGTGCTGCTTTGTTACGGACGACAAACACCCGGAGGAACTGCTTCACTCCGGATACCTTGATGCAACTCTGCGCAAAGCCGTTGCCCAGGGCATGAGCGCGGCGGCAGCGGTCCAGATGGTGACACTCAACCCGGCCGAGTTCTTCGGGCTCAAAGACAAGGGCGCGGTTGCGCCCGGGTTCGCGGCCGACCTCGTGGTCGTCGGCGACCTGCTTCGGTTTAACGTGCGGATGGTTCTTAAGAACGGCAAGCCGGTTGCGCAAGACCGGAAGCTGCTAGTGAAACTGCCGGACTTCAAGGACAAGAACGTAACCGGTACGGTGAACGTCCGCGACCTGACCGCCAAGAGCTTCGCCATCAAGGCCGAGGGCGAACTCTGTCGGGTCATCCGGCTTGTGCCTGACCAGATTATCACTGAGAAGCACGTGCTCGCGCCAACGGTGCAAAAGGGCATGGTCGTGGCCGACCCGGAACGCGACATCCTGAAGCTGGCCGTCATTGAGCGGCACAAGACAAGCGGTCGCATCGGCCTCGGCCTTGTGTCAGGCTTCGGCCTGAAGAAAGGCGCGCTTGCTACGACGGTTGCGCACGATTCGCACAACATCATCATCGTAGGCACGAACGACGTGGACATGCTCAAAGCCGCGAAGGAACTGAAACGGATGGGCGGAGGGTTCGTGGCGATTGCCGGCGGCAAGGTCGCGGCCAGCCTGCCGCTGCCGATTGCGGGCCTGATGTCGGACCGGCCCGCCGAGGAGGTGGCCGAGAGTCTTACGAAGCTGCTCGACAAGGCCCACGTCTGGGGCGCACGTGTGCCCAACCCGTTCATCACCCTGTCGTTCCTGGCCCTGCCGGTCATTCCCGAACTGAAGCTGACCGACAAAGGCTTGGTAGACGTGACCAGTTTCAAGATTGTCAGTCTCTTTGAGTAAGATTGGTACTGCTGCCCCCATATGTACCGAGCAGAATAGTGAATGGAGAACTGAGACCTGTGAAACTCGGGTTCGGATTTCACTATTCACCATTCACAATTCACTATTTCCTAGCCCGCTATAACAGGAGGCCATATGGCTAACGAGTACAAGAACTTCATCAACGGCAAGTTCGTGTCTGCGAAGTCAGGCAAGACCTATGAGAATCGGAATCCGGCGGATACCGACGACCTGATTGGTTTGTTTCCTTCGTCGGATGCGGCCGACGTGGCTGACGCCGTGGCCGCGGCCAAGGCAGCCTACCCGAAGTGGAAGGCGACGCCGGCCCCGGCACGCGGCGAAATCATGCGCCGGGCCACCGAGAAGCTGATCGCCCGCAAGGAAGAGTGCGCGAAGATGGAAACCCGCGAGATGGGCAAAGTGCTCAAGGAGACTCGCGGCGACGTGCAGGAGGCGATCGATACCGGCCTGTACGCGGCAGGGGAGAGCCGCAGGCTCTGGGGCACGGTCGTGCCGAGCGAGCTTGCGAACAAGATGGCCTATGTGACCCGGCAGCCGATGGGCGTCTGGGGCATGATTTGCCCGTGGAACTTCCCGATGGCCATACCTTCGTGGAAGCTGTTCCCGGCGCTCACCTGCGGCAACACCGCGGTCATCAAACCCGCGACCCTGACCCCGGCTTCGACGCACGAGTTTGTCGCGGCCATGGCCGAGGCGGGCGTACCCGCGGGTGTGGTGAATATCGTCTATGGAGCCGGCGCGGCAGTGGGCGAGGCGCTGCTGCAGAGCCCGGACGTCAGCGGTGTGTCGTTCACCGGCTCGTCTGAAGTCGGCCGACGCATTGCCGAGGTGTGCGGCAAGAGCCTGAAGCGCTGCTCGCTCGAACTGGGCGGCAAGAATGCGGAGATAGTGCTCGACGACGCGGACCTGGATTTGGCGCTTGAAGGCGTTCTCTGGGGTGCGTTCGGCACCACGGGCCAACGCTGCACCGCGACCTCGCGGCTCATCGTGCAGGCCGGGGTCTATGACAAACTGGTCGGCATGGTGGTCGAACGGGCGAAGAAGCTCAAGGTCGGGAACGGGCTAGATGAGAGTAACGAGGTTGGGCCGTGCGTGAGCGACGCCCAGCGCAAGACCGTCCACGGCTACGTCGAAATCGGCAAGAAGGAAGGCGCGACGCTGCTTTGCGGCGGCGAGCCGCTCAAGGGCGGCGCGTATGACAAGGGCTTCTTCTACAAGCCGACCGTGTTCGGCGACGTGACCCACTCGATGCGCATAGCGCGGGAAGAGATATTCGGGCCGGTGCTGTCGTGTATCAAGGTCAAGGACTTCGACGAGGCGGTGAAGGTGCTGAACGACACGCCCTATGGCCTGTCGTCTTCAATCTACACGCGCAATGTCAACCTGGCCATGAAGGCAATCGAAGTGCTGGAGGCGGGCATAACGTACGTGAACGCCCCGACCATCGGGGCTGAGTGCCACATGCCGTTCGGCGGAGTGAAGGACACGGGCAACGGCCACCGCGAAGGCGGCTGGACCGCGTACGACATCTTCTCCGAACCGAAGACAGTGTACATCGACTACTCCGGCGCGCTCCAGAAGGCGCAAATAGATAACGCCGAGTACTAGAGTCTGACGCAAACTGAATAGAACCGGGGCGGCTTGTCCGCCCCGGTCTGTTACTGTCAGTGTTGATTGACCTGATTGGACGGCAGATCACGCGGGCCGCAGTGTCAAACGGAACTGCCAGTCCGATGAATACGAACTCGCGCGTCGGGCGCCAAGTGCCAACCAGTGCATCCCCGAAGTCCCCGACTGACCAGACCGAATGTTACCTGAGCAAGCCCGCTGGGACATTGGTCGGCGACGGTTTGACCAAATTAGATTGTAGGAAGCGCGGGCGCGAATTGGGTACTAGGTCAGGATGTGTCGCCGAAGTAACACTAGTGACTGCCCCGGACGCCAGTACTCTGGTGTCTGTTGCCGTAAGGCCAGGGACGCAAGCCCGGCAAGAGTCATCTGCGATCATCCGCGATCCGGCGGATGTCGTAGACCAGTGACTTGCCGCTGTCACCGGTGAACAGGAGAGTGAAACGGTGCCCGTCGCTTATGTAGTCGCGGTGCTCCCGCATGGGTCCGAACGACTGCGAGGACTTGCTCGAATCGCTGGTCATGAAGACGGCAATGGCCGGAAGGTAGTCGTCCAGCCTGGCTCGCCCTCGAGCGATCTCATAGCTTACATCGCGGAAAGTCCGACAAGGGGTAGTCCCGGTGTCGACAAGAGCCGCGGCCTCGCGGTACCGGAGCAGCACGAAGCGGTATCCGGAGATCCCGTGCTGTCGCACGAACTGCCCGGCTTGCTCCAGGTCCCGGACTTCCGGCGCGTTGCGAAGCGAGTCGATGTTCGTGATGCGGTAGAACTTGCCCGTGTCGGCGTAGTAGTACGCGCGACCCGGGAATTGCTGCATGAGCAGGAAGTCCTCGGCGCCTCGGTCCACGGCGTAGACCACGGGACCTTGGAGGTCCAGAGCATTGCCGAGGAAACACGTGCAATATAAGTCAGGGGCGACGAAAACAACGGCGTTCTTGATGCCCTTTTCCTTGACGCTGGTGCAGACCATCTTGTCCGCACCGAACCAATACCGGTTGCTGTACATGTGGAACAGTATCGGCAGTCCAACGACAGCGGTAGTGAAAAGAGATAGGACGCCCCCGATGGTAATCATGTTGCGTGCTTTGGCCTCGGCCTGAGCGCCTGCTGCTCCGCCGACAAATCTTGGGAACTCGATTAGTCCACGGGCGCTGAGCAACAGGATGGGCGCCAGACCTTCGTACAGAAACCGGGGGCCGAAGCAGATACGCTCGTACCAATAGAAAACGTACAAAGTCGGAATAGCGACAAACAAGGCCAACAGCACGTAGTCTGCTCGGTTGTGGGTGAACGTCAGGAAGAGCAGCAGAACAGGAAGCAGCCCGGGAACCGGTCCCTCAAAGAGGTACCGGTTGAGTGCGTTGAGGTTGTTGCCTGTATTTACGAGGCCCAGCAGCAGTGAGTGTGTAGGATACCCTCTGATGGGCCCTCGGAAGCCGAACCCCAAGTCTGGGTTGAAGTGCTCCAGCATGCCAAAGACCTTGTAGCCGGACAGCAGTGGATTACCCGTGGTCAGGTAGTTGTACAGGCCGCATGCCCCGACCCCTAGCAGGACTGGCACCACGAGAACAAGTAGTGCGGGCAGCGTCCTACCGTTTGACTTCAGGAGAAGGTAGATCGTGTAGCCGGCAACCGGAATGGAGAAGGCCAGAGCAGTGAGCGGCCGGATATTCAGCGCCATCGCCAGGGAAAGGCCGCTGAGAAGCGGATCCGCGAGACTCGATGGGAGGCGCACGCCGCGGAGGGGGCGGATCGTCCGGAACAGGAAGAGCAGGAAGAGCGACAGGAACAGCAGGCACGACGCATGATTCATGTACTCCGACGACATGAAGAGGAGGAAAGGCGAGACAGCGCCGAGCAGGGCCGCAATCCGTCCCGTGGTCTCGTCATAGATTTCCTTGCAGAGAAAGTAGAGCACGACTATCTCGGCCGCCCCGAGCACGGGATTGACCAACCACTCGGCGCGGATCAGCGTGCCCAGCGCCAGGAGTAGAGAGTGCCCGAAGGGGTATTGCGCATACGCGCTCTTCACGGTTCGTATGAAGCAGCCGAGGTGGAAGAAGTAGTCGTCGAATCGGGCGGGCAGGGTGACTCGGCCGGATGCGAAGATGCGGCCCTGGAAGACCTGTGCCGCGCCGTCCGTAACGTGGGGGATGTGATGAAACACCCGCCAGGATATCAGGTTGGTGACAGCCAATACGGTGCCTGACGTAAGCAGCAGGAAGTGGGCTGGTCTGAGCCGGTGCAGGAGGAACCTCAACGGCGGCCGCAGCAGGACCAGGCATCGCGCCAGTATCGGATAGCCCGCGACCAGCAGTAGCACAACAGCGGTGCTGGCAATGGCGAGATAGGCGACCGACGGTCGCATCGATATGCCGAAGGCCGTCTGCGGCACCAGTGTGAATACGAAACCACAGACGGCGAGACCGGCTACGGCGAGGTGCGTCCGGGATTCGGCAATCCGACCCAGTAGCATGCGTCCGGTTCGATGAACGACAAGCAGGACGAATATCAGGGCAGCCGGCATGAGCCAAACCACCGGGAATGGAACGACCAGCCGCAGGCCGTGCAGCCAGGGCAGTATCCTCACAAGTGGCGTCGGGGCCAGCAGCACGAGTTGGCCGTATCGGCTGATGGAAATGGATTGCAGTCGTCCAAACGATGCGGACATGCCGCAGAGAAACAGAGCGAATATGGTCAGCGCGACGCGACGTGCGGCCATGAGTATCGGCTAGCCGTTCTCTCAGACACTGCTGCCGGGATAGTTGCGGGTTCTCGGAGGTGATGGCTGCTTTCGGACTCAGTCAAGGTCGGATCCAGTCCGCACGGTCTGTCAGCTGTTGCATTGGAGAGTATGCGGAAACATCGGTCCGGTTACGGTTGACCGTGTGCAGATCCCGCTTCCCGCATTCCTGGTCCGAGTCAGGCAGTCGGTGAATCCAGTCTCGTTCACGCCTGAAGTGTATGCGGGTCCATGTCCGCTGTCAAGCGGACGGAGAATGCTACGGCGAAGGCGGCTGGACCGCGTACGACATCTTCTCCGAGCCGAAGACGGTGTACATCGACTACTCCGGCGCGCTCCAGAAGGCGCAGATAGACAACACGGAGTACTAGGTCCCGACGCAGAATCGAACCGGGGCGGCATGTCCGCCCCGGTTGCCTGTATAGGTGCGCGGGCGGCGTTCTCGGTGACGGGCCGTGAAACCGGCATCTGAGCGAGAGAGTCCAATAATGTGGTGTGGGTTGGGCGGTTCCATCGGCTGTCAGAGCGTCCGACCGCAGACATAGCTGGCCCCGCAACCGGGACGGCAATGGACAGAGCAACTTGGAGGGCAACTCGGGAAGCAACTCACCGAGCAACCGGGAGAGCAACGGTCAGAACTGCGGGGAGAGCAACGAGGACAGCGACTCAGACCGCAACGGTCAGAGCTGCCGGTGGGGCAACGGGTAGAGCAGCGGAGCGAACAACGGGGACAGCAACTCAGCCAGCAACCGGGCAAGCGATTCCGAGGGCAACCGGAACAGCAACGGGGAGAACGACCTCCACCACAATGGACAGAGCAACGGGGATGGCAACTGGGACTACTGCGGGGGGAATGGCGGAGTGGAGTTTCTGCAAGGCCCGATAAGGGCTTGTGAAGGCGGAAGTTAGGACGCCGACGGGCTTGATGGACCTGTATCCTGTGGGTAAACTCCCGTGTGCCAGAGTGGCCGATGGAGGCCAAGGTTGAGATCAAGGCTAAGGCCGAAGCGACGCAGACCTCAACCTCGACCCTAACCTCAACCTCATTGCCCGCTTCCTGCGCCCGCTCTGCTCCCGCGTGCCCGTCACTTCTGACTTCTGGTATCTGCATTCTGACCTCTGACTTCGTCTGCCTGACTTCACGTTTGTCCCGGTCTGGCCTTGACTCGTGGTCCGGGCGTCCTAGGAGTCTGTCGGAGAACTCACTTTGATCGGGCAAGATCTCGTCGGTTTTGGT
>CAZQZR010000085.1:0-13962 GCA_964597845.1 uncultured bacterium | reverse complement strand
GGTGCTGGGACAAGGGCCGGAGCGACGGCTGTTGCGAGACGAGGGCCGGGCGCTGTTGCAGGTGCCGGGACAAGGGCTGGAGCGAGTGCTGTTACGAGGAGAGGGCCGGGTGATGTTGCAGGCGCTGGGACAAGGGCTGGAGCGAAGGCTGCTACGAGACGAGGGCCGGGTGATGTTACGGACGCTGGGACAAGGGCTGCATAGAGGGAAAGGCTTCCCCGGATAGTCCAGGGGACGGGAATTCACCGAGGCGAAGTCAAAGTGCAAAGTGCAGAATGACGGAAGCTGACGGAAACCTCGGAGAACGAGTTGGATGGAGGTTGTGGCGAATGGCGCTGGGCGAAGGGCGAGAGGTTCACGTGGCATGTTACGTCTTGGGGCTGTCGTTTCTCTGATACCGGTGGAAGGAACTGCACCGTGAAGAGCAACAGACGCAGGAGCATTCGGGGGAAGCGATGAGCGCGGAGCGCTGAATCGCGAGCGTGATCGCATGGCGCGGACGGTGGGAATTGCCGCTGATTCCCGAGGCTCAATATGTAGTATAGTACATATTCCGCCGGTGGCCAGCATCGACCCTAACTCCCCTAATCCCAAGCCCCTATCCCCTATCCGGCTCAGACACCCTCCCGTGCCCCCTGGGTTGCTTTCGGCACACCTTCAGAAGAAACTTCGAACGAGACTTCAAGACGAGCAATGCGGGGTACTTCGCGATGACCTTGTTTCTAACCTTGTACGCGAACGACGCCTGAAACCTCAGCGCAAATGAGTTCGGAAACAGGTCGCGATCCGATGGCGGACGCGCTTGCACCACCATTGGCGAGTCCATCCACCTACACCCTGAAATACACGCTTGAAGTAGCAATCTAGAACACGTCGAGAGCTACATCGCGGCGAGCTTTCCGATGAGCTTTCCAGGGAACTTTCGCGCGCGCAAGGCGCGAGTGACCAGTTACCAGTTGGCAGTTTGCAGCGGCGGAAGGAAACTCCTCCCCGGTCTCTTCGTTCGCTGCCCGCTAGGCCAGGCCGGCGAAACGAGCGTAGATGTCGAAGAGCCGCGGGCCGAAGAAAAGGCCAACCATTGCGCCCAGCGCAAGAAAGGGGCCGAACGAAATCGGCTGGCCGCGCTTGTTCCGGCCGGCCGAGCGGGCGGCAAGCCCGATAACAACGCCGAACACGACCGCGGCGGCCAGTGCCACGGTCAGCCCTTTCAGCCCGACAAACGCGCCAATCATCGCCGCATAGGGCAGGTCGCCAAGGCCCATCCCCTCTTTCTGGTCGACACCGAACCGCCGGAACACGCCGGCAAGCACGTACCGCCACAGGAGTATGGCGAAGAGGATGAACCCCGCGCCGACCGCGGCGCCGGCAAGTGCGCCCTTGAGTTCGGGCGGCGGGGCGACAAGGCCGCCAGCCAGCCCGAACACCAGGCCGGCGATGCTGAAGCCGAACGGGAGGATCTGGTGGTCGAGGTCGATGAATGCCGTGATGATGAGCAAAGAAATGAACACGATTGCTTTGATCGTCAGCAGGCTGAAGCCGAACCGGGCGTAGGCCGCGACGAAAAGCAGCCCGGTGAGCGCCTCAATCAGCGGATAGCGGACCGATATCGGCTTGCCACAGTCGCGGCACCGGCCACGCAGGATGAGCCAGCTCAGCACCGGGATGTTGTCGTAGGCTCGTATCGGCTTCCGGCAGCGCGGGCAGTGCGATGGCGGTGAGGCGATTGACTTGTGCAGCGGGACGCGCCAGATGACGACGTTGAAGAAGCTGCCGAACACGAACCCGAGCAGGGCCGAGAGCGCCCAGATCACCGCGTATTGGGCAGGACCGGCTGTCCTTCTTCCGAAGGCGCGAAGAGCTTCTTGTCGGTCGCGATCGCGTGGGCGGTCTCGGCCGAGATCAGCCCTTTGCGCAGGAGCATCGCCAGGCACTGGTCCATTGTCTGCATGCCGTGCTGGGAGCCGATCTGGACCAGCGAGGCAACCTGGTGCGACTTGCTCTCGCGAATCAGGTTCTTAACCGCGGGCGTGGCAATCAGCACTTCCATCGCCGAAACGCGGCCCCGCTGGTCCTTTCGCGGCAGCAGCGTCTGTGAGACAATGCCGCGAATGACGTTCGCGAATATCTGACGCACGTAGTCGTGCTGGTCCGGCGGGAAAACGTCGATGACCCGGTCCACGGTCTGCGCCACGCTGTTCGTGTGCAGGGTCGAGAGCACGAAATGCCCGGTTTCGGCCGCGGTCAGGGCCAGTTGGATGGTCTCGAGGTCGCGCATCTCCCCGACGAGGATGACGTTCGGGTCTTCACGCAGGCAGGCGCGCAACGCGTCGGCAAATGACCGGGAGTGGGTGCCGATTTCCCGCTGGCTGATGAGGCAGTTCTTGCCCTGGAAGATGTACTCGATCGGGTCTTCAATCGTGATGATTCGCGCCGACTGCTCCGCGTCAATCCGGTCGATCATGCTGGCCAGCGTCGTTGACTTGCCGCAGCCGGTGGGACCGGTCACCAGCACCAGCCCGGAAGTGCAGCGCGTCAGTTCCAGCACCGACTCGGGTGCAGGGAGCTCCTCGAGCGACCGGATTCTTGCCGGTATGATGCGAAATGCCCCGCCGACTCCGGACAGGTCCATGAACACGTTCACCCGGGCACGGACCCGTTCCGGCGTCACGTACTCGAGGACGACACTGCCCGCCGGGGCGGCGGCCGTGCCCCAGGTGTATGACAGATCGAGCTCGCGCCTCTGCTCGACCGCGGACCGCTGGTCATCGGTCAGTATCGAATAAAGCAGCGACTGCGAATCCTCGGACGTCAGTGCCGGCCCCGGGATCTTCTTCAGTTTTCCGTTGACCCGTATAATCGGCGGCGTGCCGACCGTTATGTGAAGGTCGGAGGCTCCGTACTTGGCCGCGTAGCGCAGCAGTTCGTCAATGTTCATTGCCGCACTACGTGCTCAAGGTGGAAAGTCCAAAGTGAAGAAGTCCCAAGTCCGGACTTGTCCATTTCCACTTTCGACTTTGCCCTTTTGGCCTTTCCACTTCACAATGCGCCACGCCCGATACGGAACCCGGTGGGCGTTCGATATCAGGCGTGGAGCGTCAGTCGTAAAACGTATGGCGTCTCGTCGGCAGTCGCTATCCCTCCGTCTGCCTTACGATGTGCGGAATAATGAAGATTATCAGGTCGTTCTTGGTGTGGTTGATCGTGGTCTTCTTGAAGAACAGGTCGCCCAGAATCGGAATGTCTCCGAGCAAGGGGATCTTGCCGACGTTCCGGGTCTCTTCATCACGCACCAGGCCGCCAATCACCGCCACCTCGCCGTCGCGGACGGCGATGTTCGACTCGGCCGAACGGCGCGCGACAATCGGCCGCTGGTCGTCGGCCGAACCCACCCAGCCGGTAATCGCTTCGACGCTCGGTTTGACGTTCATGTTCACCATGCCGTCGGACGTGACGTGCGGCGTCACCTCCAACTTGATCGGTACCGACTGGCTCTTCCATGTTGCCAGTACCAGCCCGGTCCTCGGGTCGGAGCTGATCTCGCGGATCGGCACGTCGGTGCCCATGCTGACTGTCGCGGTGTGATTGTCCAGCGTCATCGTACTCGGATTAGCCAGCACGCGCGACTTGCCGCGGGACTGGAGGATATCCATCGTCGCGCTGAACTGCCCGAGGTTGAGCTTGCCCAGTATCATGTTGTTGAAAATCAGCGGCAACCCGAAGTCTTTGCCGAAGTCGAATCCGCCGCTGGTGGCCGACGCACTCAGAGTCCACTGGATACCGTAGATATCCGTGGCGCTCAGCGTCGTCTCGACGAACTTGGCCTCGATCATGATCTGCGGCAGGGGCTCGTCATACTCGGCCAGGAACTCGGCAACCCGGTCCAGGGCTTCGGGGATATCAGTGACGACCACGAGGTTCGTCCGGTTCGAGCCGCCGGCGTCGGCGACGCGCCGGTAGCCGACATCCACGTTCCCGATCGACGAGAGCATCTTCGGTATGATCTTCGCGACGTCTACGGCCTCGGCATAGTCCAACTCGAATACGCGCACCTGGGTTTCGCCGAAGATGTCCTTCTTGACCGGCTTAACCACGATGATGCCATCCTTGCCCTCGACCATGTTGCACAGACCCGCCTTCAGCACCGCCTCCAGCCCCGTCCTGAGCGGCACGTCGCTGAGGCGGACCGTAACGAGTGACTTCACATCCTGCGTCGCCAGCAGGTTCAGGTTGAACTGAGTGGCAACCATTCGCAGAATGTCGGTGAGATCCGCGTCCTTGACGTACAGCGACAACCGTCTGCCGGCAAACTGGTCCTTCTGGTCAGCGACCATGGGCGGCGAAATCGGCCGCGTGCCCAGGTCAACGACCACCAGGCCGTTCTCAACCGTCACCTGATGTTCGACCGGCACGCGCAGTTGAATCGTAACCCGGAGTCCGGTGGCCGCCTCGCTCGGCTTCACCATGACGGCCGTCACCGGGTAGTGGGCCGATTCGATCCGGTCCTGCTTGAGCTTCGAGACGGCACCCATGATGTCAACCACCAGGGCCGGCGGGTCGGTGGACAGGAACGAACTGACGTTGGGATTGCCGGTGCAGGCAACGGTTACACGCACGCCCTCAAGCAGCTTGTCGACCGCGATGTCGGTAACGCTGACCTGCTCCTGCGCAATCAGCACCGAGCAGAGGCAGACGACTGCAAGGAATGGAATCGCTATTTTCCTGGTCATATTGTCACTCCCCCAGCAGCAAGGTGAACGTCCGTCCGCCCTGCTCCAGTGTTACGTTATCACTCTCGATATTGACGATTCGCTTGCCGCTGATCTCATCCCCCTCTTGCAGGATCTGATCGTTAATCAGGGCATACGGGCGGTCGCCGCCGAGCGTGATTGCCTTCAGTTTGAGATTAGCCAGTTCATTCACCATGACCCAGTCGCGGACGAACGGGTCAGTGCCCCAGGTTTCCGGTGGCAGCACTCTCGGCGTCAGGGCCCCGGGTGTTTCCGCAGGCTTCGCCGCCACATCCTTGACCACCGGTGCCGGCTGGACCGCCTTGGCCCTGGCCTTCGCGCCTGTCGCCTTGGTCGCGGCCACGCTCACGCCCTTGATTCCCGGCCGCGGCCGGAATGCAAACGTGTAGAGTGCCAGCACCACCACGGCCATGCCCAAAAGAACAAGAATCCTCTGTCTCAAGATGCCCCTTTCTGCATCAGCATGCCTGCAGACGCCGGATCGAAGTATCGCATAAATCTATTTCTTCTTCCCCGTCGGATTGTACGCTGGAGGCATCAGGCTCTCACCGACGCGGACAGTGCTGCGCTTGCCGAACGCCTCAATCTCGATGCGGTCCTGACCGATTTCGACGATCTTCCGCCCCATCACGACATCGCCGACCCGTGCCTTCCGGCCGTCGACCAGAACGTAGCTCTCGTTACCGAGGAGGATGATCGCCTTGAGCACGTACAGGCCCGCGCCCTTGCTGCGGCTGCTGCGGCGACCACCCCGCGCGCTGGCGCTTTTCAGCATCCGGCGCTTCTCCCGCTCCTGCTGTTTCAGCGCCTTCTTGCGGCGGCGCTCCTCGACCTTGATCTTCTTGATCTGGGCGCGGCGCTCTGCCTTGGTAGTCGGCTTCAATGCACCCGCGACCCTGCCGGCCCTGGCTCTCTTGCTGCCGGCAGGACGGACGGCCTTCGCGCCCGACGTGGGCGCGGCGCCGTACTCAGACGTATCCGCGAACGCGCTCTTGGACTTCGCCCGCGCCTTGCCTCCCTTGGGCCGCAGCAGCATGTAGCCGGCAACGACGAACACGACCAGCAGCAACAAGACAAGGACGATCCTTCTCATAGCTTCCCGCCCGTGGCCAGGCTCGAAGCGACAAGGTTCACCAGCAGCTTGGCCTCGACTTCAGGACGGATGTCCTCGCGCGCGGTTACCTCGAAGTCGGGCACGCGCACGAAATACGGGAACTTATCGAGGCTCTCGACGTACTGGCCGATGTCGATATAGCGGCCCTGCACAGTAACCGTGAACGGCACACTGCGCAGCGGCGCGGTCGGCGACTCCTGCAGGAGCAGCGAGTCAAGCGACGGTGGGGCGATTTCCAGGAACCGTACCTTCCGCTCGATCGCCAATTGAGCGAGTCGTCGCAGAATGGAGAGCATCTGCGCGCGCGGAACGACCCGCGCGATGAACTGGGCATTCGACTGCTGCAATTCGGCCACGTGCGCACGCAACTGGCCGATGCCCTTCACCCGCGCCCGCGTGTCATCGAGCTGCTTCTGCAACTGGGCGGCCTGGGCCGCGTTCTGTTGCCGGGCCTTAAGTCGCGGCTGGTAGAGAACGAACACAGCGAAGATAGCCAGCACGACGTAGGCCGCCAGTCCGATAATCAGTACCCGTCTCTCAAGTAGTGCCATGGTTCACTCCGTTACGCACTGGATCTCAAACTCCAGGACAGCCTCGCCCTGGAGCGTACTTCGGTTCTTCGAAACGAGTTGAACCTGCTGGAACCCGGGGCTGTTTTCCAGGTCAATCATGAACTGGGAGAGGTCGATGTCGAGCAGGAACGGTTCGCTCGACACGACCCCCGTCAGCTTCACGGTCCGCTGGCCGGTCAGGGCCAGAGAATTGAGCTGGATGTTCGCCGGTATCATCCTCGTCACTGCTGCAAGCACCGGGACCGAGATAATCTCCTCACCGACTACCCCGGTCAGGCTGCGCTGCTTCGCTTCCATCTCCTTAATCTGGTCCTCAAGCGCGAAGTACTCCTTGTTCGCGTCCTCGGTTGCCTTGAGATCGCGCCTCAACCGGCTGACCTGAGCCACCGATGCCTGTGACCAGCCGGCCAGGACGACGTAGATGACGACGAGGAGGCCCACCCAGAGCACGCCGCCGGCAACCGCCAGCCGGATGTCCCGGGCGACGAACTTGCCGGACTTCATCTCTCCCGGCAACAGGTCGACCGACGCGTGATCGTAGACGAGACCCAGCGCCGTCACCAGCCGGTAGCCGACCTCATCCTCCGGAGCCGTGCCCTTCTTGTACAGCCCGGACTCCTTGAACGGGTCGAATATCTGGGTAGGAACGCCGAGACTGGTCTGGATGTACTCGCGCAGACCCTTCATCGCCGCCGTGCCGCCGCAGATCAGGAGTCGGTCGATCTTCGTCTCGCCGAACTCGCGACGGTAGTAGTCGATCGAGCGGTTGACCTCGGCCACGAAACGCTCGAGCGCCGGCCGTTGCAGGGTCGCCAGCCGCTTCACCATGACTCCCGACGGCAGCCGCTCGGCGTTGTCTTCCGACGGCAGGCCATACTTCCGCTTCAGGTTCTCCGCGTCGTAGGCATCGAGCGCCAACTGCCCGTCCTCGGTCGTAATCGCCACCGTCATCGCCTCGGTGACGGCGTTGCCGGCCGTGGTTATCGTCCGGGCCAGGTCAAGCCGCTCGCCCTTCATGAACACCATGTCGGTAAACTCGGCCCCGATGTCCAGCAGACAGACGGTTTCGTCCGGCCGCACGCGGCCGAACTTCTTCACCGCCGCCTGCAGTGCAAAGGGGATGACGCTGATGCCGGTCGGCTCGAGGCCGGCCTTGCGCAGCGTCGAGATGTGGTCCGACACGATGTCTTTGCGGGCGGCCACGACCATAACGTTGTCCTTGATCGCACCGGCCTCGCGCTGCGGGCCCAGGGCCTTGAAATCGAGAATCGCTTCGTCAAGGGTGAACGGCGAGTACTTCTCCAGCCGGAGGAGAATTGCATCCTTCAGCTCGCGGCGGTTCATCTTCGGGAACGGAGCCTGGCGCAAACTCACCGACGGTCCGGACACGAAGCTGAACACCTCGCCCGGTTTGTAGTCCTTGACCAGTTCGCGCAGGATGGAGGGGACGTCGAACGCCTCGCCGATCTCCTTGAAGCCGTAATCGGTGATGCGGCCGCCTTCCATCTTGACGGACTTCACCGAATTGGAACCGATATCGATACAGAGCGTGCCTTTGCCGCCGCCACCGAATAGATTGCCGAAAAGACTACCGGTTGCCAATATTCCTCCTTATCATGTCTGTCGTCACGGCGTAACCGTTATCTCCGAGCCGTCACTGAAGCGGAAAAGGAATGTCTTGCCGCCGATGTTGCTCAGCACTGAGTCACCGACATCGGTGTAGAACTTCATGAATTGAAACTCAACCTGCTCCGACATGTTCGGCGGCACGACGCACGCGGGAGCGACGTCCGCTGTGTCGCCCTGCGAGATCCCGGGCAGAACTGGGTATCCGGAGTAGAGATTACCCCTGATCCATAGCTCTGTCATGTACGCCGCGTCCGGCGACTGGATGAAGCCGATTCCGGTAACGGTGTTGTCCGTGGGCCCGTCGTTCACAATGTAAATCAGGAAACCCGAGCTGTCGGAGTAGATTTTCGGGGGACCGACCATCCGCAGTTGGTTCCGGAACAACTTGCCGAATCGGAAGTCAACAATCGTCCTCGATCGCGGCGACACCGTTACCCAACGCGTCAACGAGTCGCCGGTCGCCATCTTTGCGACCAGCCGGTGAGTGCCGATTGGCACCGTGTCGCCAGTCACGAGTGAGAATTGGTAGTACCCGCCCGGGTCGGTGAACTTGAGCCTCGACGGGTGACCCGAGGCATAATAGAGTGTTATCATTATGCTCGAGTCATTGTCCGGCGGGTTGTTATCAGCGTCGGTGATGGTGCCGCTGATGATACTGTTGTAAAGTTGAGACAGCGAGTCGGCAACCCTGACGGTCATCGGGAACTTACCGTTGCCGGGGCTCTCAATCGACCCGCTCGCGAAGCTGTAGATGTAAAGATGGCCCCAACCGTCCAACTGGTACCCGATCGTGTCGCCGCCGACTGTCTGGCGGACGTATGGACCGTGCCAGTTCGTGTCACCGCTTTCGTTGTGCACCAATTCCCTCAGGTCATTGGGAAGCCTGCCCATGTCACCAAAGAACCCGAAGTCCACGCGGCGGCCATCATAGGTCAGGTCCGGGTTACCGGTAATCGCCAGGACCAGTTGGTTCATCTCTTTCGTGGTCTGGTCGAACAGCGACCGGTCCCGGGTCGCGTCAATCGTCCGGAGCGCCACCGTGCTGAGTATGCCGATGATGAGCAGCACGACCAGCAGTTCCATCAGAGTGAAGCCCGCTCTACCCTTCATGCTACACCTCCCGCTCATGGCTCGCTGTTCCAGTCGACGTTGAGTCTCAACGTGACGTCGTGGGCGCCGAGGCCCGGATAGACAGTGACGTCCGCGGTCGCCATTGTCGACTCAACCGGCGGGTTGTAGACGTTTGCGTACAGGGCCACAAGCCGGTGCGTCCCCTGCGGGATGCCCGTATATGTGAATTGAGCGGCCTCGGCAAGGCGTAGCTCCAATCCCGTCAGCTTGCCCTCGATTGGATAGTAGAGTGTCACCTTGAGGCCGGTCAAAATGCTATCGCGTCTTGCGGGCGGTTGAGCGTTGAGCGGCGACGCGCCCCGAACGTCGACAATCTGGCCGTCCAGGGTATTATTGGTCAAGTCGTTCAGGCTGTACGGGAGAAAGACTGTCTGCCACCTCGTCCTGTCCGCGTATCCGCGTCCGCCGTAGCTGCGGAGGAAGAGACTATCCTTATTATAGATAATCGTGTCGCCCCACCCGTCAATCCGGTAGCCGTCGGGCGACTCGTTGAAGGTCGCGCGCAGGTAGGGTCCACGCCAGCGGCTGCTGTCGCCCCCCGGGAAGACCATGAGTTCCTCCAAGTTGTTGGGCAGCCGTCCGACGTCACCGACGAACCCGAAATCCGCGCGGTGGCCAGCAACAATGTAATCGGGTTCACCGACGATGACGTTGACGAGTTGATTCAGTTTCCGGGACGTGGTTTCCGCCCGACCCCGTTCCAGGGTCACATCCCATGTCTTGACCGCGGCCGTGAGGATAATGCTCAAGATCATCAGTACGACCAGAAGCTCGAGCAGGGTAACGCCGCGGGCGCGACCGCGAATGGAAATGAGCATCAGAACATCACCCTGACATCATCGCTGTCCCGGGCACCCGGCTGGCCGTTGAAATACCCGTCAGCCCCGGAGCTCTCAAGACCCAGCGTCTCGTTACCGTCCACGTAGAACCGGTACTCCTTGCCCCACTGGTCAGAGCGATAGCCCAATGCGCCGTCCTCCCGGACGTAGGGGCCGTTCCATCCCCGCTTGGTGTACGGGTCCCAGGCCGGCAGTGTCTCCTTGCCGACGTAGAAGATGCCTGCATACATTGCGTCAAAAGGGTGATTGGTGGCGAGCTCGATCAAGTCGCGAGGAAACCGGCCGACGTCGTTCTTGAATCCGGTCACGACCATCTCGCCGTTCATCGTTTGGCTGGGATCACCGACAATCGCATCGTGCAGCATCCTTAGCTCCTGGATCGTCGCGACCCGACGTGCGTTGGTCGTTATCCGGCCGACTATTGTCGGAACGAAAAAAGCAAGGATGATGCCCAACACGGATATCACGACCAGTAACTCAATAAGCGTGAACCCGTGGTCGCCGCGTGAAGTGCCGTTCACTGAGGCAATTATAGGAACTCGCCCTGTCAGTGTCAAGGACGGAAACCGTGCCATCGTTCCCCCTAGTTGTGCAGAACGAAAATCACCGCGTTATCGTCTTGGTCAAAAGACCGGATTGAGATACCGCCCCGGCCGATTCCGACGAGGCCGTACCCGAGCGGCCAGTCTGCGCCCTCCGGCTGCCAGACACTGTAGACGATCTCACCGAATTCGTAGCCGAACTGGTCGTTCGGTCCACCGTCCTGGGTGTCGCTCATGTCGGACTCCAGATCATACTCATCCGGGTTGAATTCGTCCGGGTCCATCTGTCGGCCGGTCCAGGGGTTGGTGGGCAGCGTACCCAGTTGGTCGTTGAATATGCCGCCGGGGAAAAGCGCCCCGTAGCCATCCTCGTAGAAATCATCGGCGTAATAGCCCTTCTCGGCGTGGAATTCCTCGACTACTACCTGGACGTTGTGAAGGTTCATCTTCATGGCGGCCTCGCGGGCCTGCTGGCGGAAACCCGCCAGCCTGGGAATGGTCATGCCCATAAGGACGCCCAGAATCAGAATCACTATCAGCAACTCGACGATCGTGAAACCTCTATTATCGCGCATACGTTCTCCTCGCCTCAAGTTATAGGGCATTAGTACCGGCTTGTCAAGTTAAGCCGCCGGCTACTCCCGCTGGCTTGGCGGCGTTGTCGTCAGGACCTTGCCGTTTTTGAGGATGAACTGCCCGCCGTAGGGCTCCTCGGGGATACGCTCGATATAGCCGGCGTCGACCAGTTCGGACAGGTCCGCCGGGGGCCGTCGCCTGTCCTCCAGAAATCGCTGCGCCGCCTTCTGGAGACTGTCAATTGCCTCCTCGGTGATGAGGTTCTTGAGCTGGCGAACGACGAGCGCCTTGAGGGCTCGATTCTCGGTGCCCTTCAGGATATCCAGCCACATCTCTCGAGCCGTTCGAAAATCACCGGCCTTGGCCTTGGCGATCGCGGCCCAGCGCGCGAGTATGAACCATGCATTGGGCATCTTCGAGGCGACATCGAAGAACGTGCTCGCCCGTTCGTAGTCGCGCAGCACCATGTAGCAGATGAACCCGGCATCAAAGGGAATCTGCCAGTTCATCGGATTGGCCTTCATGCCATCGGTCAGAAAGTCAACGGCTTCGTGCGGCTTGTGTGCGTCCCAGGCCAGCGTGATCGCCCCGAAATGGTACGCACCGATGAACCTGGGGTCGAGGGACACGAGAATGCCGAACACGTGACCCAGCCACTCGTACTTGCGGTCGGACATCAGGTGATAGCCGTAGTACTGAATGGCCCGGAGCCAGACGAAATCCGCGGCCAGACCTTGATACTCGATCGTGGCCTCGCGCACGAACCGGCCGGACGGAAAGTAGGCCATCTCCGCGATCGCCTTCTCCCGCATGCGACTCTCCCCGGCCCGGTCCAGTGAGAGTTGAAGCAGGTAGGCGCCAACGAACCCCCAGATGATCAAGACCGCCGGCAGGATGCCGGCAAGCGGCCCGGGAATCCGCGCAGCCGACCGGTGCGGCTTGACCTCTGTCAGCACCGGAGCTAGAACTCCTTCCGATTGAATATCGCCACCGAGATCAGCAGCAGCGTCGCCGTGTAGACAAGGGCGTACAAGCCGGAAAGCAGCAGCGCATCCGGGTCCAGTGCCGCTCCGTAAACGACCTCCGCCCTGATGTTGAAGTTTGAGAAATTGGGCAGCACGTAGTAGAGAAACTGGCTGACGACCTTGACGACCACCGACGGGCTCATCGCAGCCAGCAGCTTGAGGTCTCGTGTCAGGTTCCCGACGAAGTAGACGGCGAATGTGAACACCGCCCCGGTGATGGGCGTGGAGAACGTGGAAAACAGCACGGCAACCGCTGTCAGGATTGCCAGCTCAAAGAAAGTCATCAGGACCGCCAGCATCAGGTAGAGCGGGGCTCCGATGCCCAGGATAAGCAGAATCACATAGAAGGCCGCGGTCATCACGACCAGGCTTACGACCAGGACCGCCATCAGCCCGAGGTACTTGCCCAGGATGAACTCCCAGCGACGAACCGGCTTGGCCAGCATGATGTAGATGGTGCGCTTCTCGATTTCCTTGTACACGATCCGGCCGCCCATCAGGATTGAAATCAACACGCAGAACAGCGTGATTGCCGAGAGGCCCAGATCCTTGATCACCTTGGCTTCCTCGCCGAGTGCGAGCGGCTGAATAACGCGGGCGCTGCCCATAACCAGGACCGCGAACGCGACCAGGGTAACGAGCACCTTGTCCCGGACCGACTCGCGAAACGTGTTCAGCGCAACTCCTGACACGCGTTCGATCACGACGCCCTCCCGGCCCGCTCCACGTGAGCCATGAAGTACTCCTCGAGGGTCTTACGATGGGGCACAAGCCCGACGACCCGGATGCCGCCGACTTCGCGGCAGATGGCCATTATCTTGTCAACGTCCTCATCATTCCGAACCGCAAGCAACAGCTCATCACCGGACTTTATGGCGTGCTGAGACACGCGTTCGAGGATCTTCTGGGTCTTGCCGGTCACGCCCCTGACCGTAACCTCGATTGACTCGGCGGCGTCGGCCAGAACCTGGTTCAGGCGGCCGACCTCGACGATACGGCCGTCGATTATGATCCCCACCCGGTCACAGATCATCTCGACGTCCGAGAGAATGTGCGTGGAGAAGAAGACCGTCTTGCCTCTCTCGCGAAGGTCAATAATGATGTCCCGGAATTCCTTGCGGCCGACCGGGTCCAGTCCGCCCATCGGCTCGTCCAGCACGACAAGCTCGGGGTCGGCGACCAGCGCCTGGGCAATTCCCACGCGCTGCAACATGCCGCGGGAGAAATTTCGCATCTGTACGCCGGCTGAATGCTCCATCCGCAGGAGCCGCAGCAAGCCGGTCACGCGGCCGGCAACGTCGGTCGAAGTCACGCCCGACAACTGCGCCGCGAGCTGCAGGAATTCGCGGGCGGTAAGATGGTCGTAGAAGTAGGGCGACTCCGGCAGGAACCCAAGCCTTACCTTGGCCGCCGCGTCGCGTGGCGGCCGACCGAACACCAGCGCCGTCCCGGAAGTCGGTTCCGTCAGCCCCATCAGGATCTTGATCAGCGTCGTCTTGCCGGCGCCGTTCGGACCGAGGAATCCGAATATCTCGCCCCGCTCGATTTCCAGGCTGATGTCCTTCAACGCCTGTACGCGCTTCATCCGGAATCCGCTACGGTAAACCTTACCCAGCCTGGCGACGGCGATCACCGGTTCAGAAAGGTCCAACATGGCAGAGCGATTATAGAAGCGGGCGCAACGGAGTCAAGCCGGCCGCAGCCCCGAAAAACACCTGGGCGGAGCCTTGCGGCCCCGCCCAGATTCCGCTGATGGAGCGGTTAGTTATGGAGCACGAAGTAGATG
>CAZQZR010000084.1:0-14139 GCA_964597845.1 uncultured bacterium | reverse complement strand
CTTGACATCGCGCAGCGCGAGTGGCTCGAGCTTTTCCTCGAGAGGTTTGGCGGGACCGTGCTGGTCGTATCGCACGACCGGGTCTTCCTGAACCAGGTTGTCAACCGCGTGTTCGAGCTACGCCGGACCCGGCTCACGACCTACGAGGGCGACTACGATGACTACGAGCTGGCGCGCGAGCAGGAGCGAGCAAAGCTCGCGCACGACCACGACGTCCAACAAAAGGAGATCCACAAGCTCGAGCGCGTGGCGGGGGAACGTAAGGTCTGGTCCGCACGCCGGGAGAAGACCAAGACTTCTGCGGGTGACAGCGGGTTCGTGAGCCACCGCGCGGCCCAGATGGCGAAGCGTGCGAAGCACGCCGAGAAGCGGGTTCGGCAGACGATTGAGAAGCACGAGGCGAGGAAGCCGTTCATCGAGAAGCAGCCGAAGCCTGTGCTCGTGACCGAGGAACCGCCGGACAAGCGGGCGTTGCTCGCCAAGGGCCTCGCGAAGTCGTTCAACGGACGGAAGGTGATTGCCGGGGCCTCGTTTGAGATTCGCACGGGCGAGCGGGTAGCGCTCGTCGGCCCTAACGGATGCGGCAAGACTGTACTACTCAGGATGCTGCTGGGTGAGGTGAAGCCGGACAAAGGCGAGGCGCAGTTCGGCGCCGGCACCAGGGTCGGCTACTTCCCGCAGGACGTAGCTTCTCTTGACCTCGAGTGCACGGCTCTAGATGAAGTGATGAAATCCGGGGCGAATCAGGAGACGGCGCGAACCGTACTTGGGACCCTGCTGCTGCCCAAGGCATTCGCCGAGAAGAAACTCGCCGAACTCTCCGCCGGCGAACGGTCAAAGGTGCTGCTGGCGCGGATACTGGCCGGCGGGGCGAACCTGCTCATCCTTGACGAACCGACCAACCACCTTGATATCGATGCACTGCTGGCGCTGGAAGGCCTGCTCAGCCAGATGCCGTGCGGGGTCTTGTTTGCGTCACATGACCGGGCTCTGCTTGGCAAGCTGGCCGACCGCGTACTGGAACTGAAGGACGGTGCCTTGCTTGACCACCGCACGCGGTATGAAGCCCTGAGGGCAAGGCAAGCAGAGTTAGGAGTTAGGCGTTAGCAGTTAGGGACGGTGTCCGGGCTTGGGCTTGCGCTTGAGCCTGGGCTGGCTCTGTCACCCCGAGCGCAGTCGAGGGGTCTCTCAAACGAGATGTCTCGACTTCGTGTGGCTTCGCCGCCGTAGGAACGAACGACATGACGGCAGGCGAGATTCCTCGATTCGGCAGACTCACTCGGAATGACACGTCCGTCAGCCGGCGCCGTGCGGCTTGAAGCTTCTTGCTTGGGCTTGCGCTTGAGCTGCTATGCTCGGCCGAACATCCGCTGCAGCCGGAGCCGCAGGACCAGAAAGAACGCGCGGCGGACGATGCGCTTGTTCATCTTTGAGGTGCCGGCGCGACGCTCGGTGAAGACGATAGGCGTCTCCTTGATCCGGAAGCCTTTGCGCCAGATTACGAAATCAATCTCAATCTGGAACCCGTACCCGTCTTCCTTTAGCTTGTCGAGGTCGATGCCGGCCAGCGTCTCGCGCCGGTAGGCCTTGAAACCGGCGGTCAGGTCGCGTATCGGAACGCCGGTGACCATCCGCGCGTACATGCAGGCGAAGAACGAGAGCAGCAACCGTTTCATCGGCCAGTTCACGACCGACACACCTTCCGAGTAGCGCGAGCCGATGACGAGGTCGTAGTCCTTCAGCAACTCTATCATAACCGGCAGCTTGTCCGGTGGGTGCGAGAAGTCGGCGTCCATCTCGAAGCAGTAGTCGTACCCGTGCTCCAGCACGTACTTGAATCCGAGCACGTATGCCGTACCCAATCCCATCTTGCCCGGCCGGCGGACAAGATGCATCCTCGGATTGGCCGCCGCCATGCGCTCGACCATGTCGCCGGTTCCGTCCGGCGAGTTGTCGTCAATCACCAGCGCCTCAAGCTCCGGGGACTTCGAGAGCACTTCGGGCAGGATGCGCTCGATGTTCTCGGCTTCGTTGTATGTCGGGAGGATTACAAGTCCGCGTGCCACGAGCAATACTAGGGAATCAGCCCAAGTGAGTCAAACATAGCAGCAGAAGGGTTCCGGTCGCCTGGGGGCCAAGGGTTCTGGCTGGAACCCCTGAACCCCTGACCCCTTGAACCCCGATTCTCAGATATGGCAGCTCCCGCCCCCGTGCTTCTGGAAGTACTTCTGGTGGTACTCCTCTGCCGGCCAGAACGTTGAGGCCGGGACGATCTCAGTTACTATCGGCCGCGGGAAGCGGCGCGCTTTCTCCAGCTTGTCTCTTGAGGCGGTTGCCGCTGCCTGCTGTTCGGGCGAATGATAGAAGACTACCGAACGGTACTGGGAGCCGAAATCCGGCCCCTGCCGGTTGAGCGTGGTCGGGTCGTGCATTGGCCAGAACTTGTCCAGCAACTGTTCGTAGGTGACGACAGTCGGGTCGAACACAACCTGCACCGCCTCCGCGTGCCCGGTCGTGTCCGAACATACGTCGCGATACGTCGGCTTCTCAGTGTGCCCGCCGGTATAGCCGACAGTGGTCGCAACGACGCCCTTTACCTTGTCGAACTCAGCCTGCACTCCCCAGAAACAGCCTGCTGCAAACGTCGCAGTGTCGGTCTTCATCGGTAGCTCCTTTGGCCCTGTCAACTTCGTCTGTTGTCTATTTCCGGCACCACAGGCCAGGATGGCCGCGGTTGCCAATACGACTTGAATGCTCCTCATAAGGTATTAGACTTGTGTTGCGGGCTGTGAGAATCAGCCGAATCACCTACGTATTTGCGGCCAAGACTGAGAGGAAGATATGCCGAAGAAGAGCGACAAGCTAAGGCTGGTGACCTACTGCGGATTGTACTGCGACCTCTGCTCATCGCGCGGACGGACGCCGAAGCAGGCGTCTACGCTGAGAGATACCATGCGCAATGAAGGCTGGGAGCTCTGGGGCGACTCGGTCCCCGGGTTCAAGGATTTCTGGAAGTTCCTGGACGGCATGTCCACGCCCGAGAAATCCTGCCCCGGCTGCAGACAGGGCGGCGGCCCGCCGTTCTGCGGCATTCGCAAATGCGCCCGCGCCAAAGGCCTCGACCTCTGCGTCGAGTGCAAGGAATGGCCCTGCCACCGAATCGAGGGACTGGCCGCGGGCTACATCAACCTGATTGCGGACTCGCAGCGGCTCAAGCGCATCGGCACCGCCAAATGGCTCAAGGAGCAGCAGGCCCGCGCCAAGACCGGGTTCTGCTACTGCGACATCCGCTGCAGCCCGTACACAGTCCCGGACAAGTAGCCATTGAGACATTCGAGCTTCATTCGTCATTCGTGCTTCGGGCTTCGGGTTTCTCGCGAAGGGCACCGTCACCCGGGCTGCGGGCAGTTGACGGACACCTGACCATATGCCGAGAAAGAACGACAAGTTGAGGCTCCTGGCCCACTGTGGCATCTGCTGCGGCCTCTGCTCGTCGCGCAACCGGATGCCGGCACAGGCGCGGGCGCTGCGGCAGACGATGTGGAAAGGAGGCTGGGACTCCTTGACCGGCGAGGTCAAGGACTTCAAGGAGTTCTGGCGGTTCCTCAACCGGATTGCCGACCCGGAAAAGTCGTGTCCGGGTTGCCGGACCGCCGGCGCGCCGCCGTTCTGTGGCGGACCCGGGTCCTGCGACATCAGACAGTGTGCGCTGGACCGTGAAGTCGACCTCTGCATCCACTGCCGGGATTGGCCGTGTGCGCGCATTGAGCGGCTGAGCAAAGGATACGTCACGCTGATTGCAGACGGCAAACGTCTGAAGAAGATCGGCCTGGACAAATGGCTGAAGGAACAGCAAGCGCGGGCCAAGACCGGGTTCTGCTACTCGGACATCCGGCCACCCGCACGCGGTGCCTGACAAGTAGAACCGGCCGCCGGCAGTTGTCCTTGACCGCAACGGAATCCGCCCTAGGCTTCAACGTCCGCGAGGCACAAATGGAGGAAACATGAATGTAAAAGAGATAACGCCCGAACAACTGAACGTCGAGCAGTTCATCGCGACACAGGTCGAGGAGCTGCGCAAGACCGTCGGTGATGGGCTGGCCGTCAACGCCCTCTCCGGCGGCGTGGACTCGTCGGTCGTGACGATGCTCGGCCACAAGGCCCTGGGTGGCAAGCTCAAGACCTACTTCATCGCCAACGGCATCATGCGCGAGGGTGAACCCGAGTACATCGTCAAGCTGTTCAACGGCCTCGGCGTGCCGGTCGAGTTGGTCCACGCCGAAGACGCCTTCTTCGCGGCGCTCAAGGGTCTCACCGACCCGGAGGAGAAACGCGAGGCCATCACCCAGACTTTCTACAAGAAGGTCTTCGGTGACCTGGTGAAGGCGAGTGGGGCGAAGTTCCTGCTTCAGGGCACGAACTGGACCGACGTCGAGGAGACGGTCGCGGGCGTGAAGCGCCAGCACAATATCCTCGAACAGCTCGGCATCGACACCCAGAAGGTGTTCGGCTACAAGGTGCTCGAGCCGGTGCTGCAACTGCGCAAGACCTCAATCCGCGTCGTAGGCAAGGCGCTCGGCCTGCCTGAGGAAATCTACAACCGGCCGCCATTCCCCGGCCCCGCGCTCGCCGCGCGGGTCATCGGCGAAGTCACGCCCGAGCGCGTAGCCGTGGTGCGGAAGGCGACCGCAGTTGTCGAGGCCGAGTTGAAGGGCTGCGGCGCGTTCCAGTGGCTGGCGATCCTGCACAACGACAAGGTCACGGGGATGCGGAACGGCAAGCGGGACTACGGGCTGCAGATCGAAGTCCGCTGCTTTGAGAGCAAAGACGCGGTGACCGCGACCGTGACCCGACTGCCGTTCGAGAAGCTCGAGAAGCTGGCGAGCCGGATTACCACTGAAGTGCCGGGCGTGGTGAGCGTGACCTACAACGTGACGGCCAAGCCGCCGACGACCATCGAGGCAGTGTAGTACAGAGGAACGAACGAAGCTAGAAGTCAGAAGCCAGATGTAAGAAGTCAGAAGTTCCGGGCGGACCTAGGACGGCGGAAGCAGAGCGCAAGAACGAAGCGGGCAGGCGTGACGCCTGCCCGCGATTCTGTATGAGGAACTACTTCAGGTAGAAGCCCACGGACAGGGAGACCGTACCGAGCCAGTTGTCGGTGTAGCCGTCGGTGTTGGATATCTCCGGCTCGCTCTGCTGGCCGGACGCGCCGCCGCCGATGTAACGGGCATTGATGAAGGCATCGACCGACTCGTTCAGGCTCAGGCCATAACGGAGCGAGGCGTCGAGAATCGCGCCGCGGAAGCTCGACTCGACGTTGGAGCTGCCGGTGACAACCTTGCCCTGCGCATAGAACCCGTCGATTTCCGTGCCGACCCAGGAGCTTCCGGTTAGTGGCAGGCGTCCGCGGAACCGAAGAATAGGCACCGGCCCGAGGTCCTGGTACACGCGGGCGTTGCTGCCGTCCTTGGGAACAAACGAGATGGACGCGTCCCTGACCTGCATTGACAACCCGACCGCCAGTTCGCGGTCAGGCTCGGGCCAGAAGTCGTACTGGTAGCTGACACGGTAGAAGTCGAAGCCGTAACGCAGGTCCATCGCAGTGCCGGCCGGGAACGTGTCGGCATCGAGCACCAGCGGGGCCAAGAGGTAGGTTTCGGTCCGTACGTCGATGGGCTGGTAGAGAAGTACGATTGTGTGCCGGGGCTTGAGGTGCAGTTCCGCCGACATCCTCCGGTAAGGGAAGAGAATATCCTGGCCTCCGTCGGCCACATAATCGAACTTCGTGCCCTGCTGACCGAACTGAATGGTGTGCTTGATGACGCCAAGAAACCCCATCTCGGGGGCAAGCCTGACCTCGAACGAATTGTCGGGATTGTTCAGCCACGAAGCGGCCGCAGGGGAAACCGCCGCGGCAAGCAGCGGTAGCAGGACAAGATAACGGAAACCTGACATTCGTGCCTCCTGTGTATAAGACTTAACTATCCTAAGCTGTCCCATGTTAGACTCCGAACTGCGGACTAGTATTCAGCCGGAAGGTTCTTGAGCTGGGAGTAGGAGAAGACCGGACCGTCTTTGCAGACGTACTTCGGGCCGAGGTTGCAGTGGCCGCACTTGCCGATGCCGCACTTCATCCGGTTCTCCAGCGACAGGAAAACATCATCGGGCTTGAACCCGAGCGCCTCCAGTACCGGGTGGGTGAAGCGAATCATGATGGGCGGGCCGCAGACCAGCGCGATGGCATTCTTTGCCGCCGGCGCGACCTGCTTCAGCACGTTGGGAACAAGGCCCTCAGTCTTCGGCCACGCGTCGTCGCCCAGCTTGTCAACGCAGAGGTGGAGGTCAATGTCCGGGTTCGATTCCCATGCCTTGAGTTCTTCCTTGTAGAGCAACTCGCCGGCAGAACGCGCCCCGTAAACGCAGGTTATCTTGCCGAAGCCATTGCGCCGCTTCGGGTCAAGCAGATGGACGATGGTCGAGCGCAGGGTTGTGAACGAGAAGCCGCCGGAAACGATGACGACGTCTTTGCCCTGCATCAAATCGAGCGGGTACGAATTGCCCCACGGCCCGCGCATGCCGATGACCGTGCCCGGTTCGAGTTCGTGCAGGGCGGTCGTGAACCCACCGACGCGCTTGACCGTGTACTTGATGAACTCCTCAGACGGCGCGGATGCGATACCGAACGGCGCTTCGCCTACGCCCATCATGGAAAGGAATCCGAACTGGCCCGGAATGAATTCGAAGGCCGTGCGCGCATTGGCGTCGACGAAGGACAGGTCAAAGGTCTTGAGGTCCTTTGCGTCGTTCTCGACGGTGACCTTCTCGACGCGCACCGAAACCGGGAGATAAGGATTCATCATGATGCAATGCAAAAGTCAAAGTGCAAAACAGGCAAGGCAAAACCGGCGGATGCGGAGCGGCGCGGTGATGCAATGCAAAAGTCAAGAGGCAAGACAGGCAATGCAGAAACACAGGAAGACTGAGTCATCGGGACCTCGACTTGACCGTCAACACTGATTTCGCGATGATTCGTGCCAGCTCGTCTGCCTCAATCGCCGTGGCTTTGACGTCTTCCAAAGGCAACAACTGACCCCGACCCGCCAGCTTGAGCCAATACTCGGTTTCACGCAGTTCCTTGAGCACGATCTGCAACTTGTGCGCGAAGTCCGCTCGACTTTCGGCACCACATGCTTCGCTGTAGTTCGCACCGGCAGACGCACTAGACCGCATGAATTGACCCGCGACGTACCGGCCCGATGCGGTTCGGCCCAGCTTGCCGGTCAGTTTCAAGCACACAACTGCGAAATCCAGCAGCCGCTCTCCGATGTCTTTCATTTTGACTTCTGCATTTTGCAGTTTGCAGTTTGCATTGCATCCTCGGTCCCTGCATCGGGTAGCATCGTCATAAGTGTCTCAACCGTCTCCCTGACGTCAATGCCTGCCGGACACTCGATGATACAGCGGCCGCAGCCGACGCATGAGAGCTCGCTCACCATATCGACCGTGTACTTGAACTTGTCCATCACGCGGTTGCGGTAGCGCGAACGCGCGGTCTGCCTCGGATTGTGGCCGGAAGCGTGCTGCGAGTAGAGGCAGAACTGGCACGAATCCCACACCCGGATTCGCGCGCCTCTCCCCTTCCGCTCCTCGTCGGTGACGTCAAAACAATGGCAGGTCGGGCAGAAAAAGGTACAGGCGCCGCAGTTCACACAGGCGAGGTTCAGCTCATCCCAGACCGCGTGCTCGAAGCCATTGTCGAGCCGCCGCTTGAGTGCCTGGGTATCCATCGCCTTCGGCATCTGCTCCGTACACTTCTCGGCCAGCTCACGCTTCTTCTCAATGTCGCCGGCCGCCGGCTCGGGCATGTCGGCAATCAGCGCCGCGCCCTTGTCCGTCACCGGTTCGGCCAGGTACTTGCCGCCGATGTCGGTGAGCAGCAGGTCCAGTCCCCGCGTGCCCGTGGGCGAGCCGCCGACCGCGGTGCAGAAACACGTTTCCGCCGGCGTATTGCAGGCAAGGCCGATGAGTGTGGTCTTCTCCAGTCGAGCTTTGAAGTACGGGTCGGTCTGGCCCTGACCGGTAAAGAATTTCGTCTGGAAAGCAATTGCCGCGGCGTCGCATGGGCGGATGCCGAGAATGATCTGTTCCTCGGGCGCGGCCGGCTCTTCGGACTTCCCGTCCTTGAACCGAAGCATTACCTCGCGCTGTGGGAAAAGCAGACCCTTGGCCGACTGCTTGGCGTTCACGCGGCTGAAATCAGTTTCCTTGAGCGATGTGACTCTACGGAACTCGGTCCAGTCCTGGGGATTTGGGGACAGTCCCCGTTCGGGTACAGTCCCCTTCTTGACCGGAGCGTAGACCGCGCCCTTCTTCGCCCACTCGGCAACAAGCTTTGCCAGGGCCTCGGCAGTAATAACGCGCTGAGTCATAGTCTAAGAAAATAGTGAATAGAGAATTGAGAATAGTGAAACCCGAATCCGCCTTCCACTCTTGCCGGTCCGTCTTTCACTATTCACCATTCACAACTCACTATTCCGTCCCACCGGAGCGTATGAACTCCTGCCGGTCGTTCGGGTCAAAGACGGTCAGGGCGGGCGCTTCATCTTCTTTCACACCGGCGACCGTGTTGAACCGCTCTTTCACAATCTGCGCGGCCTTACGGTTGAACTTCATCAGGTCGATGCCCATCGGGCAGGCGCGGGCGCACGAGCCGCACTCGACGCAGCGGCCGGCCATGTGCAGCGCGCGCATGATGTGGAAGACCATGTTGTCGGACAGCTCGGTCGTCTTGCCTGCGAGTGCGGGCTGGCTGGCGTCCACGAAGCAGACCGGACAATAGCAGTTCGGACAGACCTGACGGCAGGCGTAGCAGCGGACACAGCGCGCGATGTCCTCGGACAGCTCATGCCACCTCTCGTCCGAAGAGCGGGGGGCGAGGGGCGAGGGGCGAGGGGCGAGGGGCGAAACCGGTTCGCCGAGCATCTCGTCAAACACGACCGGGTTCGGGTACTCGCAGGTCGTACACGAGTCGCTCAGCTTGCCGTCTTCCATGATGCCGGCGCAGCCGACGCCGAGGATGTGCAGTTGCGCCCGGTCCAGTTGCTTCTCCTTGAGCAACACGAGGATTGAGCGCGAATCGCAGCCCTTGGCCACGACCGCAATCTTGCCCAGGTGCTTCACCTTCAGCAGGTAGCCGGCGAGGTTCTGGCCGCAAGTCTCATCGAAAATGAGCAACTCCGTGTCCTCCGGCTTGGTGACGAATACCGGTTGGGCTTTGCCCTTCGTGCTCGCCGCCCGGTACCCGACGACCATCGCGACTTCCTTCTTCTCCAGCAACTCCCTCGCCCGCTTGCGCAACTGTTCCTGCCGACTCATGGAACGACCTCGCTGAATAGTGAATAGAGAATTAAGAATAGTGAAACCCGAATCCGACTTTCACTCCTCCCGGTCCGTCTTTCACTATTCACTATTCACAACTCACTATTCGCAATCCCCGTTTCACTCTTCACTATTCTCACTTCACTATTTCCTCTTTGACCAGCTTCCGGTTCGGCCCGAGGGCCTTCACCTTCTCCGTGACCTCGCGCACGACCTCGGCGAACCGCTCCCCTTCTGCCGCCGACACCCACGAAAAGCTCACCCGGCCCGGGTCAATACCCGCGAACTCCAGCAGATCGTTCAGCACCGCGAACCGACGGCGGGCCACGTAGTTGCCGGTCAGGTAGTGACAGTCGCCGGGATGGCAGCCGGACACGAGCACGCCGTCCGCACCGCTCTGCAACGCCTTCAGGATGTGGAATGGGTCGACCCGACCGGAGCACGGCACGCGGATGACGCGTATGCTCGCCGGGTACTGGATGCGCGAGATGCCGGCAAGGTCCGCGCCCGCATACGAACACCAATTGCACAGGAACGCGACAATCTTCGGCTCCGGTTCCTGCGAGCCGGCTTCCTGGGGACGGGGTTCGACAGTACTCATCTGGAAAACTAGGAAACGGATTATAATGGACAACCCGGCGGCTGTCTACCACCGGTTGCATGACCCTCACCTCCGCGAATCCGGAACGCGGAACCCGCAACCTGTCGCTCACCCGCGCGATTGACTCAAAGCGGCGGGGATGTATAATCCGGCCATGACGTCTTTCCTCGATGATTGGACAGCAGAGCTCGCCAAGGCCAAGAACCGGCCCCGGCCGTATCGGAACGCCGCGGTCTCTTTCCGCCCTTGCTCAATCGACGACCGCGAACTGCGAAGGAAGCTGGTTGAAGAGGGCGGGCTGAACGTCTTCAAGTTCCCGGCGGCGATGATTCCGGGCTGCGACCTGCTGACCGATTCGGGCACGACGACGATGACGATGAAGCAGTGGTCCCAACTCCTGCTCGGCGACGAGTCGTACGGTTCGAATGAGGGTTACTTCGAGTTCAAGCAGCAGGTGGTCGAGACGTTCGGGCCGCAGTGGGAGAACCGCGACCTCAACCAGGAAAATGTCTTCATCTTCCACCAGGGACGCGCGGCCGAATCCGGCCTCTTCACCTGCATGGCCGGAATCCTCGGCGCGGCGGGCAAGCGCGACGGGAAGGACCCGTTCTACGCTATTCCGTCGAACGGCCATTTCGACACCACGCAGGCGAACATCGAGGCAAACGGTTTCGAGGCCCTGAACCTGTTCTCGGCGGAGCTTAGGGTCAAGGACGAGACGGCGCAGTTCAAGGGCAACATGGACTTGGCCCAGCTTTGGGACTTGTTCCAGAACCCGAAGACGAAACAGCGCATCCCCTTTGTCTACATGACAATCACCAACAACACCGGCGGCGGCCAGCCGGTGTCGCTTGCGAACATCCGCAAGACTTCTGAACTCTGCCACGCCCATATTGTGCCGTTCCTGTTCGACGCCTGCCGGTTCGCCGAAAACGCCTGGTTCAACCAGCAGAACGAGCCGCTCTGCAAGGGCAAGAGCATCGCGGAAATCGTCCGCATGATGTTCGAGTCCGTAGACGGATTCCACATCAGCCTGAAGAAGGACGGCCTCGTGAACATGGGTGGCTGCCTCGTTGTCCGCGAGGACGGGCTGCTGGTGAAACGGTATCCGGAGCTACCGGCGAGGGTCGTCGGGCACCAGATTCTGGTCGAGGGCCATCCGACCTACGGCGGTCTGGCCGGCCGCGACCTGAAGGGCGTAGTCGAGGGCCTGAAGACCGTCGTCAACGAGGAGTACCTGACGTACCGCATCAACCAAGTGCAGCGGTTCGGGGCAACGATTGACGAGCAGTGCGGTGCCAGCGTCGTGGTCAAGCCGGTCGGCGGCCACGCAATCTACCTCGACCTGGACCAGTTCTTCGCGGGCTCCAAACTGCGCGACGACCAGTTCCCCGGCATCAGTCTGACCGCGCTCCTGCTCATTGCCGGGCACCGGATGTGCGAGCTCGGCGTCTACGCGTTCGGCAAACTCGTGGACGGCAAGGAAATTGCGTCGAACCCGAGGGTCAACAACGTCCGGGCCGCGGTGCCGAGACTCTGCTACGAAGACGCCGACCTGCGCTCGGCGGCCGAGGCGGTCGGCATCCTGTATCGTCGTCGGGACAAGATTCCCGGCGTCGAAGTCATCTACGGCCAGGACTTGCCGATGCGCCACTTCATCAGCCGGTTCCGGTTCGCCACTGCCTGAACCGAAAGCCCAAGCTCAAGCGCAAGCTCACCCCTCACCCTAACCCTCTCCCTCAATGGGCGAGGGAATTCGGAACCCCAAGCTCGATTCTGTGTAATCTGCGAAATCTGTGGACTCCTGAGAGATTCCTCCACTCCGCTTCGCTTCTGCCTGAGCAAACAGCACAAGCCCAAACTCAAGCGCAGGCTGTCCGCCGATTCCGACCCCTGAACAGAGACACGGACTTCATACCCCCGCGGCTGACCTATGGCATCCAACTTCTGACAACTGACCCGTATCCTTGACTTCCGCACCTGCGGCTTTACGATATCCGCAATGATTCGTCGCGGGAGCATGCTTGCCATGGGTGCGACTCTCCTGCTAGCGGCGCTGCCGGCTGGGGCTCAGGAGAAACTGGAGGACCCTCTGCGACTGCGTGTCGAGCTGTATTCCCGAGGGTTCAGCCTCGTCCACGAGTCCACCTCGGGCTGGCTGGGATTCGACTCGTGGAACTGGTCCGCAGAGAACCTACTCCAGGTCCACGTCGAGAGGGGTCGATGGCGCCTCGGGACTGCGGTGTCCGAGGAAATAATGGGCCTCGACCTCGTGTACAGCTATGCTCCTCTGCGCGTTGACTACATCCTGTGGGAACGCCCGCTCTGGTACGCGTGGCGGCTGCACGGAATGGTACCCGAAGTGGCGCTGCATTTCTCCGGCTACTGGTTGAACAGCACAGGATACCCAAACATGAAGGTCCCACTGGCTGGACGCCTGGACTTGGTCGCCGGCGTTGACTTCCTTGGGTTGGGTATCAGTGTCTCGGCTGGCGTCGTTGGAGCCTGCACGTCCACCAACCACTCGAGCCTTCACTGGGACGGACGTGCCGGGTTGTCACCCAACATCGAGTTGAGGCTGCGCGCGTTGACATTCGGTGTCGACTTGGGAGGTGATACGCCGTGAGACACGTATTAGGGCTGCTGCTACTTGTGACCTCATCGGTCAGCGCTTTCGAGACCGACTACGCGCTGGCTATGCACGACCCGGACGAGACGCCCCAGTTCTTCTTCCGCGCTGAGCTGATTGATATCGGTGTCGGCGCGGCTCGCTGGGAGTACACGAAATCCGTTGAGGCCACGGTTCTTGCAGAAGTGCCGCACGTAGAGGTCGAGTTCCACCGCGCGCGGGCCGGCCTCAGTCTTGCTGACGGATTCTACACCGCGGCCATCAGCGCCCTGCCGATTAGCCTCGGGTATACCATCTACGAACGGCCGGTGCGCTACTGGGGTAGACTATACGGCAGAGTCCCGGAGGTCTACGTCAAGGCAACCGCCCGGTTCTTCAACACGAACTTCGACCCGCCGCCGAGCTACCCATTCATAGGGACAGTGGAGGCCGTCGGCGCGGTTGACTGCTACGGACTGGGACTCAGCGCGTCAGTCGGTCTGGTATATACGGTTGTCGGAGCGGTCGGAAACGTGTACCCTGAGACGCGCTCCATCTGCCCATTTGTCGGGGCGCAAGTCCACCTAGGCCTCGCCCGCATCGGATTCTAGCCCACCGCGTCATCTGCGACACATGATCTGCGTGATCTGCGTGATCTGCGTAATCTGTGGATTCCTGGGAGATTCCTCCACTTCGCTTCGCTCCGGTCGGAATGACGTCTCTCTTGGCGTTCTTGGCGTACTTGGCGGTTCATTCTGAGAGACCCTTCGACTCGTCCGACTCGCTCAGGGTGACGCGGCGTCGGTTTGCAGTTGGCAGTTGGCGGCCAGCGGCGAGCGTCGCGCTCTAGACTGTCTCCAGTTGCAGGACGCGCAGGCGTTCGGGCGCGACACGCTTGCTCAGGTTGAGGATTTCGACGCCGACCACGTTGTCGGCCGCGTCGTAGTCCAGGACTACGCCAGGCTGAACTTCCTCGGACTCAACCACCGCGGTCTCGTCGAGCCGCAGGTACAGCGCATCACTCTCTCTGTCCAGTTTCAATCTCATGATAGTCTCCTCAGGCGACGGTCGAAGAAGACCGTGACCACAATGGCCGGACTGGCCTTCGCGTTTACCACCACACGCAGGACGCGGCCGCTGCGCTCCGGCACACTGCTCAAGTAGTGGGTTGTGCCGTCGTCGTGTTGCTCTGTGCGCAGCGGTGATTCCACCGCCCGGACAATCCACTCGTCCGGTATCCCGCGCTCGGTGAGCATGTCCCTTGCGTGCGCGGTGTAGGCGAACTGCATCACTGTAAGTATCTCTTCCACGGTGATACAGTCAAGGCGGGCGCAAGGCGGCTTTCCGACCGACGATATGCCCACGCGCTGCGCGCGCTGAGTAGCATAAGCTCAAGGGCAAACTCACCCCTCACCCTAACCCTCTCCCTCAATGGGCGAGGGAATTCGGAACCCTAAGCTCGATTCTGTGTAATCTGCGAAATCTGTGGATAGCCTCTCCGTCCGGCTCCGAGCCATCAGTGTCCATCCGTGTCCATCTGTGGTTCTCT
>CAZQZR010000083.1:0-14283 GCA_964597845.1 uncultured bacterium | reverse complement strand
CGGGCATGGCTGCTTGACTTTCCGAGGCATCTGCCTACACTTAACGCCGATGTGGCTTCTTCCGTTTCTGCTCCTTGCCGCGCTGTCGGCCCAAGGGGACTTGAAGTTGACCTTGGACCAGTCGGTGTTTCCGGCAGACGATTCCGGAGCCGTGCTTGAGCTATCCTACGAAATTCCATACACTTCCCTGACATTCCTCCGCGATGATTCCGGGTTTGTTGCCCGCTATCAGATTGGAGTCCAGGTCTCGGACAGGCAGCGGAACATCGTGGCCGGGGACTACTGGCAGAAAGTCGTGCGGCTTCGCGAGTACGGCGCGACCGTAGCCCGTGACTCGGTCGAATCCGGAACCGTCAGCCTCGCCCTGCCCAAGGCCGCACTTGACGCAAGGGTCCAGGTCAACGACCAGGCAAATGAACGGAAGGCGCTGGCGGTATTCAGGATTGACCGGCCGACCGGCGGCCTGACGGTACGGCTATACAATTCGGGCAGGCCGGTTGCCATGCGCAAGTACGGCATCGGCGACACGCTCGTGGCCGTGGCTGAGGTTGCGAGCGGCTTTGGGGACAGTCCCCATGCGGGGACAGTCCCCTTTGACAGTTGCCGGTTCGTGCTGAAGCACGACCGACGGGTCGTGACCGGCGGGACCATTCAGACAACGATGAAGGATGAAGGCGGAAGGATGAAGCCGGAGGCGGTGTTCGAGTACGCCATCGGGGACTCGACCGGCGTGGCCCGGTTGGGCGGCGGCGAGTACGTATTGGAGGTCGTGGGCCTGGGTGCCGGCCGGCCCCTGAGCGCGAGCGTGACGTTCCGGGTGGAAGTTCCGTTCTTCATGGACGACGCAGCGTACCTGCGCCGGGTCGACGAGCTCATCTACGTGGCGAGCACGGAGGAGTCGAGGCACCTGCGTTCGGTGCCGCGCGGCGAGCGGGCGCAGGCGTGGCGCGAGTTCTGGAAGAAGAAGGACCAGTCGAGGACAGCCGAGCGATACCCGAGCGAGGACGAGTACTTCGAGCGGATTGACTATGCGGAAGAACACTTCGAACACGGCGACCGGGGATACCGAAGCGACCGGGGCCACGTCTACGTCCGCTACGGTCCGCCGGACCAGATTGACGCGCGGCCGTTTGAGATTGACTCGCCGGCAGACGAGGTATGGTACTACTACGAAGTGAACAAGCGATTCGAGTTCGTCGACCGGTTCGGGGCGGGCCAGTACGTGCTGCAGAACCGGGAGGCACTCGTAGAATGAGTTACGAGTTACGAGTTACGAGTTGCGGGAGGCGAGAAGCGAGAGGTAAGAGATGAGTGCAGTCGTTGCATTGCTCGTGGCCCTGACCGGGGCGCTCGACTTTAGTGCGGACTGGTCGGCGTTCCGGGCCGGCGGAGACTCCAGCCGGGTCGAGTTCTTCTACGCGATACCTTACGACGAGCTGCTCTACACTCAGACCGACAGCGGTCTCTTGGCCCAGTTCAGCGTTCAACTGGAGATGACCGGACTGGACAATAACTTCCAGCAGGCGGGCACGGTTCTCAAGCAGGCCCGGATCCGGAGTTTCCAGGAGGCGATGCAGGCGCAGCGCAGTTTCGTGGACGGGTTCAGCGTGACCGCGCCGGCCGGGACGTACCGGTTCCGGATCGCAGTGGCTGAGACGAGTTCGGCCGGCTCTTCCGCGGGGACCCGCGAGGACACTCTTAGGCTCAAAGGGTTCAACGCCGGCCTGGCCCTGAGCTCGCTGGAGGTCGGCTCCAGTGCGCTGACCGACACGGTCACCGGCGCGGTATCGGTTATACCCAACCCGTCGCACCGGTTTCCCGACAAGGGTCTGGAAGCGCTGTACGTTTACTACGAGGGCTACAATCTGAGTCCGGACAGCGATTTCTACCGGGTGAGGGCGGCAATCGTCCGCGACCGGGGCGGAAAGCCGGACACAGTGGTGAAGACCCAGCCGCTGGCGAAGCCAAAGCACGGCGCGAGTGCGGCCTACGCGCTCGGCGTAAGCACGGCCGGAGTGGAGCCGGGCGCATACACGTTTGCGCTGGAGTTGACCGACCTGGCAGCGAACCGGTCGGTGACCGCTGGTCGGGGTTTCGTCATCGGCTCGAACGAGCCGGAACGAGCCGCGGTCGGGCCGAGCCTGGACAGCCTGAGTCCGCTGGAGCAGAGGTACTACGACCAGATACAGTACCTGGCGACTGCGAAGCAGGTTGCCTACTACAATGTACTCTCGGATTCCGGCAAGCAGGTGTACCTGGCGAAGTTCTGGGGGACACGCAACCTGGCCGAATTCAGCCGGCGAATGGAGACCGCGGACGGGCGGTTCCGACAGGCGAAGACGTCGGGCATCAACGCCGACCGGGGCCGGATCTACGTGAAGTACGGCGAGCCGGATGCGGTCGAGCAGAAGGTGGTCGAAGCCGAAACCAGGCCGCGCGAGTACTGGCATTACTACGGAACCGGCTACGTGTTCATATTCATCGACATCCGCGGGGACGGGAATTACCGCCTGGCCTGGACCAACGCCAAAGACGAGCCGAGGACCGGGCTGGAGTCCTACCTGACCCCGGATGAGGAAGAGCAGTTCAAGTAAGCGAGGGGCGGAAGGCAATGGACGAGGTGGACGAGATGGACGTTGTGGACGGGGGCAGGTGCTAGCATGGCCGTGGCGCTGGTCGAGCTGCATCCGTTCAAATCCGAGCTGTGCGATATACCGGCGGGGCTGGCCGTGCGGCCGGGTGACGTGGTCGTAATCCAGGACGAGGACGGTGAGGACGTCGGCAAGTTTGTTTCCTACGAGGATTCGGATGAGAGCCGGAGCGTCGTGTTGCGTAAGGCGAGCGAAGACGACCTGAAGCGACGGCAGGAACTCGATGAGGAGACGGACCAGGCGCTTGAGGCTTTCTGCCGGCTCAAGGAGGAGCACCGGCTCGGGATGCGGGTCGTCGGGGCGCACTGGCGTCTGGACCGGAAGAAGATCTGTTTCTACTTCGCTTCCGAGGAGCGGTTCGACTTCCGCGCGTTGCACAAGGCCGTCTCGGCGGTGCTTGACTCACGGGTCGCCATCAAGCAGATTGGCGTGCGCGACCATGCCCGGCTGCTGGGCGGGCTTGGGCCGTGTGGGCGGGATCTGTGTTGCCGGAGTTTCGTGCGCGAGCTGAAGCCGATCGCGCTGCGGATGGCCCGACAGCAGAACTTGTTTGTGGAGCCGTCCAAGATTTCGGGCCTGTGCGGCAAGCTGCTCTGCTGCCTTGCTTTCGAGGACCAGAGCTACCAGCAATGGCTGAGAGAGACGCCATCAGACGGGAGCACGGTGAAGACTGAGCGCGGACCGGCGGTCGTGACCGGCCACGATGCAATCAAGCGGCGCGTGGCGGTGCGTTACGAGGATGGAACCGAGCAGTCGGTCGCGCTCGAAGAGCTGGTGCCGCATCCGGTGGCGGCGCAGGGAAGGACGAAGGCGGAATGATGAGGGCGGAAGCCAAGAGCCAAAAGCCAAAAGCGAAAAGCCAAAGCGCGCGCAGCTGGCTCGCGAAGGTCGCGGCCCGGGAACGCGTCAGTCCGGCACTGCTGGAGAAGCATTTCACCGAGGGCAAGGTGGCGGTGCTCTGTTCCAAGCGCCGGAGCATCGTGCCGTTGGCAGTGGGCAAGGGCATGACCGTGAAAGTCAACGCGAATATCGGCACGTCTCCGGACACGAGCGACCTCGCGAATGAGCTGGCAAAGCTGCGGGCAGCGGTAGCCGTGGGCGCGGACACGGTGATGGACCTGTCGGTGGGCGGCGACGTTGATGAAGTCCGTGCGGCCGTGATCGCCGAGTCGCCGGTTCCGATTGGCACTGTGCCGGTGTACCAGACTGCGATCGACGCGCGCCGCAAGGGCAAGTCCTTTATCGCTGCGAGCGCCCGGGAAATCCTTGCCGGCGTCGAGAAGCATCTCCGTGACGGGGTAGATTTCATCACGGTCCATTGCGGGATCAACCGGCGGAACGTTGAAATCCTGGCCCGCGCCGGCCGGGTTTGCGGTGTGGTCAGCCGCGGCGGCTCGATGACGATCGAGTGGATGCGGCGCAACCGGAAGGAGAATCCGCTGTACGAGCATTACGACGAGGTGCTGGCCATGGCCCGGGAGTACGGCGCCGCGTTGTCGATTGGTGACGGACTGCGGCCCGGGGCCATCGCGGACGCGACCGATGAGGCGCAGGTGGCTGAGCTCCTGACCATCGGCGAACTGGTGCAGCGGGCGCGCGCGGCCGGAGTGCAGGCGATGGTCGAAGGGCCGGGCCACGTGCCGCTGGACCAGATTGAAGCGAACGTGAAACTGGAGAAGAGCGCGTGCGATGACGCGCCCTTCTACCTGCTCGGGCCGCTGGTGACTGACGTGGGCTGCGGCTATGACCATATCACCGGCGCCATCGGCGGCGCGCTGGCGGCCTGGTACGGCGCCGACTTCCTGTGCTACGTGACGCCGTCAGAGCATCTTGGCCTGCCGACAATCGAGGACGTGCGGCAGGGAGTGGTCGCATCGAGAATCGCGGCCCACGCCGCGGATGTGGCGCGGCACCATCCCGGGGCGGCAGACTGGGACCTTAAGGTCTCCCGGGCGAGGGCGGCGCTGGACTGGAAGGGGATGATTGCCGGCTGCGTTGATCCGCAGCGGGCCGAGACGATATTTTCAGCCGCCCGTTCCCGGACGGAAGGGGCGTGCACGATGTGTGGTGAGTTCTGCGCAATCCGGCGGATGACAGCGGCCGGCGGCCAGCCGAAGCGGGGCCGGCAGAGTAGCTCCGGACGCAGGGGCAGGAAATGAGTTGGATAACACTGGAGGAGATGATTCATGGTTAAGCCGAAGTACAAGCTATACACACCCGGACCGGTTGACGTGCCGCTGGAGGTCCTGAAGGAGCTTTCGAGCGGCCTGGTCTATCACCGCGAGGCTTCGTTCGCGGCGATCTTCGAGTCGGTCCGCAAGGGATTGCAGAAGCTCATGCTGACCGCCAATGGCGAGGTCCATTTGCTGACCGCGTCCGGAACCGGCGCAATGGAGGCCGCGGTGGTGAACCTGGTCAGTCCCGGTGACAAGGTCGTAGTCGCCACGTCGGGTCGGTTCGGCGAGCGGTGGCGCGAGATTAACCTGCGGTACGGCGCCTTCGTGGATGAGATGAGCCGGCCCTACGGCGAGCCGATCCCGCCCGAGGAGCTGGAACGCAAGCTGCTGGGCAACGACTCGGCCCGGTGCGTTTTCACCACCCTGACCGAGACATCGACCGGGGTCCTGAATGACATCAAGGCGTTCGGCGACGTCTGTCACCGATTGAATCGAATCCTGGTGGTCGACGCGGTCGCCGGGCTCGGCGCCGACGAGCTGCGTATGGACGACTGGCACGTTGACTTCGTGGTCGGGGGATGCCAGAAGGGCCTGGCGGTGCCGCCCGGGGTGTCGTTTGTCGCCTTGAGCGAGCGCGCGGCCGAGCGAATCGAGCGCGCCAAGTCACCCCGCTACTATTTCGACCTGAGAATTGCCCGACGCTACGCCGCGAAGGGTCAGACCTCGTGGACACCGGCTATCTCGATAATCTACGCCCTGGACCTGAGTCTCAAGCGGCTACATCGCATCGGCATGCCCAAGTACTGGAAGGCGCACCAGCAGATCGCCGACATGATGAGGGCAAAGGCCGCGGGCCTGGGTCTTGTGCTCTTCCCCAAGCGTCCTTCGAACGCGCTGACCGTCATGAGGATGCCCGAGGGTGTGGACGGGGCGAAGGTCGTGGACATCTGCAAGACGCGCGACCGGATTCTACTGGCGAACGGCCAAGGCGACATGCGCGGCAAGATAGTGAGAATCGGGCACATGGGACCGGTCACCAAGGTGGAGATGACGAAGGTCTTCGGTTGTTTCCAGCGGGCGCTCAAGCAGGTCCGCAGTCACGCCAAGTAGCTCAGCAGTCACTCCGCGGTTAGGCCTCCACGAAGGAGCGACAGCGCGCGGGCATCTGCGGACCCTGCCGCACGACTCCGGCCGGACAGCTACTGGGAGTCTTCGCCGGGAAGGCGGAATCGCGCCATCAGGCGCAGGAAGACCGTGAAGTAGTTGAGGGACGAGACGATAATCAGGATAGCCACGGTGTAGTCAACTGCGGCCTTGTATCTCATCAGCGCCGGCAGCTCGAGCGTGTAGAAGAGTATCATCAGCGCGAAAGCGCAGCCGGTAATCTTGCCGACAACGTCCGAAGAGACCAGCGACCCCCGGACCTTCATGATGATGCCGCTACCGGCGAGAATCACGAGGTCTCGCAGGATGACCGCGCCGGCGATGAGGAGCGGCAGGTCGCGGATGAAGACGAGCGTGACCAGAACCGAGCCAACCCAGACCTTGTCAACGAGATGGTCAAGGACCCGGCCGAGATTCGAGACCTGGTCCAGCTTCCGGGCGAAGTAGCCGTCAAGCGCGTCGGTGCTCCACGAAACGATCATGACCGCGACCGCGGCGGTGCCCTGGTGCTTGAAGAGCAGCAGCAGCACGACCGGTAACAGAACCAGCCGCGAGATGCTCAGGATATTCGGAATCGTGACAATCCGTGCGGCAGTCGAGTGGTTGTTCTTCGTGTGCGGGGCAGCCGGCTCGGCAGGCAATGTCGGTTCAGTCACGTCGGGTCCGGGCGGCGGTTTCAAGCATCTCGCGCGCGTGGGCGACGCCCGCGCTGGTCACTGCCGCGCCGCTGGTCATGCGGGCCAGTTCTTCGACTCGGCCTTCGGCGTCAAGGGGTCGAATGGCTGTAAGGGTGCGACCGCCTCGAGTTGACTTGGAGACCATCAGGTGCCGGTCGGCATACTTGGCAATCTGGGGCAGGTGAGTTATGCAGATTACCTGGTGGGCGCGGGCGAGACGGGCAAGGCGCTTGCCGACCGCCTCCGCCACCTTGCCGCCGATGCCGACGTCGATCTCGTCGAACACCAGGGTCGGAACCGGGTCGGCCTGGGATAGCACGCTCTTCAGGGCCAGCATGATGCGCGAGAGTTCGCCGCCGGACGCGACCTTGCGCAGCGGGCGCAGTTCCTCGCCGGGGTTGGCCGAGAACAGGAACTCGGCCGCGTCAACTCCGGACGACGTGAGTCGGAAGCGCTCGCCGTCACGTTGTGGCTGCGCCACCGCCGGGCGAGCGTAGACGCCGTTCGGGTCCGGAGTCCGGGTCAAATTCACTGAGAGCGCTGCCCTGCCCAGACCCAGCGCCTCGAATTCGTCCTTCAGCCGCTTCTCGAGTTCAGACCGGGCACGGCCGCGCTTGCGCGAGAGCGCGTCGGCACCCGAAGCAAGGCCTTTCTTGAGCCCGGTCAGTTCCCCGGCCAGCTCGTCGCGGCGGGAGTTGCCGAGTTCGATTGAGTCGAGTTCGGCTTTGAGCCCGGCTTCGAAGGTCGGAAGCTCGGCCGCGCCCAGGCCGTACTTGCGTTCCAGCTTCTCAATCAGGAAGAGACGGGTGTTGACCGCGTCCATCCGCTCGGGTGAGAACTCGATGCCTTCGCGGTATCGCACCATCTCGCGCCAGAGGTCGTCGGCGCCGGCCTGGGCCTCCGTCAGTACCGGGCGCCGTTCGGCCAGGCCTGGGTCAAGTTCGGCAAGCTCGGCGAGTGCCTTGCCCGCCGCCCCCAGCAGGCCGATGATGGAGCCTTCCTGTTCCGAAAGCAGTTCCTCAAGCTGGCGCGCGAGGGTGAACCTCCGTTCGGCAGTCTGGAGCAGTTCCCGCTCGCGGTTCAGCTCTTCGAACTCGCCGGGTTTCACCTGCGCGCCGTTCAGTTCCTTGAACTGGAACTCGGTCAGTTCGCGCCGGGCCCTGCTCTCGGCCAGCTCCTTCTCGGTCCGGGCCAGCTCGGCCGACGCGGCTTCGAACGCGTGGAACTGCCCGGCGAACTCCTGACGTTCCGGCCCGAGTCCAGCGTACTCGTCGAGAATATCAAGGTGGACCTCAGGCTTCAGCAGTAACTGGTGCTGGTGCTGGCCGTGCAGGTCAACCAGCCGGTCGCCGAGTTTCTGGAGCGCGGCCACGGTTACGCCGGAGTCGTTGGCGTAGGCCGCGCCGCGGCCGTTCCGTTCGGTGCGGCGGCGCAGCAGGAGTTGGGGTGCGCCGTCTTCAGCCACGGGTATGCCCAGCCCGGAACACTCGCCGGCCAGTTGCCTGCTCACGTCGAACCGACCTTCGACCAGCGCGGTGTCCGCGCCGGTGCGAATCATGTCGGTGTCCGGCTTGTCGCCGAGCAGGAGTGAAAGCGCGCCGATGATGATTGACTTGCCGGCGCCGGTTTCGCCCGACAGCACGTTCAGCCCCGGGCTGAGCTCGATGGTGAGGTCTTCGATCAGGGCGTAGTTCCTGATTCTGATTTCGGCAAGCATCGCTACCGCTGGCTGCCGGTCCACTTCAGCTTGTCGCGCAGAATCTGGAAGTAGGTCTTGCCCTTCGGCGTGACGAGTCGAATCGTGAAACCGGCGCGGTTGACGCGGATTGGCCGTCCGGGCCGGATTGTCCAGCGCTCCTGGCCGTCAAGGTTGAGCACCGCGGACTCGGACCGCCGGCTCAGTTCCAACTCGACCCGCGCATCACCGGGGAGAATCATCGGCCGGGAGGCGAGCGCATGCGGGGAGAGCGGGGTCAGCAGAATCGCATCTATCGTCGGGTAGACGACCGGACCGCCGGCAGCCAGCGAGTAGCCGGTGGAGCCGGTCGGAGTCGCGATCACCACGCCGTCGCCGACGAACCGTGTGACCAGCACCCCGCCGGAAGTTGCCACGAGCTCAATGGCACGGTTGGCCGGCCCCATGTTTACCGCGACATCGTTGAGGGCAAAGCCGGTCCTGCGGGCGTAGCTGCAGGCGAGCACCATCCGCCGCTCCTCGGTGTGGTCGCCCCGGCAGAAGGCCTCGATGCCCGCCTGGGCCTCCTCCGCCGAGAACTCGGTCAAGAAACCAAGGCCGCCGAGGTTCACACCCATGATTGGGACGTCACGACTGCCGACCAGCCGCGCCGCCCTGAGCATCGTTCCGTCACCCCCGAAGGCGACGACAAGGTCAGCCTTCCGTGCAAGGCCGGCTGCGGGGCAACATTCGGCCTTGACCCGGAGCAGCTTCGCGGTGCCGGTCGAGAGCAGCGGTTCGTGTCCGGCAGCCCGCAGCCGGCGCACGAGTTCCGGTACGAGCTTCGCCGCCAGCGGCTTGCCGCGATTGACCATGAACGCGATGCGCTTGCCATGTAGACTTGGCCTCGGCGGCCCCTGTCGGACAGTGCGGACTCTGGATATTGGGCTCTTAACTGCTAACTCCTAACTGCTAGCACCTCGCAGAAAGGCGTAGCGCACTCTGCCCGCAAAGTCGCGCTCGATTTCGGCAGCCGGTGCCAGCTTGCGCACAACCGCCTCGTGGGTTGAGTCAATCTCGATTGCCAGCAGGCCGCCGGGTCTGAGCAGGCCGGGGCCGAGTGCGAGCAGCATTGCGACAATATTAGCCCCTTTTGGCCCGCCATCAAGAGCCAGCTTCGGCTCACGGCGGACGTTGCGGTCCAGCCTCGCCAGTCGAGAAGTCGGCACGTACGGCGGGTTGGAGATGAGCAGGTCGAGCCTTCCGCGCAGCCGGTTCATGACCGGCTCGTCGAGGGCCCGCGCCTGCACCAGCCGAATCCGGCCGGTAAGGCTGTAGCGGGTTACGTTCTGCGCTGCCTTCGCCAGCGCGGCCTTCGAGGCATCCACCGCCAGGACCTTCGTGCTAGGAAACGCTCGGGCCAACGCAATCGCGATACACCCCGACCCGGTTCCATAATCCACCACAGACAGCCTGCAGCTTACAGCTTGCGGCTTACAGCTAGACCGGATGCGGGCCACCGCTCTTGAGACGAGTTCCTCGGTCTCGGGGCGCGGTATGAGGACGCGGCGGTCTACCGCGACGTCGAAGTCGAGGAATGGGGCAGACCCGGTCAGATACTGCACCGGCTCACCGGCCTTGGCGCGCGCGACGAGGCGACGGAAGCGGCCGGCGGTCCGACTCGGAACCGTCAATCCGGAATAGAGTTCGTGACGCCGGGCTCCGAGCAGGTGCATCAGCAGATACTCCGCGTCCGAGCGCGGTATCGAGCCAGCCGTTCCGTTCAGCAGTTCGACCGCGCTGGCGCGGAAGGCACGGTCTGCAGTCCGTCCGGGCCCTTTGTGTCCTCGTGTCTTTGCCGCCTCTCGACTCTCGCCTCTCGTAACTCGTAACCCGCAACTCGCAACTCTCCCTTCCCTCACTCGATTTCGGCCTCGGCCTTCTCGAGCGCCGTGAACAGCGAGTCGAGGTCGCCCTCGATGACCGAGTCGAGGTTGTGCACGGAGAGGCCGATGCGGTGGTCGGTCAGCCGGTTCTGCGGGAAGTTGTAGGTCCGTATCTTCTCGCTCCGGTCCCCGGAGCCGATCTGCTTGCGCCGCGTCGCGGTTGTCTTTGACTGGCCCTGGAGACTTCTGGCTTCGAGCAATCGCGCGGCCAGCACCTTCATCGCCTTTGCCTTGTTCCGCTGCTGTGACCGTTCGTCCTGGCATTGGGCGACCAGGCCGGTCGGTACGTGGGTGATGCGGACCGCCGACTCGGTCTTGTTGACGCCCTGGCCGCCGTGACCGCCGGCGCGATACACATCCACGCGCAGTTCGTCGGGGTTGATCTTGATGTCTACTTCCTCCGGTTCCGGCAGCACCGCCACGGTGACCGTTGAAGTGTGAATCCGGCCGGACGCCTCGGTTTCCGGGACGCGCTGAACCCGGTGCACGCCGCTCTCGAACCGGAAGTGGCGGTACGGTTCGTCGCCATCGACCGCGAATATGACTTCCTTGAAGCCCTTCAACTCGCTTGGCCGCGAGTCCATGACCTCGATCTTCAGGCCGTGGGTCTCGGCGTAGCGCGAGTACATGCGGTACAGGACGCCGGCGAACAAGGCCGATTCTTCGCCGCCCGCGGCCGCCCGGATTTCGACGATACAGCCTTTGTCCCAGTCCGGCGACCGGGGTCGAAGCACGGTCTCAAGTACGGCGCTGAGCTTCTCGATGCGTTGGTTCAGGTCCGCGAGTTCCTTCTGGGCCAACTCGTGCATTTCCGCGTCATCGGTCGCGCGGGCCATCTCGTCGGCCTCCCGGGCCTCTTTCTCAAGGCGTTCATACTCCTGCAACTGCTCGAGCGCGGCCGCGGCCGCCCGGTACTCGCGGGTCAGACTCCGCAGCAGCGGAATGTCGGACGTTACCTTCGGGTCGCCGAGCTGTTTCTCAAGCTCAGCCGCACGAGCGCGCATCGGCTCGAACCTGCGGTTGAACTCAAATGCCGGTGTGGGCATGATATGGCACAGCCAGGTTGTCGGCTAGAGGAAAAGGGCGCGGCCGGCGCCGGCCGGGGTTGGGGGAGCGGAAACGGGTGTCTCAAAAGCCACGGGCCATTATCCTGCGCTTTTGCCGCATGTCAAGTCGGCGAGGCTGCCCTGAATCCGACATTGGCACCACAGGAGCCTGCAAACACGCCTCGCAAGGTTGGATGGCGACCCCATCTGACAGGTGTTGTCATTCCGAGCAAAGGCGTCCTCGCCGGAGTCGAGGAATCTCGCCTGAGAGACCCCTCGACTCACTTCGTTCGCTCGGGGTGACAGGTAGTTCCAAGTCGGTTCTTGGGGGCTGCGCGTGCGGTCCTCACCGGGTCTGAGAGGACGGGCTAGACGGTGTCTTTGGTTACGACCTCGATCTCGACCTCGCCGATCCCGCCTTCGATGTTGACGTTCAGGGACACTTTCGATTTGACCCAGCCATCGTTGGTCCAGGCTTCGCCATCATTGGCGAGGCCCTTCGTTCGTACGCGGCCGACGCCACCAGAGGCCTGGACGCTGACCCCGATGTCCGACGGCAGCAGCAGCTTGAGCTTACCGATGCCCGCTTCGACGTCCGCTGTCAGGTCGGTGGTTGTGCCGGACAGGTCGATTCGTCCCTCGCCGAGCCCGGCGTTGACCTTGAGATAGCGTAGGTTCATCCCGCGAGTATCGAGGTCCAGCTTGCCCACGCCAATCTCTATATCGAGGTCCATCGGCACTTTGTCCGACAGCTTGAGGTCCCACTCGTAACGGACGTTCGAAGGCCAGGTGGCGCCGACCACGGTGGACGGTTGTTCGATCGTCAGCCGGCCGAGGCCTTCTTTCACTTCGTAACTCACCTCGGGTTTCCAGTCAGAGATGTTATACTCGAACCTGGCGTCGAGAAGTCCTTCGGCGCCGCCGGTGACGGTCAGTTTGCCCACGCCCAAAGCGACCGAGACCTGCGTGGACTCGGCCTCGCCAATCTCGACCTTGCTGTCCATCGATACGGTCTTGTGGACCTTGGGCGCGGGTACATAGCACCCGGCACCGGCCAGCAGTAAGGCGGCCATCGCCGGAAACAGAGACAGTTTTCTGCTCACGCTTGCTCCTTTCTCGCTGCGCTGCATCAGTACGACGCCGGCCGGAGGCCGGTTGTTGCAGCCTCCGGTGCCGCGCCGCCGATCTTGGAGGCGGCATCGGCCCGCGCTAGAATGACGCATGATAGCAGGACATTTCACCGACGTCAAAGAAGATAGGCCGCAGATGGCCGGGATGCAGGCGACGATCCGCTGGCTGATTGCCGAGAGAGAAGGCGCGCCGCACTTCGCCATGCGGGTCATCGAGGTTAAACTCAAAGGCGAGAAGATACCGCTCCACCGCCACGACTACGAGCACGAGATATTCATCATCGAGGGAAAGGGCAACGTACTCAGCCCGGGCGGGCCAAAGCCGGTCGCCTACGGCGACTACGCGTACGTCCCCGCAGGCGAAGAGCATGGATTCGAGAACACCGGCAGCGAGCCGTTCCGCTTCATCTGCGTCATTCCGGTTCAGAAGAAGTAGCGGACGGGTTTGTCAAATCGCACGGCGCCGCTGCGCGGGCAAGTCGGACATGAAGGCTGCCGGAAGCACCGGGCGGTCTCGTCGAGTTTGACGTACAGCGTACCCGACTACCATGATCGGCGCACCCACAGCAGGGCGGCATTCGAATACACTCGGCAGTGACGCTGCTTGACCGTCTGCGACGCAGCCTCCGTGATTATGACGTCAGGGGGACGGTCGAGAGGCGCCTCGCCCTGCTTGAGGACCGCGTGTTCGACCTCAGGAACCGGACTGATACCCGCGCCAGTGTCGGACCAGACCTCATTTCCCTCTCCCGGCCGACCAGGCGTCAAGGTACACTCTACGTGCCCACCCGCGCACGGGCGTTGCGGAACTTCCTCGGTACGTGCGAGTTCCCGCCGGGCAGCGTACTCGTGGACCTCGGCTGCGGAAAGGGCCAGGTCCTGCTGGTTGCCTCGCGCTGCGCGTTCAAGCGAGTCGTCGGCGTTGAATACACACACGAACTCTGCAGCCTTGCCACGGCCAATGTGCAGTCGTTTCGTAAGCGGCACCGGGACGCGGTCCCCATCGACGTTATCGAAGCAGACGCAGCAGAGTACGAGGTTAAGCCGGACGAGAACGTGTTCTACATGTATCATCCCTTCGGGCCGGACGTGCTTCGCCGGGTTGTTCTGAACATCTTGTTGTCGGCAGCCCGGCACAACCGGCCCGTCTGGATCGTCTACTGCCACCCGGTGCACGGCGATGTCATCGAAAGCTGTGTCGAATCCTCCGTGACGTTCGTCCGCGTTCGGACCTTCACGTACGCTCGCAAAGAGTTCGCCGTATACATGTTGCGCCACGCCCAGGCGGGGCAAACGTAAACGGCCCACGGCTGACGGCCGACGGCTCGCGGCTCCCGGCAGACGGTCCACGGTTTACGGTGCACGGTACACGGTCAATCGCTTGCGCTGATGGCGGGGGAGACGACCGCGCGCCGGCCCTGGGCATCGCCAAATAGGTGACCGTCCCTGATTTCGCGGCGGCCGGCGGCGGGCCGGGTGCTGCTGCCGAGAGAGGAAAAAGAGAGTCACGGTCAGCCCAGTATCGCGGCAATGTCTAAGACCGAGCCGTTTAAGTGATACCGAACTACCGTGCTCTCAGTTTGTTAGACGCGGTAGGGTCCGGGATGGTTCACGCGCAGGCGGCTTACGGTGTGCGGTCTACGGTGAACGGTGCATGGGCACGGCTTGCGCCGATGACAGGGGGAAAGCCTACCGAGCGTCGGCCCGGCCGGACATTGTATCGGGGATCCGTTCTTGGGCCGACATCTTGACACGCTTACGGCCAGAAATCGGGGAAGTGTCCCATGTGCGCTAACTTAGCGCCAGCATTCGGAGTT
>CAZQZR010000082.1:0-14296 GCA_964597845.1 uncultured bacterium | reverse complement strand
TCAGGGGAGCTCAACTGAGAAATACCATCGCTAATTTATGCAATTAGGCACTAGCGGCCGGGTTTGGCCGCGTCAAACTGATTGGGCGGGCTTTGGCCGGTTGTCGCGCAGAACGGCGCCCCGAAGCTACTCGACAACGAGCTTCCGTGTTGCCGTGTCGCCGTCGTATTCGAGCCTGAGCATGTAGACGCCGGCCGGCAGCGACCGAAGGTCCAAATGGAAGGGCGAAACCCGAAGTCCGAATGACGGAGAAACCTGGCGGCCGGTGGCGTCGTAGATGGAGATGCTGAGCGCTTCTGCGTCCGAGTGCTCGACTGGTGTAGTGAAGGACAGCGTCGCGAAGCCGCTCGCGGGGTTGGGCGCGACCGAAAATGCGATGCGCTCGCCGGCGGGAGGACTTTCTTCAGCCAGGCCGGTCAGCATACCGCCCAGCGAATCGGTCTTCACTAGCAGTATGCTGTCAGCCGGGGCGCTTGACGTGCCGGCAATCACGTAGCCGCCATCAGAGGTCTGCCAAACGTCCCTGGCCTGTTCCCTTCCGCTCCCGGGCAGTACACTGGTCCAGACCGTGTCGGCGTCGGCGTCGAGCTTGACCAGAAAGGCCCGGGCCGAGTCGCCCCAGTCAATCGAGCCCGCAACCACGTAGCCACTGTCACGGGTTGCGCACAGAGTTGTCGCCTGCGTTCCGGCGCCGGGGAGCGAGATACTGCGGGTCCAGATGATTGCACCATTCGGGTCCGTGCGCATTAGGTAGAGCGCATTCTGGGCGCTGAGGGTGTCGAATTCCAGCCCGACGGACAGGCACCCGCCATCCGGAGTCTCGCGGACCGCCTGCAGCGACGGGCCGACCGGGCCGGAGTAGAGATGCGTCCAGAGAGTCTCGCCTGCGGCATCGGTCCGTACGAGCCTGACGTACGACCCAAGGTAGTCGATGACATCGCCGCACAGTATGAAACCGCTGTCTCGGGTTTCGGCCACGCCGTAGGCAGTGGTGGCCTGTACGTGGGGGTCATCATAGGAGTGACTCCATTCTTCGTGACCGGCGGAATCGAGTCTGATGAGTCCCATGTCCAGCGAGGAATCCCGGCCGGCGATGAGACATCCGCCATCGCTCGTAGCCATGAGCGCGAACACCAGGCCGCGTTGCGGCGAATCGTAGCTCCAAATCGAGTCGCCCGAAGGGTCGATACCTCGCGCGAATACGTGGCCGCTGTTTCGAATCCCGGCAGCGACGAAATCGCCCCCGCGCAGTTGACAAAGGTAGCCACTTCCATTGCTTACATCCGGCAGGTGCTGGACCGATGTTGTGTCTCCGAATGAGTCGGTTCGTGCCAGCACAATGCCATACTGGCTGGAACCAGCCCACGTCTGACCGCTGACCAGATACCCGCCGTCTGCCGTGAGTGCGACGGAGCGGCCGACGTCTTCACTGTACCAGTGCCAGCGCCGCTCGAATGTGACGGTCGCCAGCGCCAGGGCGGGAAGCACGAGCAGCACCAAGGCCGTCCCGGCAGCATGAGTTGTGCGCATCATCGGTTCATCCGGTTGCGGTCATTCCGTCTTTACCAGCTTCGCAGAAGCACTGAATGTCGGCCCTTGCAGCCGGCAGTAGTAGACACCGCGGCCGACTAGGTGCCCGTTATTGTCGGCGCCGTTCCACACGATTCCACTGGTTGCCGGCAGCATTCGGACCAGCCGGCCATCAACCGAGTAGATGCCGAGTTCAGCCGCGACTGCGCGCGGCAGGTTGAAGCTGATTCTCGCCTGCCGGCTGAACGGGTTGGGCCTGACTGCCAGCCCGACTGGAACGCTGCCCGCAGGCGGCGCCTGCTTAACGCCGACGTACTGCTTGGTTTCGTAGAGTTCGACCGGGTATCCCGGCGTCAGGTCGTGGCCAACCAGGCCGGCGTAGTCCGGCGCATAGCGCGGCGACCGGTGGACCGCGTTCTGCCTCGGAGCAGTACCTTGGTACTTGGGCAGCGTGTCAGTGACCGGGTTTATGTACGTCCAGACTGTCTGGGTATCCGGGGCGATTTCGAAGAACCGGCCCTTGTTGCCTTCGCATATCAGCGTGTTGCCGTTGGGCAGGCGCTGGACGCTGCTTAACTGGGACGAGTAGAACGACTCCGGCGGAGTCGCAATGTACTGCCAGGTCGGGGCCGCCGGGCCGTACGGCTGGCCGGGTCCCGGTGCTTCGTAGTGGCCCAAGCTGTCAACCGGGGGCGTGAACTCGATGGCGGTCGAGTACGACGACCCCGGCCGCAGCAGTCCGTTGTCAAACGCTGTGATGTTGCCCGCGCCCGACAAGCCGGGCCTTATCCACGAGGTGTGGTGCTGGTGATAGAACTGCTGGTCCGCGCTGTCGCCGGCGCGATAGGTTTGAGGATTGCCCCACCGGTAAAGCAGGTCGCCGCCCATGCCCTGGCGACCACCGGTGTGGCCGCTCGCCTCCTCGGGTGTGGTGCTGTGGTCGATGACCCACACTTCGTCGAAGTCGCGGGCGCTGAACATGATCTGGTCGAACACTGAATCATAGTCGAGCGCGTTGGCGTGGATCCAGTCGGCCGCGCTCGGTGAGCCCTGGTCTACGAAGTTCAGGTCGATGAGTTCGCGATGGTCACCGACCACCCCGTAGTTGTCTTTGGTCGAGTCGTAGTCCTGGACGAGATGGTCCCAGATGTGCCATTCCCAGACGATGTTGTCGGTCGCCGTGTCGACCTCAATGATATGGTCGGGCCAGAGCTTGCCGGCAGTCAGCTTGGTCGTGTCACGGCCCGCCGCGATTGCCTCGTCCCTGGTCTTGAGCTCCCAGGCAATCGCCACCATGTGGCCGTTGGGCAGCCACATAGCGTCGTGGTGCTGACAGTGAGTGCTGTCCGAATAGTCGAAGGACCACGTCTTGTTGCCATCCCAGTCAATGAGTGATACGCGACCGCCGTTGAGAAAGCTGGGGTTGTTCAGGTTGCCGATCTGCGACACCAGTCCATTCTCCAGCAGGTACAGTGCGCCTACGGTCTTATCGGTTACGCGCCACCGGTGGATTGCGCGACCCTTGTTGTCAATCAGGTAGAAAGCCCTGCCTCCGTTGTTTACGAACAGCGTGTAGCCTTCCCAGGCCAGGGAGTCCCAGTACCGCAGCCCGACCGTAGTCGAGTCGGCCGAGAGCTCTCTGACGAAGCTACGGATGGAGTCGTCAAGCCTGTCCGCGTCATCCCAGGTCGGCATTCGCACACCGACGGATTCGCCGAAGTGGAGCGCGTTCTCGTTGCCCTGATTGTCCGGCTGGCCCGAAGACCAGTTGAGAAAGTCCATGGACTCGTCCGTGACCCAGTGCCAGCCGCTGTCCGGTTCGATTGAGCCAAAGTCCTGGGTGCCGCCCAGCCAGGGGCCGGCAAGCTTGCCCGTGCCCGGCCGCTCGTACCAGAAAAGACTCGAGTCAACCAGACTGAACACGAGATCGTTCTCGGCCTGCGAAGTGACAGTGGCAAGGTAGCCGCCATGGCCGAGCGCCGAATCCCAGGCGAAATTCCAGTTGATGCCTGCGGGCGTGCGGATGGCATCGTAATAGTGAATGGTCCCGTCCGGGTGGACCCATGGTTCGGGTTGGGCGCCGGCAAGGCCGGCGAGAAGCGCGACCGAGGCAATCAGGGTCGCGAGGGACTTGGAGGACAACCGTATCGTCATAGTGTACTCCTTAGTTTGCCTTGCGTGCGAATCGGTGGGGGGCTACTGACCGGCAGTGCCGGACTTCGAGCGCGCCGAACTCGACGGGCTACACGCTGCTAAAAAACCTTATCCGTAACCTGACAGTGTGACCTGTCAACGGCTGATTCTAGCACTCGGGTTCGGCCACGTCAAGCGGGGCGGGGGTTTGGTCAGTTGTCGCTTAGAGCCCGACGCGTCGCGGCCGCATGCTCGGCCAGGGTGCGGGAGAAGATGTGCGTGCCGTCGCCGCTGGCGACGAAGAAGAGATAGTCGTGCCGCTCAGGATTGAGCGCGGCCGCAAGCGCTCGACGTCCGGGGTTGCAGATTGGACCGGGCGGCAGGCCCGCATGGAGGTAGGTGTTGTACGGCGACTCGATTCTCGTGTCGGCCACCGTCAGGATTCCCTTGCGTTCGGGCAGGAGGTACTCGACCGTGGCGCAGGACTGGAGCGGGATTCGCCGCCTGAGGCGGTTCGTGAAAACGCCGGCGATACGTGGAAACTCGGCGGAAACCTGCGCCTCGCGCTCGACGATCGACGCCAGAATCACGACCTGCGAAGGGGTGAAGAGCGGGGGGAAAGGCGCGGGGAACGAGTCCTGGAGTTCAGAGAAGACGGAGGAAAACTGGCGTAGCAGGCGGCGCACAACATCGCCGGGCGGCGAGTTGGTCAGAAATTCGTAGGTCTCCGGAAACAGGTAGCCTTCGGCCGTGGGCGCGAGCACGCCGGACTCCCGGAGCAGGTCGGTATCCGCACAGGCGGCAAGGAAGCTATCGGCTCGACAGATGCCGCGTCCCTCAAGCGCGGCAGCAACCTGGTTCACTGTATAGCCTTCGGGAATCGTGACCAGCACAAGCGCGGGTTCCTCGCCTGACAGCAGCTTGAGAGCGCGCCTTTCGCCCGCGCCGACCGGCAGGCGGTACCGGCCGGGCCGGATGCGCGGCGCGTAGTTGTAGTACCAGGAATAGAAGTGGAATAGAGCCCGGTTAGCGATGATGTGCTTCGCGGCCAGCGTGTCGGCCAGGGTGCTGATGCGGAGCTCTGGTCGAACGTCTACCTCGACGCGCTTGCCATTCGGCTGCGGCGCCGGCGCGGAACAGGAAAGGAAGCTCACCACCAAGGCACAAAGGCACAAAGAGGTCAGGGCTGAGACCTTGGTGTCTTGGTGTCTTTGTGGTTGAATGTCCTAGCTCCGGGATGCGAGGAAGTCTTCGAGGATGATGGTCGCCGCGATACGGTCCACTGCCCGTTTGTGTTTCGGCGCACCGTGGCTGATACGTGGCTGATGGTGTACCTTCTTCTCGGGGTCGAAGTACGTACGTTCAAGCACGTGCGCTGCACGCACCGTGGAGAACCGCTCGTCGCGGAACTCCACCGGCAGGCCGGTTGCTTTCTTCAGTTGCCCGGCAAAGGACCGAACCTGTTCCGACCGCTTGCTCGGCTTGCCGGATTGAGCCAAAGGCAGCCCGAAAACGACCTCATCCACTTCCTGCTCACTGATGACTTGTCGCAGAGCTTTGAGCAGGTGCTGTTCGTCTTTGTGTTCGATTGTCGGCAGGCCTTGGGCGATGGTCTTCGTTACGTCCGAGACCGCGACGCCGGTCCGGCGCTTGCCAAAGTCAATGCAGAGGATTCTACCCATGATATCTAAGTGTAGAAGACGGCCCGCACACTGTCCAGCGTATTGACTCTGAACGGCGACAGCAGCCGACGCAGCTCAAGCTCCGGTCCGCTAGCTCGCAACTCGTAACCCGCAACTCGCAACAGCTTTCCGCAAAGCTCGCTGGAAAGCTTGCCGGAAAGCTTCCGAGAAAGCTCCTTCGAAAGCTCATTTCAGAGCACCTTTCAAAGCTCGGGTCAAAGCTCGTTTCATCGCTTGGCGCATAGCTTCGTTTAAAGCTCAACGCATCGCATGTTTCATCGCTCAGTTCAAAGCTCCGTCGAAAGCACACGTCAAAGCATCGCTGAAAGCACAACTCAAAGCTCATTTCAGAGCATTGTTCATAGCTTGGTCGAAAGCTAACTCAAAAGCTGCTTAGGGGGCGACCCCTACCCCTGCATCGCCGACCTTGCCTTGTGCCCCAACACGCGGATAATACGAGTGTTATGCTGGATTCGCCGAGTCGCCTGAAGCTACTTCTCGTGTATCGCCTTTCCGGGAGCAAAACCCGGTGAAACCGCTGCCTCTGACCGCTGAGACTCAGGCGGTATTTGCTCGCATTCGCACCTATGACTGGACCCTGAACGTCTTCGGGATGAGCCAGAGCCGGGCCTGGCGGCTGGTCAAAGCCAGAGCAGAACGCCGCATCAACCGGGTCGGGGTTGCGACACCGTACATCAACGTCTATCGGCGATTCGTACACGAACTGGTCAAGGCATTCCGGACCGAAACCAGTGAGCGGCTTGTCCACGCCATCGAGCTTGTCATCCGCAAGTGGGCCAACCTCGGCCTCGACCCGGAATTGCTGCAGGAACTGCTTGGTGACTGCTTCCTGCGGTTCGAGCAACAGGGATATGCAATGCCCAAAGCGAAGAAGCTGGGCAAGCCGGCGAAGCCGCCTCGCCGGCGGCGCACGTCCTACGAAGACGCGCTCGAGAGAGGCCGGGCCACGCTCCGCGCAGGCAGCACGGTCAAAGAACAGGTTTCCCTGCAAGAGCAAGGTGCGGCGCTCGCGTCCGCAATCGCGCGAGCACTCAAGCCGGTTCTTGCGGAAAGAGGCATCACCGGCCGCGGCATGATACCCTACTTTAACTTCGCCCAGCAGCTTGGCCGCCTGTCTCGGAAGTTCGGTGACAAATCTCTCCAGATGGCCGCAGCCGATGTGATTGACTACCACGAAGCCAAGTCACTCGACGGCGATACGCTCCGCTCCATCGCCGCTGCCGTCTTCGGCGTAACCGTTAGTTCATGACCGCCGTCCGGTTCCTGTGCTGTTTGTCATTGCGTTCGTTCCTACGGTGCGCGGCGCACACGAAGTCGGGAAATCTCTCCGCGTCCTGTCTGCAAGGGCACCCCCCTGAATCCGACATTGAACCACAGAGCGCACAGAGCCAACTGAGGTACGGACCGGAATCCGGCTTCACCCACTCTGTGTTCTCCGTGGCCTCTGTGGTTGGCCCTATCTCGGTTCTGGGGGCATCCCTTGCCGTTTGACAACAGCCCAGGGCCTGCTATGCTGACCGGATGCAGATAGATGGTCTGGACTGGATGGACTGGCTGCACAAGATGCGGGCCGACCGCGAGAGGCTGCGCCGCGAAAAGGGCATCAGCGTCAAAGACGACCTCAAGGAATCCACGGCCCGCGGCCGCAGAATCATGGCCGAACTCCGCGCCCGGGAACGCTCGCCCGTCGTTCGCGACAAGCCGCCGGGGAAGCCTGTCCGCAAACGCCGTAAGCCGTGAGCCGTAGGCTGTCAGCCGTCTTGCCCGCGCGCTTGACAAACGTCTGCCGCCGTCTTAATATGCAGTCTATGTTAGCACAAGGTCGTCCGGCATCAGCGGAGATGAGATTCGATGTCCGGACTCGAAGGGAGTGACCAGTATGAGTCCAACCAAGCTCGGGACATTCGAGTTCGAGCCAAAGGCACAACTCAAGGAGCTATGGAAAATCCTCGACCCCCGGAAAGACGGCTGTGCCTACGCCTACTTGATAGCGACCGCGCAACCGATTAACTACGAGCGCGGACGTTCTCGCATCGTGTACATTGGGAAGGGCGGGGGGCGGGACGACAACGACTACTACAGGTGCGAGGCGCTCATGGGTCTTGCCGCGGTGATTGCCTGGCTCTGCGACCCGGAAGACAACTACTGCGGACGCGGGCCAAGAAAGAGGGACCGCGCTGAGATAGTGAAGCAGTTCGGGACTGACTCGCTTAAGATACAGCTACACCTACTTCCGTGCTGTGACGTCGGCACAGACAATCCCATACTCTTCGAGGGAGCACTTCTGCAGGCCTTCGAGAAGCTACATGGCGAGCTGCCGAAGTTTAACTGTAGACACGAGACTCCGGCCGATAAGTCGAGGGACGTAGCCGAGCAGGTAGTCTTGGCTTTCGCGGCAACTCCCAGCGACCCGAACTCCGGGGACGCAGTGAGGGACGTCTGATGCGCGGAAGCGCATTCGGCATGCCCGCCCGCGCGCTTGACGTCGGCCTACCCCGTTCTAAAACACAGCCTATGTCGGCACAAGGTCGCCCAACCTTGACGGATACACGGAAAATGGTTAGCGTCCCCGATAACCCGATAACCATAGTGTTGTCGCATGCTTGACTAGACCCATGGGAGCAGTCGCCGTGGAGCCCCCGACCGGTTCGAAGCAGTCGGTCGCAGACGTCTGGCGCTGGCCGCGGCTCCGCTTAGCACCCGTCCTCGCAGGAATACTCTGTGGCGATGCCCACTGACGGTCTTTCATCCCTGATGCGGGTTGTCAAACGGCTAACGACGCCTATCATCGTGACGGCAGTGGGCGGGCTCGTGCTTGCACTTGGACTAGGCTGCGACGCCGTGCTCGATGTCAAACCGCCGCGAGTGAAGATTGTATCGCCATCCGACGGGGACTCCGTCAAAGGCGACATGCTCCTTCACGTAGAGGCCGATGACCGCAACCTCTCGAAGCTCGCGCTCTATCTTGACGACTCGCTGCTTTCCGTTGCCGGGCAATCGCCGCTGGATGCAGCCGTTGACCTCGACACATCATGCAGCATTCACAGATTGCGGGCCGTCGCCTATGACCGTGGCGGCAATTGGAGCGAGGACCGCACGACGGTGGTGAGGCTTGTTCCCCGCGTTTCGCTCACGCTGCTCAGTACGTATGATACCCCCGGCTCCGCCCTGGACTTCGCGATTGCGGGCGCGTACCTCTATGCTGTAGGTGACAGCTGGCTAATCGTACTCAGCTTGGCGAATCCCGGAGTGCCGGTCGAGATGGGCAGATGCACTGGCAGGGGCGGGAACGACAGCTACTTCTGCGATGTGCACGTGTCCGGGAGCTTGGTGTGCGTTGCCGATGCCTCCTACCCTTCCTCACGACCCCCTGCCTTCTTTGACGTCACTGACCCTTGCTCCCCGCGACTGCTCAGCTCGCTGGATACGTGCGCGGGCGCGTTTGGCGTCTATTGCGAGGGGGGTCTTGCATACGCGTTGGACTTCCGGAACGACTTCTACGTTGCAGACGTATCCGTACCAGCAGCACCCGTGATTCTGGGAAGCTGCAGGATACAAGACACCCGTTCTTATGGTTTCGGACACATGGTGAAGTCCGGCAACTACATATACGTGACGAGCGAGCTCAGCGGCATCGTGGGGATCGATGTCTCCAATCCGAGTATGCCGGCGCGTGTCTGCGGGCTGGGCGGTTCAAGCTACCAACTCGGGCATCCGGCGATCTGGCGGGATACGCTGTATTACTCATGCCAGAGCTATGTGCGCATAACTGACATCACAAGCCCGACGAATCCAGTAGACATCGGCTCGATTCAGGTCAGGGGCGCCAAGGATATGGCTGTCGATGACAGTCTCCTCTACGTTACGTCGTGGTGCCACTTGTACTCTTACCCCGAATCCTTGCACATTCTGTCGCGCACCGACGGAAGTGAGTTGTTGAAAGTACCCACGACGTCGGCAGAACCAATGAGCGTCGCCGTTGCAGACAGCTTCGTGTACGTCGCTTGCCGAGACGGATGCATCATGGTGTACGAAAGGAAGCAAGAGTGGGTGGCAAAATAGCGCGTCACACGACGTTGGCGCTAGCCTTGGGGCTGGCGCTCGCGTCCATGCGGTGCGCCGTGCAGGTGGTGAACACGAAGACGGCAGTTGTTCGCAGCGACACGACAGAACTGGTGACCAACCTGGACGTTAGGTCTGAGCCGACGTCTGAACGCCCGGTCGCCCGCTTCCGCGCCTACAGCACGGCGTTCGTCAAGGACACGAGGGTGCGCACAAGCACGGTGAAGTACCGCCCTGTGCCGGCCGTGTGGGCTACCACCGTCGCCGCTTCCCTCGCGGGCGGTGTCGCGTACCTGTGGTTGTCACGGTCGGGGCGCGTCGTACTCGGACGGGACATTCTGGCGGTCAGCATCGGTCCACTCGCCGGCATGGCCCTGGCTTCTCTCGGGACATTCAGGCGGACAGCCACCCTCATCGACACAAGCCGGCTCACGACACCGTTACCCGTGGTGGTGAAGTGCGGAGGTACCCAAGTGGCGACGCTTGGCCCGGACAGCTACGGAGGGGCGAGCCTGGAGTTGAAGGACCATCTCGGCTCACTGCCGGTGCTCACGAGCGACACCGTGCTCACCGTCACTGCGGTTGGTGCCCAGGTTCCAAGCCGCGACCTATCGCTCACAAGAGCTGCCTATGCGGCCGCCATCGAGGCGCACCGAGTTGACGTCGAACAACAGGCCAGAGCGAAGAGAGACATGGCGGCAGCAATAGAGCGCGCCAGGCAGGACAGCATAGCTCAGGTGAGGCAAGCGAAGCAAGACAGTGTGGCCCGGGCATACCGCGCAGCCGCGGCGCTAGATAGGATTGTCGCCTCACTCGATGAGACGGACTTGGAGTTGCTCCGGCGAAAGCTCATGTACGCGGACGCCGAGTTCCAAGCCATCGTCGCGATGCCGCGCATAGCGAAGCCCCTCGGGATTAGCTCTTACGGCGACTTCCTGGGCTTACCGATGCGCTCGAGAGTCTGGGCTCTGCGCGAAATCGCCCATATGAGCGGTGGCGAGAGTTTCACGGCCTCGCTGCTGTTGCAGGAAGTACTGCACATCCCGGCTTACTTGGCCGAGAAGATACTGCGCTGAAGCTCGTAGAGGCCATGCTCGTAGATGTCATAGTCGATCCCGAACAGGAAGGGCTGCTGGGATACGCTGAGACGTGGACTTGGAGGAGCGGCTACATCATAGTCAGACGAGGTCGGGGGGTGCGGCCTCCCGACGCGACTGTCTTAGGCGAAATGCGGGACACAGAGCTTGTCTGAAAACTACCTCGCGGCACTCGTGCGCTACCTCATGTTGTGTCCGATGAACTGGTCGCCACCAACCAGTTGTGGCTTGCGGAGGCTCGACTCGAGTTTCTGGACAAGCTCCACTTCCCCGATTTCTACCCGGAAGCGTGTCAAGGTAGGCCACTATCGGAGCCCTGCCGGGCCGACGGGCGCTCTTCTCTCCTGACCGCCACTGACAGCGCACAGCTCACAGCCAACGGCTAATCGCGGCGCGCAGGATCGGGAATCCCAGCCATAGACCATGAATCCCAAGACCGATTCCCGATTGTCCGGCAGCATGCACGCTTGACAGCGTGATGTCTCAGCTTACACTCACAGGTAACGGGCTCGCGAGAACATTAATGGACTGACGCGAAATGGAATCACCATGCGACTGACGAGAGTCGTTCTGACCGCGCTAGCGGTCGCTGCTTGCGCACCATCAGTCAGGTCATCAGGATACGCGCCGAAATGGCGCGTGGGCGACTGGTGGATAGTCAAGACGTGGGAGATATGGCCCAATCGCGGTGTCTGGGAGTGGAACTACAGACGGTACGACGTGGCCGGCATCGAGAAGGTTGGGCAAAACGACTGCTATGTCCTCGAGATTCGAGGCAGCAGGCGGCCCAGCATAGGCTCATCTGGTATCGTCGACATCGTACTGCACGTCCGCACTGACAACTTGCTCGCCGTTCGTCGAACGGTGATGATGCACAGGGCCGACGGCGAACCGCTTCCGCCGATGGTGAGATATCACCCACTTGGGCTGTTCGGTCCTTTCGTGGCAGAACCGAGGCTGCCGAGGTTCCCGCTGCAACTCATGAACCAGGACACGGTCTTCAAGAAAGAGAGACGCGACGACTGCTATGCGTACCTGCGCGAGATATCGCGCCCAGCCGACCCGGCGCTGGTCGAGCGGCTCCTTGCCGAAGGGGATACCGCCGACATCAGAGTTGTGCGACCTTCCGGAGCAGTCTACCAAGTGCGGAATGAGCTAGGCGGCAACGTCATTCCGGGCCCTCAGCCCGGTGAACGCGAGATCACGCAGAGTCTTCAGCTTTGGAGCGACGACCTGCCATGGCGACCGTTCGAGGAACTTGTCGGGTACAGCGGCCCGAATAGTACTCGTAGCGTAACCGAGCGAAGTTGGCTCATCGCGGTCGGCCACAAGGGGAAGTAGTGGCGCGTGCTCGAAGCGTCATGATAGCCGTCCTGACGCTGGTCGCGTGTGCACCATCAGTCAGGCTGTCCCGATACACCCCGCGATGGCGAGTCGGCGACTGGTGGATGGTCAAGACGTGGGAACCAGCGACATCTGGTCTTGCCGGCGACTCGGAATGGAACTACAAGCGATATGACGTAGCCGGCGTCGAAAAGGTCGGGAAACAGGACTGCTATGTCCTGCAGGCCGAACGTCAAGATCGTAGTGGAGGGCCTGCAAGAGTTGAGGTTGTGTGGTACGTCCGCAAAGACAACTGGCTCGTAGTCCGTCAGGTTCTATTCTCCGGGCCATACAACAACGTCACCCCGGACACCGAAGACTTCCCCCTCGGTCTGGTAGGTCCTCTCTTTGGAAAAGAGCAAGGTCTCCCAAGGTTCCCGCTGAAATCCGAGAATCCGGACACGATGTTCACGCCCAGGACGCTCGATGATTACTCGGCATGGCTGCGCGAGACATCGAGCATCGCCGACCCCGCATCGGTCAAGCGCCTGCTCGACGAAGGGGATACCACTGGCGGACGTGTCGTGCGACCGACCGGCGTAGTCTACCAGGTCCGGACCGAGGCAGGCGGCCACCTCGGACTAGGTTCGCAGCCGCCCGAAAGGCGAATCGTCCGGAGCCTTCAGCTTTGGAGCGAGGGCCAACCGTGGCGTGTATACGGGGAGCTTGTCCATTACGACGGTTCGAATCCTATCTGGAGAGTCGCGGAGCGGAGCTGGCTCATAGCCCGGGGTCACGCAAAGAAGTAGTCGCGGCGCGCGACTCGTCCTCACGTCCGTCGTTGCGTCGGTAGTCAGCTAGCCCTCTTTCCGCAGACCGCAACAGCCCCCCATGGGCGCAACGCATCCGCAGGCAACTCAAGCCGGAATCCTCTTGGTGACTTTGTGGTGAACGCGTGGTCCAGCTTCTGGGCTCCTTCGTCCGTTTGACTTCGTTTCTACCACTGATATAGTTGTGCCCGATGAGCGACAATCCACAGGAGCAGCAACCGACTCCGACCGGAACAGCGGGCTCTGGGGACAGTCCCCGTTCGGGGACAGTCCCCACCAGCGGCCATGACCGCGAAATCAGGCAGGCCAAGTTGGCAAAGCTACGCGAGGCCGGCGTCAACCCATATGTCTACAAGTGGGACCGGACGCACACGAATGCGCAGGCAGTAGCCGAGTTCGAGAGGCCTGGGACAGTTCCCACCAGCGGCTTTGGGGACAGTCCCCATGCGGGGACAGTCCCCTTCTCGGCCGAGGTGCGGGTTGCCGGCCGGCTGATGTCGCGCCGGGAGCACGGCAAGACGCAGTTCGGCCACATTCAGGACGAGACCGGCAAGCTCCAGCTCTACTTGCGCAGGGACACGCTGGGGGAGCAGGCGTTCGCGAACCTGAGCCTACTCGACTTGGGCGACTTTGTGGGCGCACGGGGCGAGATGTTCCGCACCAAGACCGGCGAGGTAACCGTGAACGTGAAAGAGCTGGTCCTGCTCACCAAGTCGCTGCACCCGCTGCCGGAGAAGTTCCACGGTCTGAAGGACGTCGAGACCCGCTACCGTCAGCGCTACGTCGACATGATTGTGAACCCGGAGTCACGGCAGGTGCTGCTTGCCCGAACCAAGGTTACAAGCCTCGTGCGTCGGTTTCTCTCCGAACGCGGGTTCACCGAAGTCGAGACGCCAATCCTGCAGCCGATTTACGGCGGGGCTGCGGCGCGGCCGTTTGAGACTTTCTACAATGTGCTTGAGCAGAAGATGTTCATGCGGATTTCGGATGAGCTGTACTTGAAGCGGTTGATTGTCGGCGGGCTGGAAAAGGTGTTCGAAATCGGCAAGGACTTCCGGAACGAAGGTTTGGACCGGACCCATAACCCCGAGTTCACGCAGATGGAGTTGTACTGGGCCTATGCCGACTACAACGACGTGCTGGCGCTGGTCGAGGAGATGTTCAAGTTCCTCGCAACGGAAGTCTGCGGCAAGACGGAGATTCCGTTCGGCGACCACCTGGTTGACTTCGGACGGCCGTGGCAGCGGCTGAAGTTCGTGGATACGCTGGCCGCGCGGATTGAGGCCGACCCGATGTCACTCTCGGTGCCCATGCTCAAGAAGGTCGCGGCGCGGTTCAACGTCCAGACCGGGGATGACATCTCGCGGGCCAAGTTGTTGGACAAGCTCTTCTCCGAGCTGATTCAGGACCACATCATCGACCCGACGTTCGTGATGGACCACCCGAAGGTGACGACGCCGCTGGCCAAGAGTCACCGCGACAACCCGGAATTGGTGGAGCGGTTCGAGCCGGTGGTATGCGGCATGGAACTGGGCAACGCATTCTCCGAGCTCAACGACCCGGCGGAGCAGCGGCAGCGGTTCGAGGAAGGCATGGCGCAGAACGAGGAGTTTGCGAC
>CAZQZR010000081.1:4039-14554 GCA_964597845.1 uncultured bacterium | reverse complement strand
CGACCCGTCGCGCGGGCGGCGTCTCCCCTGCTGCCTGCGAACCGTGCGAACCGTAGTCCGTGAACCGTACACCGTAAGCCGCAAACCGTAGCCGTCGGCCGCCGGTTTGCCTGTGCTACCTGCTAACTCCTCTCTGCTAACTCGAACGTGCCCCGCTTCCTTGACTTCCCCGCCCGAGAGTTCTAGAATCAAGCCATGGCTGAGCCGAATCCCCTTGACACGAGGATGAGTTGAGTACGACGCGCAGCCTGCCTTCCCCTACTGAATGGCCCGAGCAGATTCGGGCCGGTGTGCTGGCCGAGCGGGTCGAGCTTGAGGTCTCCGAACGGGCCCTGCGCACGGTTGCCGGACCGGAAGAGTTGCGGCGGAGCGCCGACGATGGTACTCAGACGACCGGAGACAGACTGGTGCTCGACGGTAATAAGCTGGCGACCGCGCTGGCGCGAGGGACGCGCGAGTTGCAGCACCGGTTCCACGACCTCGGGGCCGAATTCGCCTATCCCCTGGCCCCTTTGATGAACGAACTGCGGGTGCAGGGCGGGCTGCTCTTGGTGCTGGCCGATGCGCTGAACATGCCCGACGACCGGCAGGGTTCGCAGCCGGACGCCGCGCTGCACCGGCGCTGGGCCGAGACACGCGAGCTTTATGCCGAGGGCTGCGCCAAGGCCGCGGAACTTCTTTTCCCCGAAGCCCTGGAATGGCTGCGCAAGGCCGAAGACCGCTACCCGACCGATTTCTCGGTCCAGTTCGAGCTGGGCTGGATTTATCTTTACGGGGTGTCCCGCGATGACAGCGTGTTCAATCCGGTCGAGGCCGAGTCGCACATGCGCCGGGCGGTGCGGTACGGCCAGGGCGCGGTGCGGCGCCGGCCGGAAATGGCCGCGCCCGCGGCCGAGGCGCTGGTGCACCTGTCGATCGCCTGCCACCTGCTGGACCGTACCGAGGAAGCCCTCGGACTCTGTGATGAGGCGTGCAGGCTCAACCCCAAGTTGTCCCAAGCCTACTACCACCGGGCCAAGTATACAGCTTTGCTCGGCCGCGCGGATGAAGCCGTGGCCGCTGTGCGCGCGGCACTGGCGCTTGACCGGCGATTCACCATCACCCTCGATTCGGACCGCGACCTCGCCCCGGTAATGGCGCGCATTCAGCAGATGCTGGACGAACTGAGGACCGAGGCTCGGCATCAGGCCGGGCGGGCCGTAGCCGCAGGCTCGGACTTGGGCAGCATGAAAGCCGAGGTCTCTCTGCTCAAGACCCGGCTGGTCGGGCTGGAAACCCGGCTGCGCAACGTCGAGTGCCGGGCTGCGGACTATCCGGTTGACTACGGCGAGATGCCGGGTGTTTGCACCGACGTCCGGCGGTCGTTCGACGAAGAGGACCGTAGCGCGCGCCGGGCGTTGGAGAGGCTCGGTCGGGTTACGGCGCGGGCTGAGACCTCACTGGCCGAAGCCGAGACCATGTTCGAGCGGTGCCGGAGCCTGGCGGCCGAAGACACGCTTTTCGCGCTCCAGGATGTGCTGCTGCTGGCGGCCGAGGCGAACACGCCGCTGCGCCGGGCCACGGCCAACCTGACCGATGGAACACAGTATTCCCGGGCCGCCGATGAGCATATTCCCCGGATGGAAGGGCAGATCGGCGCTCTGGCGACGGAAGCGGACAAGAACCGGGCCGCGCGGCGCAACTGGCACGTGTGGGACCTCTTGTCCCGGATTGCGAGCCGGCTGCCTGGATTCGTAATCGCCGGAGCCCTGGCCGGCATCCTTATCAGGGTCGGCATCTACTTCGCAGCCGGTCAGTTTCGGACGCTGGGGTTCGCCGGACTGCTGCCGACCTCGCTCGTCTTTGCCGGACTGGGCGCGGCCGCAGGCGCGGTCGCCGCGGCGTTCAGGGCGGTGCGCCGGTTCAAGCCGGCAAAGTGACCGCGGATGAACGCGCACAGGAACGCAAGTCAAAAGGCAAAATGCCCCGAGGCGGAATCTGCATCGGAACAGGAACGGTGGGGCAAACATCTTCGTGAAAGCGAAGATCATGCTCCTATGCAGTACAGATTGAGCCCGGAACCGAAGGCGATTCCTCCGCCGTTAATCTCTCTCATGCCGCACAACTAACCGGAGATAGCAATGGCCGAAGACCAATCCGCAGTCAAGTTCGTCAACGACCTGCTGGAGCGGGCCGTTCAGGAAAACGCATCCGACATCCACATTGAGCCGCAGGAAAACCACGTGCGTATCCGGCTGCGCGTGGACGGTATGCTGCGCGACGCCGACCGCCCGCCGGCCGGACTGGGCACGGTGGTTACCGCCCATCTCAAGGTGCTCGCCAACCTCGACATCTCTGAGAAGCGCCAGCCGCAGGACGGACGGCTGGACCTGCGTGTCGCGGCCCGGACAATCGACGTCCGGCTCTCGACGTTCCCGACCATTTACGGCGAAGCGGTGGTACTGCGGCTCCTGGACCGGGCGCAGAAACCGCTGACCCTGACCGAGCTGGGGATGAGCGCCGGCATGGCCACCGAGTTCGAGAAGCTCTTCCGCCAGCCTCACGGGATTCTGCTCGTGACCGGGCCGACCGGGTCGGGAAAGACCACGACCCTGAACACAATCCTGCATGACATCACCTGTGAAGAAAAGAACATCGTTACCATTGAGGACCCGGTCGAGTACCGGCAGGCGGGCGCCCGCCAGTGTCAGGTCAATCGCAAGGCCGGCATCACCTTTGCCGAAGGGCTGCGTTCACTGCTGCGCCAGGACCCGGATATCATGATGGTCGGGGAAATCCGCGACTCCGAAACCGCGGAAATCTCTTTCCAGGCAGCACTCACCGGCCACCTCGTGCTCTCGACCCTGCACACCAATGACGCGCCCGGCGCCCTGACCCGGCTGGTTGACATGCGGGTCGAACCGTTTCTCATCTCGTCCAGCGTCATCGGGATATTGGCCCAGCGGCTGGTGCGCCGCGTCTGCAAACGGTGCGCTGAGTCGTACGTGCCGCCCGAGCCGATCTTGCGCCGGCTGGAAGCCCAGCCGGGCACCAAGTTCAAGCGCGGGGTAGGCTGCCCGGAATGCAACGACCTCGGTTACCGGGGCCGAGTCGGTATCTTCGAACTGCTCGTACTCGATTCGACCATCCGCCGAATGGTGATGGAGGGTAAAGCGGCGGACGAGATCAACCAGATTGCCGTGAAGATGGGCATGGTGCCGCTGCGCGAAGACGCAGCGGCCAAGGCTCGAGCCGGGCTGACTTCTCCCGAAGAAGTGATCCGCGTCACCCAGGACGCGGCGGTCTAGTCCCGAACCCCGAGGCGGTTCAGGCCGCGTAGGTACAATTCCTGACGTGCAGTACTGATTCCCGACTGCCGACTGGCGGTTTCCCTCTACCCGCCTGTGCGAGATTGACACTCAGGCCCGCCCCGGTAAGCTAGAAGCCGTCTTTCAACAATGATTGTATCGCTGTTCCTCGCTGCGCTGGTCGGGCTCGCCCCGCCCGGCGCGGTTACCGCCACCGACAATCCGAACGACCAGGGACAGGCAATCAGCTTGACCTGGACCGCGCCCGAAGGCGAATCGCTCCCGTTCGCCGGCTACCTTGTCTATCGTTCGACCAGCCCTGACTCCGGCTTCGCGGTTGTCGGCAGCGAACCCGAGGCCCGCACCGAATACGTAGATAGCGATGTACGCGACGGCACCAAGTACTATTACGTTGTCGAGGCCTACAGTAATGCCGACTCGGCGCGTAGCGCCGTCGCGGGTCCGGCGATGTCCAGCGCCCAGTGGTTCAACACCTCCCGCCTGAACATCCTGGTGATGGCCGTCCTCATCTGCGCTATCTTCATTTTCTACATTGAGCAGGCACGCAAGGGCAAGAAGATGTATATTCGGAAGATCGCCGGGCTCGACGCTATCGACGACGCGCTGGGCCGTGCGACCGAGATGGGCAAACCGATTCTCTTCAGCTTCGGCCTCGGGGTTATCACCGACCTTGTCGTCATCGCCGCGCTGCCGCTGCTACGCAAGATCGCCAAGAAGTCGGCCGAATATTCGACCCGGCTGCTCGTGCCCAGCTCCGACCCGATTGTCATGTCCGCTGCCCAAGAAACGGTCAAGGAAGCCTACACCGAGTCAGGCCGGCCCGACTTCTACAGCGCCGACAACATCAACTTCCTCACGTCGGACCAGTTCGGTTACGCGGCCGGCGTGGACGGCATCATCCTGCGGGAGAAGCCGGGCGCGATATTCTGGCTCGGCTACTTCTACGCCGAGTCGCTCATCATGGCCGAGACCGGCCATTCGGTCGGCGCTATCCAGCTCGCGGGCACGACCGAGCTCACCCAGTTGCCGTTCTTCGTCGCCGCCTGCGACTATACGATGATTGGCGAGGAAATCTTCGCCGCGTCATGCTATCTCCGGCCGGAGCCGATAATGCTGGGCACGCTCAAGGGCGAGGATTTCATCCGCTTCTGGCTGATAGTGCTGACCGCGGCGGTGGTCGTCATCGGCACGGTAGACGCAATCGCAAACCACCGGGTCCACTTCCTGGCCAGCCTGTTCGAACGGCTCGTGGCGTGGGCCACGCCGGCATATTGACATGAAAGGATTCAAGGGGTCTAGGATTCAAGGAGTCAAGGGCCGAACCGAGCTCCCGTCCCTTCACTCGAATCCTCGAATCCTTGATTCCTTGACCCCTTTCCTATGAAACGCACCGTCCCGCTTGTCATCGTCTTCCTGACCGCGGTCGTGCTGATTGTGGCGTTCTTCATCCCGCACAAGCCCTTCGGCGACCTCGAGGGGCGGTTCCTCAACTGGTATGCAATCGTGGCCGGGTTCACGCTACTCCTCGGCCTCGACTCGCTTACGCGCCACCACCTCACCCAGCTCTGGCGCCGGCGCCCGGGTTGGCCCTACAGCCTGCTCCTCGTGCTGTCGCTTACCGCTACCGTTGTACTCGGCCTCTACTCCTGGTTCAAGTACCAGACCCCGTTCGACCTGCGCGCGCCGTTCATGTGGCTATACACCTTCATGATTATCCCGCTGCAGTCGACGATGTTCGCGAGTCTTGCGTTCTTCATCGTGTCGGCAGCGTACCGTGCGTTCCGAATCCGCAACTTCTCCGCGACCCTGCTGCTCATCGCTGCCTGCCTCGTGATGGTCGGCAATGTGCCGCTGGGCGGTACGTTATGGCATGGTATCGCGAGCATGGTCCACGCAATCATCCCCAGCGTGGACGTCGTGAAATTCGCCGGGCTCGAAGGCTTTGCTTCAATCAAGGACTGGTTGATGTCTATCCCGCAGGCGGCGGCCTCGCGCGGCATCTCCATCGGCCTTACGCTCGGCGGCATCGCGATGTCGCTGCGCATCATCCTCGGCATCGAACGCACCTATATGTCGTGAAGGCAAGTGCATGGTAGTGGTCAAGTGTTCTAGTGCTCAAGTGGCCGGACACCGGACTGTCCTTCACTGGGCCACCGGACCACTGGACCACTGGACCACTCTCTGATGAAATTCTGGGAACGCCTCGCCTCGGTCGACCGCCGTGTCCTCTATCTGCTCCTCTCGCTGTCAGTGGCACTGCCGCTCGTGCTCAAGCTCAGAAGCCGGGTGAGAATCTCGGACCCGGTGCGCCAGGCTTATGAGGCCGTGGACAAGCTGCCGGCCGGCTCGGTGATCATGATTTCCATCGACTATGACCCGTCGTCCGCGCCTGAAGTCCAGCCGATGCTCATCGCCCTGCTTCACCACGCGTTCCGGAACAAGCTGAAGGTAATCGTCACCGGTCAGCTCCCCCTGGGCCTGCCCCTTGCCGAGATTGCGCTCACCCAGGCCGCGCCCCAGCACGGCATGGTCTACGGCAAGGACTACGTGAACCTCGGGTACCGGCCGGGGTACACGGCGCTGATTGTCGGAATCGGCCGGGAAATCCGCGACTACTTCAACACCGATTACAAAGGCGTGCCCATCGACTCGTTCGAGTTCATGCGCTCGGTCCACACCTACCGCGACATCGGGCTTCTGGTCGACCTCGCCCACGGCGCGACCGCGGACGCCTGGGTCCAGTACGCCGGCGGCCGGTATAACGTACCCATCATCATCGGTTGTACCGGCGTCAACGCACCGGGCATGTACGCGTACCTGCGCGCCCACCAGATAAAGGGTATCATCGGTGGTCTGCAGGGCGCGTCTGAATACGAGGCGCTCGTGGAGAAGCCCGGGTCCGCGACGCTGGGCATGCCCGCCCAGTCCGCGGCCCACGGCCTGATTATCCTGCTGCTGATTGTCGGCAACGTCGGCTACATCGTCTCGCGGCGGAAGGCGAAGAAGTAGATGCTACTGAACATCATCGGCACCTGGGTCGCGGCAACGCTCACCATCGGCATCCTCTCGTTCCTGTACAAGGATAACCCGCTGTACAAGGCGGCCGAGCACATCTACGTCGGCACTTCGGCCGGGTTCGCCATCATCTACTCGTGGGCATTCGACGTCTACCCGATGCTCGTCGAGAAGTTCAACACCAACATCGCGGCCCACAATCACATCGAGGCGTGGATTCTGCTCATCCCTGCGGCGCTGGGAGTCATGTTGCTCTCCCGCTCCAACCTCACCCTGCCCGCCCTCGCCGCGCTCAGCCTGCTGATGCTCATCTTCCGCCAGTTCAGTTGGATTCTCGTCGTCCTCGCGGTGATGTGCATCGCCATGTTCATCCCCACCCTCGTGAACCCGCGCATCGAGTGGGTCTCGCGCTGGCCTATCGCGTTCACGGTCGGCATCGGGTCCGGCCTGGGGATAGCCGCTGCAATCCAGGGCTATCTCCTGCCCCAGATTTCCGACACGCTCCGTCCGCTCGTCAACGTCAACAACATCGTCGTCTTCGTCGGCTGCATTACCACGCTCTTCTACTTCTACTTCTCGAGAGAGCACAAGGGCGCCCTGGGAGTGGTCTCGCGCGTCGGCATCGTCTTCATCATGGTCGCGTTCGGCGCGTCATTCGGCTACACCGTGATGTCGCGTATCTCGCTCCTCATTGGCCGCTTCTACTTCCTGTTCCACGACTGGCTGCCGATTATCCGCTAAGTGAGAAGAACAGCCATAAGCTTCAAGCCTCAAGCCGCAAGCCGCAGATTCCGAATTCCGGCTTGCTGCCTGCTACTTGCGGCTTGCGGCTTGTGGCTTGTAGCTTCCGCCCAGGCCCAGGAGCAGCCACCGCTGACCCCGGCGCCCGCGGCCGAGATACCGGCCGAAGAACTCTGGCTGAAGCTCACCTCGAGCGCGGGCCGGAAGAAGCTCGACCTGGTTATCGCCGACTTCAAGACCCCGGCCGGCACCGACGAGAAGACCGTAGCGCGGCTGCGCGACATCCGTTCGGTCTTCGTCACCGACCTCAAGTTCTCGCTCCAATTCGCCTTCGAGGAACCGGACTCGGGCCGGGCCTTCAGCTTCGTCACCGACGAGAAGAAGATCGACCTGAAAGGCTGGGGCACGACCGGCGCGCAGATTCTCATCTGCGGTGATCTGGTCACGAAGAAGTCGGGGCAGCAGGTGCAGCTCCGGATGTACGACCTCGACGTGAACCGGCTGATTGCCACCAAACCCTATCCCCTCTCCGAGCAGTGGCGCTGGATTGCGCACCAGATGGCCGATGAGATAGTGAAGCTGCTCACGCCCGACGACGGCATCAGCCGCACGCGCATCGCGTTCTCGCGCGCCCTCGGCCGGGAGACCAAGGAACTCTGCGTCGTGGACTACGACGGCGCGGGTCTCAACCAGCTCACCAGTTCCGGCGGGCTCAAACTCTACCCCGACTGGGCTCCATCCGGAGCGGCGCTCGCGTACTGCACTTACGGCGAGCGCACTCTCGACATCAAAATCCTCAGCCTCGGCTCGGGCCGTTCGAACCTGATCAGCGACCGCACGGGGCTGAATGCGACCCCGGCCTGGTCGCCTGACGGCCGAACCATCGCTACCTCGCTCGGGTTCGAAGGCCAGAACGAAATCTACCTGATGGACCCGAACGGCAAGAACCTGCGCCGGCTGACCAACAGCAAGGGCATCGACATCTCGCCGAGCTGGTCACCTACCGGGCGGCAGATTGCGTTCGTCTCCGACCGGACCGGAACCCCGCAGGTCTACGTGATGAACGCCGATGGGACCGACCTGCAGCGCCTCACCTTCGAAGGAAGCTACAACACGTCGCCGGCATGGTCCCCGCGCGGCGACCTGATTGCCTTTGTCCAGCGCCAGCCCGGCGGCACCAACCAGGTCTGCGTCACCAACATCACCGGCGACACCTACATGCGTCTGACTTCAGGCAGGAACAACGAAGACCCCTCCTGGTCTCCCGACGGCCTGCACATCGCTTTCGCCTCGAACCGCGCCGGCCAGTCTGAGATTTACACGATGGACTGGACCGGCGCAAACCAGCGACGCGTCACCGACGTCAAGGGCGCCTACTCGCCGGCCTGGTCACCGCGCCTGAACCGTTGAACCACGGAGCTTCAAGCCTCAAGCCTCAAGCCTCAAAGCTCCTGCTTCGGGCGTGCATAGCGTGGCTTGTGGCTTGCGGCTTGGGGTTTGCGGCTGGTCTCGACACCCTGCGTCTCGACCCGAATGAACGTATCCTCATCGTTGCACCTCATCCTGACGACGAGGTGCTGGCATGCGGCGGGCTGATTCAGCAGGCGCTGGCGCTTGGTGATTCGGTCTGGGTCGTGTACGTAACCGCAGGCGACGGCTCCTGGCCCCCGGCCTGGCGCGTCACCGGCAACCTCTTCTCCGAACCCGAGGACTACCTCGAACTGGGCCGGGCCCGCATGGAAGAAGCGCAGGCGGGAGCGAAAACGCTAGGCCTGGACTCGACTCGGCTCACTTTCCTCGGCTACCCCGATGCCGACCTTGTGCGGCTGTGGCAGGACGACTGGTATACTCCCTCCCGGTCGTCACATACGGGAGCCACCGCTGACCCGTATGGCCGGAGCGGACATGAATACACGGGTACGAGCCTGCTCGGCGACCTCGTGTCCCTGTTGAAGACAATGAGACCCGACCTCGTGTTTGCGCCTCACCCGCTTGACGCCCATCCCGACCACTGGTCAACCGCGATGTTCCTGGCTATCGCACGCGAGGCCTGGCGTCAGCCGTCAGACGGGCCGTTTCCGGTCGTGTACACCTACCTGGTTCACCATCCATCGTACCCGGACGCGTGGGCCGACGACGCCGGCTTCCTCTCACCGCCCGACAACCTTGCCGGTTCCGGCCATCGCTGGTTCACCGTCTGCCTGACGGCCGAGCAGCGCCGGACGAAGCAGACGGCGCTGGCGTGCCACGACAGCCAACTCGGTTCCACCGGTAGCGGCCTCTACGGTTACGTTGCGGAGAACGAACTCTTCGACCGTGCGGCAGACATGGACGGCCCGGTCACGGAAGACGCGCCGCAGGTTGCCTTTGTGCCTGCGGCGAGGTTCTCGCTGGTCCAGGCCAGTATTGAGGGAGAATCGCTGAACCTGCGGGTTTCGCTCCAAGCCGAGCCGTCGTCCGGCCTCGACTATTCCTTCTTTGTCCACTCCATCGGGTTTGACGCCGATAGCCTGGTTCACGATGGATTCACTGTGGAGTTGCCGCCGAACCCGGCGCAGGACATGGATCGTGTCCCAAGCCGTTCAACCTGGTCTGTCAGGGTGCCATGGAACCAGCATCCCGGAAACGGTCTGCTGCTCTACTCCGCCGAAGTCAGATGGGGTGGGATACTACTCAACCACTCGGGTATCGGTCGGCTCGCTTACTGAGAGGATTCAAGGATTCGAGGGGTCCAGTGCCGGACACTAGAATCCTGGAATCCTCGATTCCTCGACCCCTTTCCGTTCCGCTATCAACTCTCGGTAGAACGCAACCGTCTCGGCCGCCACGCGCGGCCATGAGAACCTCTCCTCGACGCTCTTCCGCGCGGCCCGCCCCAGTCGCTCGCGCAGCGCTCTGTCCGACACCAGCAGTCTAAGCTTCTCGGAGAAGTCAACGGGGCTGCCGGCAAGCAGCCCGGTCTCGCCGTCCAATATCAACTCCTTGACGCCCCAGCGCCCGAACGCGACCGAAGGCAGTCCGCAAGCCATCGCTTCCAGCAACGATATGCCGAATGCCTCACCGCGGGATGGAAAGGCAAACACGTCGAGCGCATTGAGCAGTGGTGCGACTTTGTCGAAGGGTTGCGGTCCCAGCAACCTGATCGACCCCGACGATGCGAAAGCTCGCTCCTCGATAGCGGCGCGCAGCGGTCCGGGCCCGGCGAGCAACAGCTTCAGCCTCGGCGCAGGGACATGACCGAAATGTCCGACATTTCGAGGGGGACTGTCCCCGCATGGGGACTGTCCCCAAAGCCCAGATTTTGTCCCAAGCGGACCGCGACGGAGTTGCTCGAACGTGTCGAGCAGCAACGGAATGCCCTTGGTCGTGTGCAGCCTGCCGACATATCCAAGCACGATGTCCTCGGCCGCGAAGCCCAGGCCGACGCGGAGACTCTCCCGCTCGGCCGGCA
>CAZQZR010000081.1:0-3939 GCA_964597845.1 uncultured bacterium | reverse complement strand
ATGTCCTCGGCCGCGAAGCCCAGGCCGACGCGGAGACTCTCCCGCTCGGCCGGCATCGGCCTGAACTCATCGATGTCTACCCCATTGGGTATGATGCGAATTGAACCCGGGAATCCGGCCGATTCCTCCGCGCAGGAACGGCTGACCGCTATCAAACCGTCTGCCCGCCTCGCCAGCAGCTTCGTCAAAGAAATCAGGAACGGCCGGGCAATTGCGGGCTTGTTGCGCAGCACCGAGTGCCTCGTCAGCACCGTCGCGATGCCCCGGCGTCGCGCCGCTGCCAGGGCTTCATACACGAGGTACGAACCCTCGCTCTGGCCGTGCACGATGTCGAACCGGTTCCGTTCGAGCAGGCCTCTGAATGAGGTTACCATACGCGGGTCGATGGCGATGTCATGCTCGCGGAAGACGAGCAACCCGCCCGCCAGCCGGTGGACCGGAACCGGCGATTCCACCTGCTCGGCGACCGGGTTCGTGATTGGCGGCGGCTTGTGAGTCACCACGACCACGTCGTGCCCCAGCCGCTTGAGTTCCGTCGAGAGATACAGCACGTGGTTCTCAACCCCGCCGATAGAAGGCAGAAAGGCGTCGGTGACGATGCAGATGCTGAGCCGCTCGGGGTCGGTCATCACTGCAATCCTACGCCCGCCGGCCCAAGAGTCAATCCGGCGACGCCGCGTCAAACGGGCGGGGGCGTGGTCTGGTCCGTGATATCGGGTTCGCCGCGCTGCCGTCTGTGCCAGTTCAGGAAGTAGCGTCCGAATTGGCGGTTCAACTCGCGGACCCATTCTACAGGATTGTGTTCTGAACCTACGAACCCGTCGAACCTGTGGCTGAAATAGGTCTGCTGGAAATGGCAGACGCCGTTGCGATATAGCCGTAGGAGGTCAACGTTTGGTGAGCGAAGCAGTTCATCCACAGTCGGGTCCGCTAGCCCCAACTCCCGCCACCCTTCTATCACGACGTAGAGACCAGCATACCAATACGACATGAATATCCATCCTTTGTCCGCCAAGGCTGTGGTGCCCTTGCCGCTGTTGGGCCGTCTTCGGAACGACTCATCGTCAAAACAGGTCCTCATGTAGTTGGCCCAGACGAAGTACCTGTGGAGCGCGAAGACGCCATCAAATGGAGATGTGTCCGGCACGGACGCACCTGTATTCGGTTTCTCTCCGCCCATGGGCGCCGGATTCAGTTTGGCCATAGCCGGATTCTAGGACTCGCGGGTCGGGATGTCAAGGCGGCGGGGTTGGACGGCCGACAGCTTACGGCTCACGGCTTGCGGCTGAACGTCTACGAGTCGTGCGCAGGCTACGCCAGAGCCTGGATTGCGGCATTGACAGCATCTATCAGAGGCTGAAACACTCGCTGCACGACCTCGGCCGGTGCCGCTTCGATTGCCTGTTCTGCAAGAGTGGCGGGAGCAACTCCGATGTCCACGATCGCCTTTAGGAGGAAAACCAACCGCTTGCTAGAACTCACCGTGTAGCCTTGACCGGCCATCAATTGACGGACCTCGTCCATCTTGTGAAACGCCCGGTCGCGGGCGCTCACGTTCTTGAACAGCGCGGGGCGTTCACCGAGGCTCTGTTCCAGAAGCACCAGCAGGTAGTCATCTATGGAATACCGGCTGACTGAGTGCTTGCTCAGAAGAGGTGTACCGGGCAATCCTTGAGGAACCAGCGCGATGCGACAGTCGCGCATCTGCAAGAGAAATGGGGCCTGTTCAGAAACTGTTGTCGCTCCCGCCCCCAGGTCTCGGACAAGGTTCCTGAGCAATGCCGAGCCGTCTGCGGCATCGTCCAAGTCCCTCGCTACCATCAAGCGTGTTCGGCCGAAGTTGACCAGCGCCGCTATGCGGTTAGCCTGCGGACCTAGACCACCGCGAGACTCGCCCTTCTTTGGATATGCAGTGAGTGTCGGTAGAAGGCCCCTGCGGGCCAGTGTTTCATAGACGGAGCGGTCGGTGTCGCCTTCGCAGACTATTTCAGGAACCGGCGTGATGTCAGGGGGCACAGCGCGGGTCAACGCCCATGTCCATCAGCACGCGAGCGTCATTGCGGTCCACGCTGCGGCAGGTGAGGACGCCGTCCTTCAACTCGGTGTGGTGCAGTCCGAACTCGACCGACGACTCGGTGCAGGCAGCGAGGAAATGGTCCACTGTCTCAAGGCTATGGGTGGTCGCGAGCACCTGCAGATTCCTCTCCTTGGCTGAGCGTACTATCCAACGCGTGATGTCGGCCAGAGCGCGACAGTGGTGCGCGGTCTCGGGTTCCTCTAGCAGAAGGGTCGTGTCCCTTAGCATGCTGAGGACCATGAGCATCCGGACGAAGTACCGTGCACCGTCGCCGAGGTCGTCAACGCGCACCGAGTACTTAGGCAGCATGACTACCAGTTCGTATCCGTTCTCTGACAGAGTGTAGGTTAGACTCTCAACGTCCATGCCGTAGACCTCACGCAGCATGTGTGTGAGCATCTTGTCGCGCCGGTCGCTTATCAAGAGAGGCCACAGCCGCTGCTCAACACGGGTGTCGCGAGTGAATCCCGAGTCAATCAGAATTAGGTCATGCAGGAAGCTCCTGACTGCGCCGTACGCCTCTCTAGTCCCGGCGGCAGCCGGAGCCAGGCTGGCACTTGCCACGGGCCGCGTGCGCTTGACGTTTTCGTACACTTGTCCCGGTGCAGCTTCTCCGAGGTCTTCGACGGCAACCACTGCCGGTTTACTCCCGCACGGCACTCGGAGGGTCAGTGTCGCTCCGCAAGCTTCATCTAGTCGGTAGTCCAACGCTGACTCGTTTGCGAACGCGAAGTCGAACTCGACCTCAGAAGTCCGGTCATAGGCGTACCACAGAGCACGGCTGCGCGACAGCCGGTCGTATGAAGGCAGGTGGTGGCGTTCCGCGAGAACCTCATGGGGCCGTCGGCCCAACGGGTCGTTGTGCGCGTAGATGCTGTTCGCCAGCAGCAGGGCGTCCAGGATTGTGGACTTGCCGGAGTTGTTCGGGCCGACGAAGAGGCTGACCTGACGAAGGTCGGGGACTTCACCTTCTTTGATTCCCCGGAATCTGGCTATGCGCAGTGACTTGAACATAGGCAGGTGGATAATACCCTAATGACTGCGCATGTCAATATAGCGAGACGCGGAGGAGGTTGACGGGTGGACGTGGGACCCGGCTAATGGAGGCCCTTATAGGTGACTGTGGGGCTGTTGAAGAAGCCGCCTCTTGTCATTCTGAGCGCAGCGAAGAATCTTCGCGATGATGATTCTACGAGAGTTAGAAGACCCTTCACTTCGTTCAGGGTGACATGAATGGGGTTTCTCAACAGCCCCACTGTCCCTGATTCCCCCGGATGACCCGGCGCGATTCCGGGGCGGTTTCACCGGAATGGAAACAGCCGGAGGGCCAGGCAGCAAGCCCTCCGACTGTCCTCTCCGGGCCGTTTGCTGTCAGCCGGTCTCACCCTCAGAGCTTCCGACGCAAGCCTTTGCCATTTCCACTTTGGACTTGTGACTTACGCCCTCGCCATGCATCCTGATCCATGACACGTTACGCATGATAAGGATTCTTATCAAGCGAATAGTAACCGTCGGCTGTGTAACTTCTGAATTCTCAATTCACTATTCTCTACTGCCTCAAAACGCCTCCCCCGCTGGGGTGGCAGTTTGGGCTGTTGCGATAGCCGTAGCGAGCCACGTGATTCGTCTCGTTACGGCTACCGTTCCTTGAGCCGTAGCGGGAGTCGCGATTTGTTCCGTTACTTCATCCGTTACGGCTCGTTTCACTTCACCCCTGATTTCAGCCGTTCCGACATCCGTTGCTTGTGTCGTTACAGCTCACGCAACAGGTCAGGATACTTGTGCCGTCACTTGTGCCGTTGCGACTACTGTCGTGTGCCACTGAAAATTGACCCCCCTGTGCCATCCAAAACTGACCCCCC
>CAZQZR010000080.1:0-14596 GCA_964597845.1 uncultured bacterium | reverse complement strand
TCCAGAACGTGTAATTGAACGTCCGCTCGGCCGGGTTCGGCTTGAACGCCAGCTCAACCTTCCAGATACCCCGCACCAGAAAATCCTCAACCGGCGCACCGGACATCCGCTCCAGCGCCCGCTCCCGCAACACCGCAAATATGTCCGTCATTTCTTCCCTCCGGCACTCGACCACTCGACCACTGGACCACTGGACCACTTCTTAGTCAGCCACTTCTCCAGCACTTTGCCCAACTCGCGCTCGTACCCCAGATAGTTGTGCGGCGCGCCGTCAATGACCGCACCGGTGAACGACGGACAGTTGCCCGGATGTCGCCCACGTACTTCTGTGGAGCGCCGACAAAGGCCTCCTCGACCGTACCGACTGCGAGCAGCACCGGCACGCTGATTGATGCAAGCTCAGGGAACTCCTGGCGGTTGGTGCGGCTCATGTTGAATATACCGGTCATCGAGTCCTTGTTGTGGCAGTCAAAGAACGTTGCGGCAGAAACGGGATACTGGAGATCCTTCTCCGGCAGCAGTTTCCGGCCGCTGCCCTTGGACGTCATCTCCCTCGCCCGTGCCAGCACCCACGGAAACCGCTCACCGAGCTGCCTCCTCGCGATGCCCATGTCGTCCGATGGTGAAAGCAGGACCAGTCCACAGACGCGCGGGTCACCTGTCGTCGTGAGATAGTGGACGACCTTTATCGCACCGTGGCTGTGCCCCTGCAGGATGACTTGGTTCGCGCCGCGCCCGACCACGAAGTCAACCCACGCCTTGATGTCCGCAACGCTATCCGCCAGTTTTTCATACATCCCGCCAATCTGCACGTAGTCATACCGGTTGTCGTCTTCCTGTCCGTTCGTCCTGGCGACTTGGCGTCCTTGGCGCTCTTGGCGGTTTCTCTTTCCGGGTTTACATCTGAGCAGGTCGGCGATGTAATCGTGCCCGCGATTGTTGCCCGTGAGAAACCCGATGCCACGTCGCGCGCACACCTCCGCCGCATGGTCAATGAACCGATTCTCATAGAAGTTCCCGTCCCAGCCATGTACGTGAACGAGGCAGATGGGGTCGGGGGTCAGGGATCGGGGGCCGGGGACCGGTCTCCGACTCCCGGGCGCGCAGTAGAAACCATTGAGTTCCAACGCATCCGTTGTCCTGACTCGGCAGAACTCGCCGCTGATGGTTGGTGTCATCTTTGCCACGGTCACGATTCTACCACTGCCCGCCGGATCTGCAATCTGTGCGGCAAGGCCTTCCTTGCATCCGCCTGCCACGTTTCACACCGAGGCGGTTCTTCCGGCCTCGCGCCCGCGCGTTTGACTTCCCGGACCGGCCTGATACCATTAGCGCGATGATATCAGGATCCGCACCGGCGTTGGAATCCTCTTGACACGCTTCCGCGGAAACCGGCGCGGACAAGCTGTCCGGCAGGCAACCGTAGGCCGGCGCACGGGTCATGCCGGGAAGCTCCGGGGATACTTCCAGACGCTCCGGCCTTGGGGATCGACATAGTCATGACGATCACGAATCTTCTGAACCAACCGAGCGAAAGGCAAGTGCGATGAGAAAAGCTACGGGAACCGGCGGTAGGATGAGCGCCCGGGCGGAAACGGTCAGGGATTACCTCGCCGCGGTTCCACCGGATGCACGAGCCGCGCTTAAGAAGCTCCGTAGAACCATCAAGGCCGCCGCGCCCAAGGCCACCGAGGCCATAAGCTACGGGATGCCGGCATTCAAGTACATGGGTACGCTCGTGTACTATGCGGCATTCAAAGACCACTGCAGTTTCTTCCCCGCAAGCACGACCGTGATGCGCCGGTTTGCCGCCGAACTCAAAGGCCACGACACGAGCAAAGGCACCATCCGCTTCACCGCGAACAAGCCGCTGCCCGCCTGACTCGTAGCCAGGATGGTCAGGGCGCGCGTTGGCGAGAACGAAACCAGGCAGAAATGATGAAGGGAAAGATAGTGGTTGTTGGAAATGGTCCGTATCTTATATCCGGCAGTCTGCCTTTGGGCAAAGAGATCTCAGAGGTCGGCGAAGAAGGGGAACCGGAACGGTGGGTCAAGGGCGAGCAGTATCCTGCTCGGGAAAGCTATGCTCTGTGTCGTTGTGGTCAATCAAAGAACCTGCCGTTTTGCGACGGCGTACACACCAGCGTGGACTTTGATGGCGCTGAAAAGGCCAGCCGCAAGGCGTATGATGAACAGGCCGAGGTAATCGAAGGACCCGGTATCGACCTGATGGACGTCGAGCCGCTGTGCGCCGCGGGGCGTTTCTGCCTCCCCAAGGGCGGAACCTGGAAACTGACCCTGGAGTCCGGGGATCCCGTGAAGAGGGAAACCGCGATTCAGCAGGCCTGCAACTGTCCATCAGGCAGATTGGTGGTGCTCGATAAGAAGACAGGAAAGCCGATTGAGTCCAAGTGCGCGCCCGCAATCAGCCTGATTGAGGACCCGCAGGTGAGATCGAGTGGACCGATTTGGGTGAAAGGCGGCGTGCCGATCGAGTCTGAAGACGGCAGAGCCTATGAGACGAGGAATCGAGTGACTCTCTGTCGTTGCGGGAAGTCGAACAACAAGCCGTTCTGCAATGGAAACCACATCAGCGTAGGGTTCAACGACGGCGACGAATCGCTGAACAGGTAGACGGCGGCTTTAGCCCTGCAGGCACGGCAGTCCTCCCGGCGCGCAGACAATGCTGCTGCTGGCAGGAGCTAAGAAGCATCGGCCGCGGGCGCAGGTGGGAGAATCACGGCGGCAAAAGGCGACCCCTGACGCCGAGTGATTCCGCTATTTAGTGCCCGTTCCTGCGGACGGAACATCCAGGACCTGCTTCAGTTGTCCGTACAGGCTGCACACTGCGGTCAGGCCGATCTTGTCGCCATCCTTCACGTCCACAAGCACGTAGCTGACCTCCTGGACCTTCGTGTCGGTCTGGCTCTGAAACGTCTGAGTCACCATGACCGCGCCATTCACGTCAACTACCACCTTGGCAACGTGGTGCCCGGCCGGATTGCTGCGAACGGGGTGGTAGATTGTCGAAGTCAGAATATGGGTTGTCGGGTCGAATGACAACCTGATACTGTCCGGGGGCGTGGCAAGTGCCGCACTGCATATGATAGCCAACACGAGCAGGATAGGTGCAAACCGTCTCATTCGTTCCTCCTTGAAACAATTACGAGCCAAATGACCTTCGGATTGTCGTCGCCTCACAGGCGATTCTGTAGCCCGCGGTGCCGGCCGGCATTCGAGGCCGACTCAGCGCAGCCGCGTCAGGGCCAGCGCGCCGGATCCGCACCGGCAGAAATATACACCCGGCCCGGTTTCATGTCCCCGACTGTCCCTGCCGTCCCATGTCACGGATTCAGCGCGCGACGCCGGAAGCGTGCGCACCAGCTTCCCTGATGCATCAAACACCTTCACGTCGCTCGATACGGAACCTGTCGGTGCCAGCCGGATGGTTGTCCCGGCGCTGAACGGATTGGGAAAACTCGCGATCCCGGCTCTCTCCCCCGGCCTGCCCGGCGCCTCGTTCACTCCGCCCGTTCCGACAACGACGACCCCTGTCATGCCACCCAGGTAGTGGTGCCGGCAGAAGTAGTCAAACGTCCCGTCGACCGGGAATCCACGGACGAACGTCGCGCCATGGACCAGGTCGCCCGAATCCCACAAGCTGTCCCAGACGCCGTTGACCCCGCTGGTGGAAGTGTGCATGAATGTACCGCTGTTGGCCCAGATTACCGAGTCGCCCGGGTTTATTCGGACCGTATCGGGTGAGAATGCGAAATCAACCATGCTCACCGGGACCTGCGTGGCCCACGCCAGGCCCACGCTCATAATCAGTGCTACCGTCAGTACGTTGATTCTTGACACGTCAAACCTCCTTCTTCCATCGGACAATCCAGTTAGCGGAAATCACGCCCTTCATTCTCCTTCCGCCGCAAGTCCGGAATGAGCGGTCACCACGTCCGGCGCTCCACGGGCAGGTTGGCAAACCCTACTCATCCGTTCGGCAGAACGAGTGTCTCGGTACGCTTGCCGAATATGCTGCAGATCGCGGTCACAGTCAATCGGTCACCGGGCTTTGCCCCGGGAATGACACACTGCGTATCCTGTTCCTGGTTGTTGGTCTGACCGCTGAACTGCTGTACTACGACCAGCGAGTCGTTCAGCCTGACGGCAATCTTGGCGATGTGGTGAGCCCCGGCGGCGAATGTCGGGTGGTGGACCGCGATTGTCAGCGTGCTCGACGAATCGCTGAAGCTGAGCCGGATGCGGTCAGGCGGGGTGGCAAGCGCGGTGCCGGCCGCAAACAGCACGAACACGGCAACTACCGCCGGCGTTCGGAATTTTCCCCTCGGCGTGTCTTTCATCTCACCGGGCCTGGGTTTGCCGGTTCCGTGCCCCGCGTGGACGCGGCCACGCCGTCAATGACGATACCCCGTTCCATGCCGCGCACGATAATCTTGCCCGTGACCTGCACCTTCTGGTCGCAGTACTCAATCAGCGAGTGGACGTCGGCCGGACCTTTGGCTACAGTCGGGACAACCGGGTAATAGATGTACCCGGAGTCGCTGACCAGGACCAGTGGTTCACCATCATCGGCGCGGGCCCGCGCGCGTTTGGCGTCAGCCACGCCGGAGTCGCCTTTGGCCAACCAGAGGCTCAGATCCGTAACCCGTGCGACGAGCCGGGCGCTGGCGGTCTCCCGAACCGGGAACGACAAGGTCGCCTCCGCACCCGGCCCCCTGGCGACCTGCTCAATCACGATGCCGCGCTCCCTGCCTCGTCTGACGACCTTGCCCATGACGATCACCCGTTGTTCGACGAACGGCCGCAGCCGGACGTTGTCCATCATCGGGCCGGCGGGCGCGGTCAGCGTCACCGGGTAAACGACCGAGCCGCGGTCGGTCAGGATGACAAGCGGCCCGCCGAGGTCGGCGGCGGTCACGGCGGCCTCCTCATGTTTGATTCCGATGAATCCTTTGTCCAGCCAGCCGTTCACGTCCACGACCCAACCGGAAACCGTGTCGACGGGCGGAACGGCGTACTCGACATAGGCTTCCTGCGCATACACTGCTTCGGTCCGGGCCAGCAGCACCAGCCCAAGCACGGCGACTATCATCGGTCTCGCGTTAGTCATGACGCCTCCATCGGTTCATGTCTCCTCGCTGCGCCTTCCGGCATGGCCGGTTCCTATCATTTCCGGCAAAAGCCAGCGGCCAGCGTATCTCTCTGCTGACATCTCACCGCCTGGAGGTCCTCCTGCGGCGTGTCCGGTGCGTACGCGGCCAGGCTGTCGATGATGACGGCTCGTTCTCTGCCACGCTGGATGAGTGTGCCTTTCACCGACACGTCCTGCGCTACGTAGCTCAAGAGCAGGTCATGCGACGCCGGGCCCGACGGCGAACTTCTCGTGACCGGGTAGAACACGTACCCAGCCCCGTCCACGAGCACCAACGGCTCACCGGCCCTGGTGCCTTTCCCCAAGGCGTTGCGACTTTCGGACTCAGCATGGCCCAGCCACGAGTTCAGCCCCATGACCCTGGCGACTATCTCGACGTCGGACGTTTCCACGGCCGAATTTGACGGCTCGTCTATCGGGTCTTTATCCGACGTCACGTACTGGATGACCATCGCCTTCTCCTGGCCCTGCTCGATGAACCTGCCCCCCACGGTTACCCGTTGCTCGGCGTAAGGGGTGAGCTGAAGATTGCTCGCGTGCGTACCGGCCCGCGGCCTCAACTGGACCGGGAATACGATAGAACCGTCGTCGGTAAGAATGACCAGCGGTGTGCCTGCCTCTGCCGACGCCGCCGAGCGTCCCTGATATTGCGGGCCGCGGACGCCCTGGCCCAACCATGAGTTTGCGTCCACGACCCATCCCGACACGGTAACGTCCGGCCTCCCGGGTCCGTCTTCATAGGATTCGTCGTCGAGCCCGGTTGCGGGCTGGGAGTCCGCTGCGGCGGTTCCGACGACTTCATCCGCAGTGACCGAGTCGGCCCACATCGGTGGCGCGACCCATCCCGACACGGCAACGATCGACGGAATGACTTCGTCCGTGTTGGACCCGTCGTCGGGCCCAGCTGTGGCGGTTCCGATAACTTGTGCCGTAGCGAACGCGCCGACCCACGCCAGTGGCGCGAGCAGGAGCGCCGCGACGGCCAAACGTCTTGCATTAATCAAACTCATCTTCCCTCCATGTTCTAATCTCAGTCAACGACCGCGCCCCTTCCGCAGTGTCGGATCCAGTTCCGAACGACAATCCCAGTGAGTCGGAATGACGGCAGGTGAGGCTGGCCTGAGGCGCGAGGCCAGCCTCCCTGCCTTGGGGTCGCGGAAGCCCACAGACAATTGCTGCCGGCAATCCAGCTGGGTCTGCTCCGGTACCGGCTTGCCTTACATCAGGGGGCCGAGGGTAGAATCCGAGCCGCATCTACCGCCCGCCATTTCGTCCAGGACCCGCACTGGTCGCGTACGCGTGGACGAGGTCTGCTGACTCCTCAGACAAGGGCCACGTCACTCGGCAGATGCGAGAAGCAGCGACCCTGGTTCCGGCGCTGACTCCCATCGCGGCCATTTCCCGAATATTCAACCACACCTGCCCGCGCTCGACGTCAGCGATGGGTTCGATACTGAATGGCGCGGTTGCTTCATCGTGGCTGAGCCAGACCGTGTCACCGGACCTAAGGCCCAGCCGGCTCACGGTCTCCGGGTTCATGCAAACCCAGCCATAGCCCGCCTGTTCCGCCCCGCGGGCGGTCAGACTGCAGGTGGAGGCGTACCGCCGTGCGGCGTTGGGCTGCTTGAGTGACAGCACGGATTCGACCCGCGCGCGCAATACGGCGGTGTCGAGGTGCGGACCCGGGCCGACGCGGTCCAGGATCGCGGAAAGCATGTGCGGGACCACCCCAGCCCGCGCAAGCGACCGCGCGAGTTTGGCGGAGTCGTATGCCTCCCGCCTGCCGTCGCGCTTACCTATTTCCACCAACCCGCCATCCTTCCCGCGCCGCATGGCAGTACTGTCATGGCACGCTCGCAACGACCGGCCCGTCATGTCGGTCATACGGCTTATGCGGCGGTTCCAGACCGGACAGCGCCGGCCACACGCCGGTTGCCAGCAACGCCACGCCCGGGATGACGTTCATTCTGAACAGGTCAGCTCGGTTGAGCCAGATTCGGTTCGGCGCCACATGCGCCTGAGTCTCCACGGTGAGCGGCACCGAAGTGCCATTCGGCATCAGCCAGATGGTGTCCCCGGACGTAACCCCGAGTCGTGCCGCCGTTTTCGGGCACAGCCGGGCGCTGCCTCGGGCAACATCGTTCGACCCGAATGCGTGCAAACGGTGGGTGTGCTCGTACTGGCGGGCGGCATGCAACTCCCAGCGCTCCAACTCGGAGTCAAGACTTGCACGCAACGCACGTATGGCAGTGTCGGTTTTCCTGACTTCGCGGGCCATGAGTCCAGGTAGGGTAGATTCCACCGAGCGTGTCGATTCTGCCGTAGAGATGCCCATTTTGTCACCAGCCCTCTCAGCGGCCGAGCACCACCGCAAGGGTGCCTACAAGTAGACTTGCAGCCACGAGCAGCAGCCACTTCAAGTTGTTTCGCATAATCATTTCTCCTCTCGTCCATCACGTTCCGTCAGTTCAGACACGCCAACCCCTTTTGTGACCGGATCAAGCACTTTCAGCCTGACATGCCGGGTCGGACCGCTTGCGGGACGTAAGGTGCGCCGTCCGCCAGCTTCCGACCCAAATGGTCGCGGACCAATGCGCGCACCCGCCGTCCGTGGCCTAATGCGACAGCAGAACTCTTTGAATGGTACGATCCGGTGCAACAGACCAGACGTGCTGTCGCTTTCCCCTGTTGAATCCTCTCCCAGAGGTTATTGCAGGCTTCGTGCCGCGTACGGCGTTGTCAGTATTCGGTGCAATGGCGGACCGCGCCCGCCTGATAGCCGGGCAGCACGCCAAACAGCCGGGCTCAGTTCGGGCGTTTGTACTGCAGCGCGGCATGTTACACCCGGGTTGCCGTGACGCCCCTATGTTACAGTCGCGACGAGGTAACACTCGCATTGTCCGATTGATGGACGCAGCCCGCCCTTGCTCGGACAGCCTGCTCGTGCGATTGGCTTGGGATTACAGAAGGCGAGGGAGCGGTCGTGAGGTGCGACGCCCGCTCCCTGACTCCTCGGCGCAGAGGTAAGGCGCCGATTTCGGACCTAATAAGACAGGGTCACAACGGTCTCACTGAGTGTCCGCAAACCTCGGCTTCAGTCCGTCTCAGCGTGCCTCAACGACGCAGAAATGGCGGTCATCGTCACGGACAAAACGGAACCGCATCTGCAATGAACGCTTGAGCAGGCTGTACGCGTGGGCGGTCACGTCCTGGTAGATGTAGGCCCCGCGTTGCGGGAACTCCATGACCAGCATTCGTGCCTTCGGCCGGTAGAAAACGGCCGTCGGGCGCAACCCGCGCCCGTGTGCCGCTTTCCGTGTCTGCGCGTTCAGATTCACGACAACTCCAGCGGGACCAACCAATCGTGCCGCTCGGCCAGCACGCCGGTTCCGACATTCGCGCCGGCGGAATCGGACGGCCTGTAGCCCGCATGCACGGCCGGCTGACGACCGCTACCTGCGGTCAGGCGCGTACCGGTGCGTACGGCTGTATCTGAGGTCCGTGGTTGCGGACCCGCTCGGAAAGTTGTGACACCCGCGGTCCGCGTGTTGTGTTCTTCATGTCTTAACATCAGCTTCTCCTGTCAGTTCAGCTTCAGGGCATTCTATACACTCTGGTCAGGAGTCGGTGTGCTGCCGGGACGGGAGGCGCGGAGTCGTCCCGGCAGCTTCCGACATGTCCGGGTCCGCCGACGGCCGGTGGCCGTCTGCGATCCGGGAAGAACCCTGCCCGGTCGGCGCTGACACCGCGCATGACTCCGGCAGGCTCTCTTTCCCACCTGGGTTTCTCCATCCGCGCCGGGATATGCAACCGGTGTGCCGATGTGCCTGACGTCCAATCCGCGCTCCCGGCCGGGGACCAAATGCGCTTCTGTCGGTGTGCCAGGGCCGCCCAGCGTCGCGATGAAAATGCTGCCCTGCGCTGTAACCAGCAATGATACACTTCTGCAGTCTGTTGCCGTCCATGTTACACAATCGGCATGATCCAAGTAGCCAGCCGGGTCAGGCACGCTTCGTGCTGCATTCCGGTGTTGCGGTTCGTGCACTGGCCGCCTTGACTCGAAGCACGGTTCGGCTGTACACTGTCGGGCTTCGACTCCGGTCGGGCGGGGTCGGGCCGCGCGTACTAATGATGAACCGACCGACGGCAGGCTGCACTCTGCTCAGCAGCTATTCAGCCCGCAGGGGCAGCGTTTCTGCCGCCGGTTCCGCCTCGGGATGTTCTGACTTCTGATGTCTGCCTCTTGTCTCTTGACTTGCTCGCTCTGTGCGTCCTGCGATCACTGATGCGCCGGATACCGTTGCTCATAACCATCTTCACGACCGCGGTGCTGGTGGTCGCAGCGGTCATTATCGGGCTGCTCTATCGGACGTCGCTCGCCCAGGAGACGGCCCGGCTGAAGGAAGTCGCCCACAGCCAGGCCCGGATGATCGAGGCGATAGCCCGGCACGAGGCCAAGTACTGCTGTCTCTTGCCGGCAGAGTCAGGGCACGGCGATGCGCTTGCCGCAACGCTCGACCAGGTCCGCGATGCCAACGAGCGGTTCACCGGCTTCGGCCTTACCGGCGAATTCAGCCTGGCCCGCCGCGAAGACGACAGCATCATCTTCCTCTTGACTCAACGGCATCCCGGGCCCGGGCGAACCATGGCGATCCCATTCAGAGGAGCCCAAGCTGAACCAATGCGCCGGGCGCTGTCCGGCCTTTCGGGCACGGTCGTCGGCCCGGACTATCGCGGGGTTACGGTGCTGGCCGCGCACGAACCGGTCAGCGAGTTCGGCTTGGGGGTCGTGGCCAAGATCGACCTGGCCGAAATCCAGGCACCGTTTGTCCGGACCGGGCTCATTGGTATCATGGTCGCCCTCGTCACCGTGCTGCTTGGTTCGTTGCTCTTCTATCGGGTAACCAACCCTGTGCTTCAGCAGCTTCAGGAGAGCGAAAGCCGGCAGAGGAACGCCCAACAACTGGCGCACCTGGGCAGTTGGACGCTCGACCTGGCGAAGAACGAACTTACGTGGTCGGACGAAGTCTACCGGATTTTCGGGCTGCGGCCGCAGGAGTTCGCGGCGACCTACGAGGCGTTTCTCGCGGCTGTGCACCCCGACGACCGCGCGGCCGTCGACGCCGCCTATTCCGACTCGGTGCGCGACAATCGGGACGGATACGAAATCGAGCACCACGTTGTACGGAAAGACACCGGCGAGGTGCGCATCGTCGAGGAGAAGTGCGAACATGTCCGGAACGCTTCGGGCCGCATCATTCGCTCAGTCGGAATGGTGCACGACATCACCGCGCGAAAGCGGGCCGAGGAGGCGCTGCACGCAACGATGGAGGACCTGAAGCGCTCCAACCTGGAGCTGGAGCAGTTCGCCTATGTCGCCTCCCATGACCTGCAGCAGCCCCTGCGCATGGTTGCGAGCTACGTAGAACTGCTCGGGCAGCGGTACAAGGGGCGGCTGGACGAGAAAGCCGACAAGTACATCGCCTACGCCTCGGGCGGGGCCATCCGGATGCATCAACTGGTTAATGACCTGCTGGCTTTCTCACGCGTGGGAACGCGGACCGCACCTTTGGTGCCCGTGAACCTTGACCGCGCAGTCGCGCAGGCCCTGGAGAATCTCACCGTTGCCATCGAGCAGTCCGGTGCGGTGGTCGAGGCCGGACCCCTGCCCGCGGTCTCCGGCGACGAGACCCAGCTCGTCCAACTCTTCCAGAACCTGCTCGACAATGCCGTCAAGTTCCACGGCAAGATGCCGCCGAGGGTGTCGGTCACCTGCCGCGACGCCGGGGACGAATGGGAGTTTGCGGTCCGTGACAACGGCATCGGCATCGACCCGAAGCACGCGGAGAGGATATTCGGAGTGTTCAAGCGGCTGCACACCGAGCAGGAATACCCGGGAACGGGAATCGGACTGGCGCTGTGCCGCAAGATCGTCGAGCGGCACGGGGGCCGGATTCACGTTGACCCGGCTGAAGGTGGCGGCTCGGTATTCCGGTTTACGCTGCCCAAACAGCCCGCGGCGACGTCCGGCGAACCCGCGGGCGCTGCGACCGAGGAGGTTTGATGAACAAAGAGCGACGTATCCGACCGATTTCAATCATGCTGGTCGAAGACAGCCCGGGTGACGCCGAGCTGATTATCGACTTTCTGGAACAGTGCAAGATGAAGAATACCGTCAACTGGCTGCAGGACGGTGAAGCAGCGATGGCGTACCTGCACCGCGAGGGCGCGAGCGCGGGCGAGCCAATGCCCGACCTGATACTGCTGGACTTGAACCTGCCCAGGAAAGACGGCCGCGAAGTGCTGGCCGAGATCAAGGGAGACCCGAAGCTCAAGCATATACCGGTCGTAGTTCTGACCAGCTCAAAGTCCGAACAGGACATCCTCCGTTCCTACCGGCTCCAGGCAAACTGCTACATCACCAAGCCGGTGGACATCGAGCAGTTCGTGAACGTGGTCCGGGCAATCGACGACCTGTGGCTGACGGTCGTCAAGCTGCCCACGAACGGCGGAGAATTTCTTGCCTGATTCGCTGATTCGCCTGCTGCTGATCGAGGACAACCCGGGCGACGCCGACCTCGTGCGAGAGATGCTCGACTCGACCGGCGAGGCGAAGTTTGAGCTCGTGCATGCCGAGCGGCTGTCAAAAGGGCTGGCGCTGCTCGCGGCGGGCGGGTGTGACATCGTACTCCTCGACCTCGGTCTGCCGGATAGCACCGGGCTGGACACATTCTACGAGTTACATGCCGCGACGCCATGGATTCCGGTCGTGGTGCTTACCGGCTCAACCGACGGGGAAATCGGAATCCAGGCGGTGGCCGCGGGCGCGCAGGACTTCCTGGTCAAGGGCACGATTGATGGCCCGACGCTCGCGCGCCGCACCCGCTACGCGCTTGAACGCAAGCGCGCCGAACGGACGACTGCCGACATCCGGGAGCGCGGGCGGGAGATGGCCGACCTGGTCGTTTCCGTCGGTTCCGAAACAGCGCTGCCCGGCCTGGTCTATGACGGGATGGTCAGTTGCAGCCCGCAGATGCTTGCGAACCTGGGCGTCGTTCGAAAGGTAGCCGACACCAACGTACCGGTCCTCATCCGGGGCGAAAGCGGCACGGGCAAAGAACTGGTGGCCCGGGCGCTCCACCATTCGGGCCGGCGCAGCGCGCTTCCGTTCATCGTCGTCAACTGCGCGGCCGTACCGGAAACCCTGCTGGAGGCCGAACTCTTCGGCATCCACAAAGGCATCGCGACCGGCGTTACCGAACGCAAAGGCAAGTTCGAGGCGGCGGACGGCGGGACCTTGTTCCTTGACGAAATCGGGGACATGAACCCGGCCCTGCAGGCAAAACTGCTCCGGGTTCTGCAGGACAGCCTGGTGGAGCGGGTCGGCGGCCATTCCGCGGTTAAGGTTGACGTACGTGTTATCGCCGCGACAAACCAGGACCTGCACAAGCGCATCGCGGAAGGCATGTTCCGCAAAGACCTCTACTACCGCCTCAACGCCGTGGAACTGGTCCTGCCCCCACTCCGCGGCCGGACCGACGACATCCGCGAGTTCACCAGCTACTTCATCCGCAAGTCCAACGCCGAGTTCGGTCGTGCGGTCGCCGGCGCCGACCCGGAAGTCATCCAGCATTTGCTCGGCCACGACTGGCCGGGTAACATCCGCCAACTCGAGCACGTCATCAAGCGCGCCGTGGTGGTAGCAGAAGGAAACACCATCCGGCTGCAGGACCTGCCGGAAGAGTTCAGAACCGGCACTGCGGCCGTCCAGCCGGAGCCGGTCGGCCCGCTGGCGCGCATGCGGGCGTCGATCGAGACCGAAATCAGCGGCGACGTGGAGAAACGGCTTCTCCTCGGGTACATGGAAAAGGCAAACTGGAACGCGACCGAGGCCGCCAGGCTGGCCGGATACAGCCGCGTGCACATACACCGCCTCCTGCGCAAGCACGGCATCACAAGGCCGAAGAAGAAGAAACAGCCCGGGTAATTCGGAATTTAGAAACCGGAAAGCAGGATTGCGGACGAAAAGAAAAGGGCCGATAGGGGAATGACCAAATCCCAATTGCCGATTACTAACAAATCCCCAATTCGCGCCGATTGCAGCAATAGACTCCAAATGACAGGAGGTCCACATGCCTCGAAGCAAGAAGACTGAGCCGACAGAATCGGCAACAGAGTGGCTGCCGCTCAAACGCATCCTCTGCCCGGTTGACCAGGCCCCGGCCAGTACGTCGGCACTGCCCGGCGAGCAGCCGGACTGCGCTCATGGTCATGGTCCGACCGAAGCCGCATGTCGCGCACTGAAGGCGGCTGAGGAGCTTGCCTTATCTTTCTGCAGCGAACTGCTGCTGGTCCACGTGGTCCCGCCCACGCCGGTTCCGCTGCCGCCGATTGACGGCGCGCTGAGCCCGCCCTTTGACGTCGTAGCCTATGAAGAGCAACTGCGCGACGCCTACCGGAACTCGCTTGAGCGGTTGCGCAAGGAGCGGCTCGGCCGTAAGACCAAGGTGCGCGTGCGGGTGGTGACCGGCGACCCGGCGACCGAGATTGTCCGACTCGCGAAAGAGGAGAAGTCGGACTTGATTGTCATTCCCACGCACGGCCGCACCGGGTTCTCGCACGTCTTTTTCGGCTCGGTCGCGGAAAAGGTCGTGCGCCACGCCGAGTGCCCGGTCCTGACGCTCCACTAGGCAGAACCGGCCGGCGGAGGCCGCACCTTTGGGGCGCGGCATATCCTTGGAACAACGCGGCCGGCGGACCAACCTGGCCCGCCGGCCGTTCTTCCTTCCGGGTTTCAGGTCCCCCGCGGTTCTCCGTTCTCGGTCTGGTCCGAACCTTGGCGAACTTGGCGCCCTTGGCGGTTCACCTGCCGCTTACGGAGCGACGGGCGCGGCGACGTTGAAGACGTCGGTGCGGATGGCCTGCAGCACCGCCTGCGTCAGGCCACGGGCCACCCACTTCGCGATGAGGACAGCGGCTTCCATGGCCAGCAATGCTCCCACGTCTGGGGATCGGATTCGGTACTGCAACCTGCAAACCGACTCCGAGTCGCCCTGACGCTGATGGAAGGGTCTCGTCTGGTCACTGGAAACTCGCGGACTGCCTCAGGCCTCAATCGACAATCTGGGAATCGGAAATGGGTTGCCCGCTTGGACGGGTCCGGTCAGTTTGCTGTAGGAACTGCCCTTACGGCCCCGCGCGCGTCAGGAATGGCCTACGCTGCCCAGCGCGGGGCGATGAGCTCGGCCTGCTCCAGCACCGTCTTGGTCGCCTGCTCCTGCTTGTCCGGCGGGTAGCCGTGGTTGCGGAGCACGCGCTTGACCAGCACGCGGAGTTTCGCCCTCACGCTTTCTTTCATCGTCCAGTCTATCGAGACGTTGTTGCGGATCTTGTCCGCCACCTCGCGCGCTATCGTCCGCAGTG
>CAZQZR010000079.1:0-14633 GCA_964597845.1 uncultured bacterium | reverse complement strand
ATCTCGCGCCCGAAGTCGAGGTAGAACGGGTACATGATGGTCGCGACGCCCGCGCCGTCGCAGACCTGCCTCACCTGCGACTCCATCGCGGTGAGCAGTGGGATGACCGCGGACATGTTCTGCAACATCGTGGGCCGTTTCTCGGTCAGGATGGCGTTGACGCGTTCGAGGTTGTACTTCTCGTTCCAGTTGTTCAGCCTAGCGGTCGGGTCATTGGGCATAACTATCACCTCCTTCAGCCCGAGTTAGCGACGCCGGTCCCGCAATCGCTGCCCTTGTGTCCGGTTCTCCATGTTGTCAAAGAGCAGGTTCACCGCTGACCGGTGACCTTGTTCCTACTGTATAATCCGCTTCTTCTCGGGAAAAAGGGCAAAGAAAAATGGCCCGGCCGCAGGGCCGGGTCATGGTCGGGAAGGAGCGGACTACTTATCTATGCCGCGTTGCTTTTGGACGAGCTCCCGCAGCTTGCGCAGGTCTACGTGCGGATACTTGCGCCGGTACTGGGTTACCGCGCTGTCCATCAAGAGCGCCATCTCGAGTATCGGGCGCATCTTCGCCTCCGACCCGGGGCAGCGCGCCAGGTACTTCTCCATGTCCGGATGCTCGCACCGCTGCACCGCTTCGGTGAAGTCGCCGAACATGTCCAACTCGGCGTCGTTGAAATCGATATCGGTCGCATCATCACGTTCATGTGCCATCGCACCACCTCCTTCGGACCACGTGGTCTACAGCCTGCCCCGGAGCATCGAAAGCCCGCGCATGGCCAGCCGCCTGACCGTCCGGGCCGACGTGCCGAGGAGCCGCGCCACCTCGTCCCACGAATACCCGTCGTGATAGTTCAGCGCCAGCACCGACCGCTCCGGCTCGGGCAGCCCGTCCACCGCGCGCCACACTGTAGCCCGTTCGTAGACCTGCTCGGGCCCTTCGCACGTCGGCTCCCGCGAGTCGTCGATAACCTCCAGGCTGACCGTCCGCAGCCGGCGCCGTCGGAAGTAGGCAATCACCACGGTTCTCACTTTTAGATGCAGCCACGTCCAGAGACTGCCCTTGTTCGCGTCGAAGCGGAAGAGCTGCTCGTTGGCCCGCTCCATGACGCAATTGGCCAGGTCCCTTGCCAGTTCGGCGTCCCCGACCATCCTGCGGATGCAGTCATAGACCCTGCTCCAGTACTCATCCCAGAGCACCGCGAAGTCCACGCTGCCATCCAGAATACCTGCAACCAGTTCGGCGTCTCTCATGACACGCCTCCTGTATAACACCGGACACAGACACAAACGACCTGCCGGCGCGCCTGACCGCGGACCGGTCAAACCAGCCTAACAGGGCTCCCGGCGTTCTCGTCCCGGCCGACCCGTTGCCGGACAGCGCGCGCCAGCATACCGGACGCCCTGATAGATACCACGCTATTCCCTGTAACAATTCTACATCTCCCCTGCCCCGGCCGTCAAGACCCCTTGCGGGTAAACCCGAAGTCCGAAACCAGAATGACGAATGAATACCGAAGTCCGAATTCCCGATTGGTCATTGCCGGTCATTCGGGTTTCAATCGTCATTCGAACTTCGTCATTCGAGCTTGACCTCATCGTCCATCTCCAACTCGAACACTTCCCGCGCAATCTTGAACATGACGTCGTGGTCCAGCCCGCGGGCCTGCCACGTCATAACGAGAATCCGCGCCTCCTCGCGGCAAGCGTGCTCGCCCCAGGCGTGGTTGACGATTTTGCCCAACCGCAGGGCAAAAGTGCAGTAGTGGAAACGAACGATCGACGGCACTTCCAAGTCCTCAAGCAAGGCCTTGGTCTCGGCCCGGGTACGCCGTACGCGCTCCATGGCCGCCGAGAAGCGCTCGGCCGGTCCCTTGAGGCCGACGTTCCGAGCAGCCCCGCACTGCCCGACCTTCAACCGCGCCGCGTAATTCTCAATCATCCGCACTGCCCGATCCTTCGTGCGTTCCATACGTAACCTCCAATCGCAGTCCGCCATTCTGCACTTTGCAGTTTGCACTTTGCATTCTGCACTATCCGACTCCTCTATTCTGAACCACCTGCCCGATGAGCCACATAAGGTGGCCGGACAGCCCTCTCCGAAACCACTTCTCCGCCACCAGCTTCGTCCGCCGTGTGAAGTCCGGGACGTTGGACGAAGGACGAGGGACAAAGGACGACGAGCGCTCTGCGACTGCAAGTTCTCGTGCGTACGTAAGATACGCCTTCTTCTGAGAATCATCACCGACAAACTCGTTCACGATCTCTCGCAATCGCAGCTCGTGCGGGCTCCCATGCTCCGGTTGCGGCCTTTTCCGTCTGCTCATCGTACACCTTCTTCAGTCCTGTCCTTTCTTTTCGCCACTAGGCTCCTTGATTCCTCTTCCGCCCTCATATGTATAATCCGCTTTTCCCAGCAAAAAGGGGCAGGTTTTCTTCGTTTTCCTGGCAGGGGGCCCGGTGGGGGGTCATTCCCCCCGTCAATTGGTTCACTGATTCCTTCCCGGATTGGTTCGCCGATTCGTTACTTGATTCCTTCCCGGATTCTATACTCGATTCTCACCCCGATTCGTTCCTCGATTCATTGGTCAAATCTATCCCGGATTCTCTCGCCGATTCCTTCCTCGAATGGTTCGTCAATTCTCACCCCGATTCTCTCCTCGATTCTATCATCGAATCTATCCTCGATTCTCTCCCCGACTCTATCGCTGATTCTATCCTGGAATGGTTCCTCGACTGTTACCTCGACTACTTCGTCGAATGGTTCCTCAAAACCTTAGTCAAAACTCTACTCCACTCCTTAGCCCAGCGTTTTCGGGCCAGACAACCTCGCCGCCCGGCGCATTGGCGCTGCTTGACACCGAATTGATTCGCCTTATTCTCATTCCTGATGCCCGACGGGAACCCGACGAATCTGCTCTACTACGGCGACAACCTTGACATCCTGCGCCGTTTCATCAAAGGAGAGTCTGATGACCTGCGCACGTAGACACGCCCTTGAGATCGAGTATGGCCTGACCAAAGACGAATTGCTGGATGCCATCAACCTCCGCTTCCGCGCAAAGGTCACCCTGGAGGGCGCAGTGGCCGAGGTCCACCTGGGCAAGCTCATCCAGCGGTTGCGCGACGCGGGACTGATAGAGCGCTTCGAAGTACACGACAAAGATGGATACCCTGACTACTCCATCTGGCTCGCCGGAGCGACCGACAGGGCGCTGCGCGTTGAGTGCAAGAACATCCGCGACTCGGAGGAGGCGTACCGACAGGACGGAGCAATCACGGCCTACAAGGTTGAAACCCAGAAGACCAGAGCATCGCAGGGCGACCCAAGCAGCCGATTCTACGGCTATGACCAGTTCGAGGTTCTTGCGGTGTGCCTCGGCAAGAAGACGCACGACTGGACGCAGTTCCTGTTCATTAAGAGCAAGGACTTAGCGAGACACCCGAAGTACAAAACGAAGATGGCGGTGATGCACCGAGTGCCGCTCCCGACATCCCCGATATCTCCGCCTTGGTACTCATCTCTGGACGGTCTCATCGAGAATCTGGCGCGGCGATGAGACCCGCGTACCGTACGTCTCTCGGCAAGGCCTACTGCGGCGACTCGCTTGAAATGATGCGCGACATGGCGTCGGATTCGGTTGACCTCGTTGTCACGTCGCCGCCGTACGCCCTCCACTTCAAGAAGGAATACGGGAATGCAGACCAGGCCGACTACATCAACTGGTTCTCTCCGTTCGCGGTTGAGATACGCCGGATTCTCAAGCCGACAGGGAGCTTCGTCGTCAACATCGGTGGGACATGGACCCCGGGGAAGCCGACACGGTCCCTGTACCATGTCCGCCTGTTGCTGCAACTGTGCGACGGTATCGGCTTCTGCCTGTGTCAGGAGTTCTTCTGGTACAACCCCGCAAAGCTCCCGGCTCCGGCGGAATGGGTAAACGTAAGGCGACTCCGCGTAAAAGACTCTGTTGAGTATATCTACTGGTTGGGCAAGACACCATACCCCAAGGCGGACAACTCCAGAGTGCTGCAGCCGTACAGCAAGGACATGCTCCGCCTGATACACAAAGGGGTAACCAGGACGGTTCGACCTTCCGGCCACAACATCAAGGAAACCTTCGCGCTGGACCGCGGCGGCTCCATTCCCGGCAACCTCATTGAGTGCGGCAACAACGAGAGCCACAGTGCCTACTTCTCGGCCCTGAAGCGCATGAAGCGTAAGATCCACCCGGCCCGATACCCGGCCGAGTTGCCGCGCTTCTTCATCAACTTTCTGACCGTGCCTGGCGACCTCGTTCTCGACCCCTTTGCCGGTTCGAACACCACGGGATACGTCGCGGAACGCCTGAACCGACAGTGGGTCTCGATGGAACTCAGCGCCGACTACGTGGAGGATTCGAGGCTCCGCTTCCAAATCCCCGAAACCGATGCTCCGATCTCAGCGGAAGCTCACGGCCATGAGCAGCTCAACCTCGACACGTCCACCGCCGACGCGGTCATGGTCAGCGACAAACCTTCTCGTACGAGAAGGAAACGCACGCGTTGAGCGCGGATGTAGCGGCTCGGCCGCATCGAGCCAATTCGGTCAGTTCTGCAAGTCGCCTCAGCGCTTGCGCATGCCTCCAGAACAGCTAGAGCAACAGGTCCTTCAGGACTTCAACCTCCTGTCGGCTCCAGGCCAACTTGGCTTCTACCAAAGATGCGAGGAGACGGTCGCGTTCATCAATGACCGACAACGTGGCAGGTACGTAAATCTGTTCACACTTGCTGTGATGGAAGAGGCCACGATGCCGGCGGTATGGGATGAGATGATAACGCCTAATCTCATCCAGGTCGGGTCGTCAGGGAACCTCAGCTTTGGCATCATACGAAATTACAGCTCCATCCAAGATGCCGCCCAGCGATTCGCTGACGTCCTACAGCGCAAGCAGTGGCTGTACAAAAGGCACGGGCTGACTCACGGTGCCAACCAAACCTTGCGCAGGCGCTTCGTCCCCGCTGATGGAACCAAGGCCATTCCACTCAATAGCGTTCTCAAGAACAACTTCGAGAATGGTTCCCATGTAATCGAGTTCGCTGATGTAGCTAAATCCGAACTCTATCGCCTCATGACAGAACCAGAGATGCAGGCCGCACTCGAAGCGCTGGAACAGCACGTCCCGATTCGTCTGAAACAAGTGCCAGAACGAATCGGCAACATCGTGTTCCAATTCCCGGTCAGGATTATCGCCGTCGATGAGCACCTCGATTACGACGAGGGACAGCTTGAGGTGACCCTAGAATGGCACCCGGCGGTCTCTGAGCAACGGACTCTCCAATTACAGATGACCAGTAGCCTAGACGGCGTGCTCACGTCTACGGACTTACGAGACGCTAGTAGCGGAGTCGTCCGGCTTGGTAGAGGCTCAGCGGATTCGCCGCTGGACTTGGTAGTCTCGGACAAGGCTACTGGACTTGCGTGTCACGCACTCTCTGGCAGCTTCATAAAGTCAATCCAGATGCGCGGTCGGATGACTACCGGGCAGACCAGGACCTTCACAGTGGGAGGTCGAACAGCCGTAGTGCACTTGATGTCCGGAGACACTGCTGCTGTTCGGCCCCCCACAGGCGTCGACGACCTAGTGCACAGACGGATGATCCGCAGCGAGATGGCCGCCTCTGCCGCGGGAGGTTCCTTCATGCAGTTCGGAACGAGGGGCGAGGACAAACGCAGTGAGGCGCTTGAGGCGATCCGCGATCTCATACGTCAGCATGGGTCGGGCGGCGTCTGCGTGTGGGATCCCTTCCTTTGCGCGGACGACATCCTGCAGACGCTCTTCTATTCCCCACACGCAGATGCGACGCTGCAGGCGATCTGCGCAGGCAAGGCATGGCCGTCAGGCGATTTCGAGCAATTCCGCACTGAACAGCAACGACTGCTAGCTGGCGCAGGTGGCTTGCAGAGGCTTAGTGTCGAGTTTCGCTGTCAGCACGAACACTATGGATGGGGATTCCACGACCGGTTTCTCATCTGCAGACCGGAGTCACGTGGCGAGATGCCTCGCGCGTGGTCGCTTGGAACATCAGTAAACAACCTGGGGAAGACTTACCACATGGTTCTTGAGGTGCAAGACGCGACCTCATTGCTTGCTGCGTTCGACGAGCTATGGCTGGCACTTGACAACCCAGATTGCTTGGTCTGGAAGCATCCATGATGATGCAAGGCCGCCACAAAGCGTTCTGGGAGCAGGTCTTGGCAAGGGCAAAAGACGGAGAGGAGAGTAAAGACATACAACGTCTTGCGCGAGAGCTCCCGGCAATTTCGCCACGGGGCTTGTTGCTGGGGGAAGTCCCAGAACGGCAGCAGACGGAACTGCGCGAATTGTCCAACTCGGTCATGCCATACCTGCAGGAGACGCCTCTCGAAGTTGCAGACGACGTCGTGTCTGCTGTGGCATCCGTTGTTCTTACGGTTAGGTCGCTCCTGAAGAGGAGTCTTCTGAGCAGGAGCTTCTCCGATTTCGCCGCAGCTTGCGAGATTTCCAGCTACTGGCACCTAGATGTCTCGGACCTGCAGAATGGGCGGGGCTCCGCAGACGTTGCGCCATGGCTCCGCCGCGAACTTTCAGCCATACTGCATGGCTTTGTGATCGAGGCAAGAGATATGTATGCCGGGCAGGCGGTGGACATGGGGCTCCTCAACGCCCAGAAGCTCCCTAGTGATGCAAACGGCTACGGGCAGCTGGCAGATCTGCTGGCAGCCGCCGCGGACTTCGTCCCTCGCGGCGCGCTTATGCTCGCACTCTCAATTCTGCGCAGAATGGAGGCGAGAGAGTTTGAAGCTCTGGTGGCGGATGTTCGGAGTCCCGGAGAGGCGCTGCTACTCCAGACAAGCCTGTCGGCAGACGAGGCAATATCTGTGGCACTCTCGCTCGCGCCGCGCAACTCACATGTGCTCTTCGAGGCTACCCGCCGAGGCGTGGCCAGAAGAGCTCCGGATGCCTCTGCGGTGCAGCCTAGCGCACTGGCGCAGTGTCTCTCGGACTTGGCCAGCAACAATGTGAACGCGGTATTGGGCATACGCGCCGGACGTGGAACGGGCGAGGCCTTTGACTATGCACTCGGTCTAGCAATGAAGAGCATGCCGGCTGCGGCAATTGATGCGGTAGTCAGGGATATCGAGGTGTCCGAGTACAATCACGCGTACTCGGAGAGTGAACGAATCCTCGCCGGGCTGGATGCCAGCGGCGCGCCGGAAGTGACTCGACAGCTATGCGCAAGTGTCCTGCGCCGATATGAAGAGCTGTCAGAGCTTCTCTGGAACAAGCAGGACCATATGATACTAACCCCGCTGGTCACCGGCACTATGCCCTTCATAGTCCGTGCCCTATCCGAGGTCGAAAGCAACGACGTTCAGCTTGCGGAACGCGTGGACCGTGCGCTGGAGTGCGTCTCCCGAGCTCAATTTGAGTGGGCGAGTTCGTCCGTGCAACAGACGTGCCGCTTCTTGATTGCGCTGGGCGAGCTTTGCCTCTTGGGTGCCGCCGCAGCCTCGAATGGTCTTACACTGTCGGACTCCGGGTGCATCAAGCGGCTTTCCGAGTTCCTCGCGGACCCACGCATGAAGCTCTGGTTCCTGCAGGCTCCGGTCGAAGTAGGTGAACTCCTCTCGCCCGTAAGGGCATTGATTTGCAGTTCAGCGCCCCCAACGAACGCAAGTCAGTCTCGGTCTGTCCCTGAAGGCAAGTGACGTAGCGGTCAGGAAGCTGCGATGGAGGACGCATTTCTGCCGCTGGCGCTCGCCCACGAGCCGGAGTAGCACTTCTACACCGCCCTGGGGCGTGCTCTGTACTAGGCTGTCGGGGACGGCAACCGTTTTCGCTTCACCCGAATCCCGCGACCGTTAACCGTACACCGTGAAGCGTAGACCACGAACCGTACACCGTAAGCCTCGGCCGTCCACCGACACGAGTCAAGGTAAAGCCGGGAGCGCGCCGGCGGTCATCACGAAGGTGTGTTTCGGCCGCAAGCTGGCAACGCTCCCAGCAGCGAGATTCTACCAGACCCGCTCCGGCGCAGCAAGCCCGCCTCCCCTGCCGTCAGCGCAAGCCGCTGTCCGTAAACCGCACACCGTAAGCCGTACACCGTGAACCGCTAACCGTTGCCGTCAGCCGCGAGCCGTAGGCTGTCGGCCGTCCAACCCCGCCGCCTCGACAACTCGGCCCGCAGCGCGTTTGGAACCAGACTGACGACCAGCGGCTGAGGCCGGAAACACGGAGCGGCGCCGGGGCGCCGCTCCGATACGGTTTGAGTTGCGGACTAGTGGGATAGGACGACCTTGCCCCAGGCTTCCGCGGTCGCGCTCTTGACGCGATAGAAGTAGATGCCCGGCGCTACGGCCTCGCCTTTGTCGTTCCGGCCGTCCCACGGGAACAGCGCCCGGGCCGTGACCGAGGCGCCGCGGGCAAGCGTTCTCACCACGCGGCCGCTGTTGTCGTAGACCTTGAGGTCAACGCTCCCGGCGGCGGGCAGGCGCACCGACAGGTTCGTGCTGCCACTGAACGGGTTGGGCTGGGCGCGCACGACCAGCCGGCTGGTGGCGTCCGGCGATCCGAGTCTCGGCTCTGCGACACCGGCTCTTCTTCCGAAGTTGAACCCGGCTACCTTGACAATCATGTTGCTGTCTGCGCCGCCCTGCGCAATGGTGATCCAGTACGAGGCATCGCGCGGGTCGTACTCGATGCCGTGGAGGTCCCACGCCTTGTCCGGGAAGACGTAGCCGTTAAGCACCGTGCCCCCGACGCGGTCCAACTCGTACATGCCGCAACTGTCAGGGTGACTACCGGCAGCGTTGTTCCAGGCCCAGATGTTCAGCAGGGAAGGCGGGTTGGTCGGGCAGCGGCTGTCGAGCGCCAGGCAGCGCGTGCCGAAAGGAGCCACGAGCGGATGGATAATCGAATCCTGCCGGTTACCCAGCGTGTCGGTAACGTAGATGATCTGACGTGAAGCAGGAGTGGTCCGGCGGTCCGAGGCGTAGAGTCTATGCTCGACCTCGTTCTCGGTCAAGCCGCACGGGTAGGCCGTGAACGGCAGGTCGAACTGACTGAGGACCGTGCCGCCGGGGCTGATCTTGTACACCGCCATCTGCTGGTTTCCGAACAACCAGAGCGCGTCGTCATGGGCGATGTAGTCGATGTCCGTGCAGAAATCCTGCGGCGCGGTAATCGTGCCCTGCGGGGTCAGCATGCTGTCCGAGGAATACTTGTAGATTGTGGACTCGCCGAAGTAGGTGCAGTAGATGAGGCCGTCATTGCTGTTGTAGGTCACACCGTACAGGCCCGGGCCCGTCGGCATCCCCGCGCAGGTCTTGGGGCCCCAGATGATTCCACCCGGCGGCACGCCGACGACAATCAGCACCTCCATCTTCTTGTCGTAGTCGAGGGCGCTGTCGCCCTGGACGAAGAGCGAGCAGGTGAATTGGGTGCCCGGCGGAATCGCGCTGTCGGCGTTGAACGTGAACGGGTCGCCATCATTGGCCACCGTGTCGCCGGGCGGGATGTTGCCCCAACCGCCAATCGAATCGTTGACGGTCAGCCGGGCATCGTAGGTGCGGAACCTGCCGGTGACGCTGTTGCAGGACGCACGGCCTACATTGTTCAGGGCGACGAGCAGTTGGGCGGTCTCGCCCGGGTCGAGGACGCCGTTGTTGTTACCGGTAGAGTCGACCACCCGGGTCGAGATCAGCTTGAGCGCCGGCCCGTTCGACACACTCACGTAGTTCACTGCCGCAAGCGCGTCAATCCGACCCGCGCCGAAGTCGTTGTCCTTGCCGCCGGGTCCGAGGTCAACCGCGGTCAACTCGAGTATCGAGTCCACCTCAGCCGGCGTCAGGTTCGGGTTCTTCGACAGCATCAGGCAGACCACGCCGGCGGTGTGCGGGGTCGCCATCGAGGTGCCGGACATCAGGGCGTATCCGCTGCCGGTGTACGAGCAGGATTTGACGTCCACGCCCGGCGCAGAGACGTCCGGCCGGGTCAGGCCCGGCGGGTACGGGTAGTCGTCGAACGGCGCCACGCCGGACCAGGTCACCGGACCCGGGCTGGAGAAGCTGGCGATGCCGTCGCTCGAATCGGTCGCTCCGATCGAGACGACGCCCGACAGCGCACCGACGCCCGTGTTCTCGGGATTCCACCACGGCGGCGGCACGTTTCCCGGACATCGGCAGGCGGTCGGCGGAAAGTTCTGCCCGCGCTCGTTGCCTGCGGCCACGATCTGCGACAGGCCGGCCGCGTTCACGTTGTCCGCGATCGTTCGCCACGTTGCCTGACGCGGGTTCCACGATATGTACCAGCCGAGCGACATCGTGTACAGGTCCGCGCCGTGGCTCGGGGAGAGCGGCGGCGATACCACAAACTCCATCGCGGCCCAGGTCTGGCTCTCCGCTACCGTGTCGATCGTGGTCATCACCCGGCAAATCATCATCTGCGCGTCCGGCGCCACTCCGGTCTGGGTTCCGCCGGTCCCGTCGCCGGCCACCGTACCCGAGGTATGCGTACCGTGGCCGCTGACGTCCATCGGGTCGTCGTTGTTGCTCTCGAAGTTCCACCCGTGGTGCGGGTAGTTTGCGTCGGTCCACATGTGGTCGGCCAGGTCCGGATGGTCGTAGTTACACCCGGTATCGATGTGACCGCAGACTATGCCCTGGCCGGTGTAGCCGAGCGCCCACACTGCCGGTGCGTCGATCTTGTCCACACCCCACGCGATTTCGTCGGTCGGTTGCGTCGGGGTCGCGGGCTCGAGCAAGTCCGGGCAATACACCCGGTCGTAGTTGACGTAGTTCACCTCGGGCCGCTCCGAGAGCTGCTGAATCACCGCCGGGGTCGCTTCGCAGTACACCGCATTCACAATCCAAAACGACTGGACGTTCTCCGCGTTCGTGGTCGCCAGGTACTCAAGCACTCCGGCCTGCTGCCGGGCCGAGAAATCCTTCAGTATCCGTGCCACTTCAACCCGCCGCACGGGTCTCGGCATGCCGTCAACCAGACTATTGAGCAGGACCTTGTCGAACTGCTCTTTCAACACGATCTGCACCGGCAGCTTCTGGCCTGCCTGTGCCGTGGTCAGGTGCTCCTGCAGGGTCGGGCTGATGAGCCCGAAACTCATCCCGGCCAGCACCAACACCAACATCACTATTACTCTTCTCACGGACACCTCCTGTGCCAGATTGATTTCAGCTAACGAGACTCGGACGGCCTGCCACTCCGTCGCCTCATGGCGGGAGCCAACCAAGTGGGTACATTGTACCCCGACGCGGCAGCGGGTCAATCAGACACAGCGCGCGTCGGACGCGCAAGTCAAAGTGCAAAATGCAAAATGCCCCGACGCGGAATCGGCCACGAAGACACGAAGCATGGACGACAGCTCAGACATCTTCGCGAAAACGACGATCCTGCACGCTTGTAGTACAGAGCGAACAAGGCTGGCGGCCCGACGCTGACAGCTCGCGGCTGAGGCCGGATAAGCGGAGCGGCGCCGAAGCGCCGCTCCGATACGGTTTGAGTCGCGAACTAGCGGGAGAGGACGACCTTGCCCCAGGCTTCTGCCGTCGCGCTCTTGACGCGATAGAAGTAGATGCCCGGCGCAACGGTCTCACCTTTCTCGTTCCGGCCGTCCCACGGGAACAGCGCCTGGGCCGTGACCGGGGCGCTGCGGGCAAGCGTTCTCACCACGCGGCCGTTGTTGTCGTAGACCTTCAGGTCAATGCTCCCGGCAGCGGGCAGCCGCACCGACAGGTTCGTGCTACCCGTGAACGGGTTGGGCTGGGCGCGCACTACGACCCGGTCGGCAGCAGCCGGCAACCGGGACCCTGGTTCTTCGATACCGGTCCCGTCGTAGTTGAACCCGACGACCTTGAAGATCATGTTATCGGTCGTGCCGCCCTGCATGATGGTTATCCAGTATGAGCCGTCGCGCGGGTCGCACTCGATGCCCCGAATGTTCCAGGCCGTGTTCGGGAACACGTAGCCGTTGAGCACCGTGTTGTCGACGCGGTCCAGTTCGTACATCCCGCAACTGTCGAGAATCGTGCCGGAGGCGTCAAACCAAGTGTAGATGTTGAGCAGCGAGGGCGGGTTGGACGGGCAGCGGCCGTCGAGCGCCAGGCAGCGCGTGCCGTAGGTGGACTGCATCGGGTGCGTTATTGTGTCAAGCACGTTCCCGAGCGTGTCGGTGACGTAGATAAGCTGTGTAGCACCGAGGCCTGTCCGTCGGTCCGAGATGTAGAGTTTGTGCTCGGGCTCGTACTCGGTGATGCCGCACGGATAGTCGGCGAATGATACGCTGAACTGGTTCAGCACCGCTCCGCTCGGCGAGATCTTGTACACAATCTTCTGCGGGTTGCAGACGACCCAGAACGCGTTGTCGTAGGTAATGTAGTCGATGTCGGTGCAGGAGTCATTCGGCAGAGTGACCGTGCCTTGCAGCGTGAGCAGGCTATCAGACGAGTACTTGTAGATGGTCGGGGTCATGAAGTAGACGGTGTAAAGGAGGTTGTCGTTGGTGTTGTAGGCGGCACCGTAGAGACCCCAGTCCGTAGGCATGCCCGGGCAGGTCACAGGACCCCAGATGATTTCGCCCGGCTGCCTCGGCGTCGTGCCGACGGTAAGCAGCACCGGCATCTTGGTATCGTAGTCAGCGTCGCCATGCACGAAGAGCGAACAGGTGAACGCGGTGCCGGGCGGAATCGCGCCGTCGGCGTGAATCACGAACCAGTCGGCCGTGTTGGTCACCGAGCCACCGGAAGGGATGTCGCCCCAGGCGCCGGTCGAGTCGCTCATGGTCAGCCGCGCGTCATAGGTGCGGAACGTCCCGGTCACGTTGTCGCAACCCGCGCCGCCGGAGTTGCGCAATGTGATGAGCAGCTTGGCGGTTTCGCTCGGGTCGAGGATGCCGTTGTTGTTGCCGGTCGAGTCGATAATCTGCTTGCTTGCGAAACTGAGCATCGGGCCGCCGGAGCCGGTCACGTAGCTCACGGCCGCGAGCGCATCTATCCGACCCGCGCCGTAGTCGTTGTCTTTGCCGCCGGACCCGAGGTCGACCGCGGTCAGTTCGAGGATCGAATCCACGACTGCGGGCGACAGGTTCGGGTTCTTCGACAGCATCAGGCAGACCACGCCCGCGGTGTGCGGGGTCGCCATCGAGGTGCCGGACATCAGGGTGTATCCGCTGCCGGTGTACGAACACGACTTGACGTCGACGCCGGGCGCCGAAACGTCCGGCCGGGTCAGGCCCGGCGGGTAGGGATAGTCGTTGTAGGGCGACACGCCGGACCAGGTCACCGGACCGGGACTGGAGAAGTCCGCGATGACGTCGCTCGAATCGGTCGCGCCGATGGACACGACGCCCGACAGTGTACCCACGCCCGTGTTCTCGGGGTTCCACCACGGCGGCGGAACGTTGCCCGGACAGCGGCAGGCGTTCGGCGGGGTGTTCACGCCGCGCTCATTGCCCGCCGCCACAATCTGCGACAGGCCGGCCGCATTGACGTCGTCGATGGCCGCGCGCCATGTCGCCTGGTGCGGATTCCACGATATGTACCAGCCGAGCGACATCGTGTACAGGTCCGCGCCGTGGCTCGGTGAGAGCGGCGGCGACACGACGAACTGCAAGGCAGCAAACATCTGGTTTTCGGCGATTGTGTCCACTGAAGTCCTGACGCGGCAGACCATGATCTCAGCGTCCGGAGCGACTCCGGTCTGGGTGCCGCCGGTGCCGTCGCCGGCCACCGTGCCCGAGGTATGCGTGCCGTGGCCGGAAACGTCCATCGGGTCGTTGTTGTTGCTCTCGAAGTTCCACCCGTGGTGCGGGTAGTTTGCATCGGTCCACATGTGGTCGGCCAGGTCCGGATGGTTGTAGTTGCACCCGGTATCGATGTGACCGCAGACTATGCCCTGGCCGGTGTAGCCAAGGGCCCATACTGCCGGGGCGTTGATCTTACGCACGCCCCAGGCAATCTCATCGGTCGGTTCCGTCTCCTGAGCGGGCTCGACGAGATCCGGGCAATACACCCGGTCGTAGTTGACGTAGCTCACTTCGGGCCGCTCCGAGAGCTGCTGAATCACCGCCGGGGTCGCTTCGCAGTACACCGCGTTCACAATCCAGAACGACTGGACGTTCTCCGCGTTCGCGGTCGCCAGGAACTCAAGCACTCCGGCCTGCTGCTGGGCCGAGAACTTCGATAGTATCCGCGCCACCTCGACCCGCCGCACGGGTTTCGGCATGCCGTCGACCAGACTATTGAGCAGCGCTTTGTCGAACTGCTCTTTCAACACGATCTGCACCGGCAGCTTCTGGCCTGCCCGTGCTGCAGTCAGGTGCTCATGCAGGCTCGGGCTGATGAGTCCGAAGCTCATTCCGGCCAGCACCAGCACCAACATCACCACTACTCTTCTCACTGACACCTCCTTTGGCAAGTACGTGCCTGGGTTGTGGGCCGGGGCTCTGCACCCCGGCCCGGTCTGTCGCTGCGAGGACGCGGCGTCCGTGGTTCAATTGTAGCTCCCGCGACCCGCAAGTCAAACCGGCCGAGTGCTTGGAAATGATTGACAATCCGGGCGTTTTCGCTATCGTTTGACTCCAGATGAGGAGCATACTTTGCTTAAGATTAGA
>CAZQZR010000078.1:0-14714 GCA_964597845.1 uncultured bacterium | reverse complement strand
CCAAACTGGTCGCACACAACCCATAGTAGTTGGTTGAGTCAAATGGATACCCCCATCAAGCTTTTGACTGAGCTTTTCCGCGAGCTTTGAACCGAGCTTTGAAGCAAGCCGTTTCGCGAGCTTTTCCACGAGCTTTGAACCGTGCTTTGCGATGAGCTTTGGAGCGAGCTTTTCGCCGAGCTTTGAATTGTGCTTTGAAATGAGCTTTCAAATGAGCTCTTGAACAAGCTCTTGAACGAGCTTTCTAAGGAGCTTTCCGGCGAGCTTTCCCGAGAGCTTTCTGGAAAGCTGTTGCGAGTTACGAGTTGCGAGTAACGGGAGGCGGGCGCGGCAAACCCCAAATCCCAAACCAGAATCTGTGTAATCTGCGAAATCTGCGGATAGTCATTCCGGGTCTTGGCGGTTTTCGTTCATCTTGCCCCTTTGTGGCAGGAATCCGGTTCGGTCTTGGCGGATGGTGCGGTGGTCAGCGAATGCCGATTGTCGAGTGTCGCTTGGCAGGTGGCGGAAAGCGGTCAGCGGGTCGCGTGCAGCGGCCGGGCGGTCGTCAGTCTCGCCGCTTCCAGATCGGCGAGATTGCCCGGAGCCGGGCCACGACCCGCTCAAACACGTCAATCGTGTAGTCGATCTCGCTCTCGGTGTTGCCCGGCCCGAGCGAAAGACGCACCGGCGAGTTGGCAAACAGCGGCGGCACTCCAATCGCCTTCATCGTCGGTGATGGCTCGGAGCTGCCGGTCGAGCACGCCGAACCCGAGGCGACGGCCACACCTTCCATGTCGAGGTTCATCAACAGGGCCTCGCCTTCCACGTAACCAACGCTTAAGTGGCATACGTTCGGCACGCGCCGTGTCAGATGGCCGTCCACCCGGACTTCCGGAATCCGGGCCGTTATTCCCTGCTCCAGCCGGTCGCGCAGCCGCCGCTCATGCTCGGCGTTCTTCTGCCACTCCGCTGCGAGGATTTCGCACGCCTTGCCGAGCCCCGCGATGCCGATGACGTTCTCGGTCCCGCCGCGCAGCCCGCTCTCCTGATGCCCGCCGTGCACGAGCGGGTGAATCTCGGTACCCTTGCGGATGTAGAGCGCGCCCACGCCTTTCGGGCCCTGCAGCTTGTGCCCGGAAATCGTCAGCAGGTCAACTCCCAGTTCGTTCACGTCCACCTTCATCTTGCCCGCCGCGGCCACCGCATCGGTGTGACTCACAACCCCGGCCTCCCGGCAGATTCGGGCGATCTCGGCTACCGGTTCGATCGTCCCGATTTCGTTGTTGGCCAGCATGACCGAAACGAGCGCGGTCTCTCCGGTCAGCGCGCGCTTCACTTCCTCCGGGTCAACCAAGCCGTACCCGTCCACGGGCAGGAACGTGGCCCGGAACCCCAGCGACTCAAGGTAGCGACAGCTTGCCAGCACCGCGCTGTGCTCAATCGAACTACAGACGACGTGCTTGCCTCTGCCCGTGCGCGCGGCTGCCGTGCCCTTGATTGCCCAGTTATCGGACTCGCTGCCGCCGCCGGTGAAGAATATCTCGTCCGGACCCGCGCCGAGGAAAGCGGCGACCTGCTCTCGCGCCGCGGCCATGCCTTCGGAACACTCCCTTCCGAAACTGTGGATATTGGACGGGTTGCCGAACAGGCCGTGCAGGTACGGTTCCATCGCCGCCGCCACGCGCGGGTCAATCGGCGTCGTCGAATTGTTGTCGAGGTAGATTCTATTCATGACCGCTCTCCGCTTCGGTCGGGGCCGATACTGCGCCGGTTGCCGCTGGCGCCGGCTTGTTCCGCCACAGGAACTCCTTGCCCAGCAGCATGATGACGCCCACGACAACAAAAGCATCGGCGAGGTTGAAGGTGTACCACTGGAAGCCCAGCCGGCGCAGCTCGAAGACGATGAAGTCAATCACGTACCCGAGCCTTGCCCGGTCAATCACGTTGCCGAGGGCCCCGCTCAGGATCATCCCGAACGCGGCTGCCGACCAGGCGTCCTTCACCCGGAACCCGTACCAGATAACGAGCGCCGAGGCCGAAAGGGGCAGCACGAAATAGAGGAACTGCGGTCCGTAGTGTAGGCCGAACACGCCCTGCCGGTTCTGCTCAAAGGCCAGCTTCAGTACGTTCCCGAGCAGCCGGACCGTTCTCGTGTCGGCGAATGCACCGCCCCGGAACATGCCATACACGGCAATCTTGGTGACCTGGTCGAGGAAGAGGCCGACAATCGCGGCCCAGACGAAGAAGCGACGGTTCATTGGGAGAGCGTAGCCGAGGCTGGGCAGCTGTCAAGCAACGGCCTGCGCCCGGAAGCGGTCAGGCCGGCAGTTTTATGTCCAGTCGGTCGAGATCCTCGGCGCTGTAGACCCTGATGTGGTAATGCGAAGCGAACTGGCGCCCGTCATCGCTCAGCTTTGGCGAAGCGACCATGATGATGTCCTGGGCGCTGACGTCGTACGCCTTGGCGTAAAGTTTGATGACTTCTTCGGAATCGACCACCGTCTCGGCGCTGGAGAAACCGACGACAATCCGGTGCTCCAGCGGGCCGGAACGCTTTGTCGCCAGCAGGTCAATCCGGTGCTCGGCCCCGGATCGGCCGGTCGTCTGGATCGCCTCCTGAATCTCGTAGCCCTCGCGGGTCAGGAACTCCCGCACCCGCGCCTTCGGTATCCGCTCAACGCGGAGCTTGGATATCTGGGCCTGGTCTAGCAGGTACGAGTACATCACCACTTCCCGCACCTCATCCTTCAGAAAGACGCTGTGGCACGAACGGCAGGTCCAGTTCTCATCCGGGCTCTCTACTACCGCGTCGCAAGCCAGACAGCGGTGCCGCAATCCCCGGTTCACGTAGTCGCTGCCCACGAGCACCAACTCGACCCGGCACTTCGGGCAGGCACGACCGCCGCTCTTCGTGAACTCCGACTCGGTTCCGACATAGCCGCAATTCTTGTGCTCGAGGATCCGCTGCCTCGTCAGGTTCGCGGACCGGCATTTCGGGCACACCGTATTCAGTTTCAGGTCCTGGGAATTGCAGGCCGGACAGAACATCACCTTGTCATGGAATTCCCGGCTGAGGTAACCCAGTCGGGAAAGATCTTCAAGCAGCAGTGCCGCGTTGTCGGCATCGGTGCCGAGCTCGGCCTCAATTGCCGGATAGCTGACCCATGAATCGCGTCGAGGCGCAAATACCGGCTCAATGCCGGGGATGTTCCTGTCGATCAACAATTCGAAAAGTCTAGCTATTTTCGGGTCATTAAGCACCTGATATCCTCCGCTAACATGACAGAGCATTCTAGCAGTCATGCGAGGAAGCGTCAAGCAATATCGGAAACCCGCAATTCGTGGCCCGGCGCGGAGATACGCCACCAGGACCCCAGAACCCCTGAACCCACTCCCCCTGAATCCGATATTGAACCACTGAGCTCACAGAGATAGCCGAGGATACGGAATAAACTCCGCCCCTCACCCGCTCTGTGTTCTCCGTGGCCTCTGTGGTTGGCTCTATCTCGGCTCTTGGGACTCCTCGCCGCATTGACACGCCCCGACTCGCTTCTATAATCACAATCACCATGCAGCGTCTAGTTACCGCCGGCCAGATGCAGGAACTCGACCGCCGGGCCATGGGCATTGGGGGACTGTCCCCGAATGGGGACTGTCCCCAAACGTCCCCAATCCCGGGCCTGACGCTGATGGAGAATGCCGGCCGGGCAGTGGTCGAATTCATGGAGACCCACCTGAGTGGAAAAGGGCAAAGTCCAAAGGGGAAAGTCCCAAGTTCGACTTCGGCATCTCCCCTTTCCACTTCCCCACTCGAAGCATCACGGGCCGAGTCCAGCCTTGCCGGCACTTCGCCGCTGGTCGTGTGCGGCAAGGGCAACAACGGCGGCGACGGATTCGTTATCGCGCGGCTGCTCATCGCCAAGGGCGCGAAGCCGGACTGCGTTCTGCTCGGCAGCTCTGCCGGGCTCTCGGGTGACGCGCTCGCCAACTACCAGCGCCTGAAGGACGCCGGCTTCCCGGTGCGAGAGGTCTCGGAGGGGGGCTGTCCCCGCACGGGGACTGTCCCCAAAGCCCTGTTCCAAGACCGGAAAGTCGTCGTCGACGCCATCTTCGGCACCGGCCTGACTCGCGCGCCCGACGGCCTTACCGCCGAGGTCATCACACTCATCAACCAGTCCGGCGCATACGTCGTATCGGTCGACCTGCCCTCCGGCCTCAATTCCGACACCGGCGTGCCATACGAACCGACCGTCCGCGCCGACCTGACGGTGACCATGGCTCTGCCCAAACTCGGACTCTGGCTCTACCCGGGCCGCGCGCTCGCCGGCACGGTCGAAGTCGCGGACATCGGAATCCATGACTGGGACTGTCCCCAGGGATTTCCGACAGGAAATCCGGGGACTGTCCCCAAAGCCGGTGAAGAGCAGACTTTCCTCCTCGATGCCGAGCACGTCCGGGCAGTACTGCCGCGGCGCCGGCCGGACGGCCACAAAGGGACGTTCGGCACCGCGCTGATTATCGCCGGCTCGCGCGGATTCTCCGGCGCGGCCTGCCTCGCCGGCATGGCAGCGGTCCGCTCTGGATGTGGAATCGTCCACCTCGCCGTACCGGCGGGGATCATCGTCGTCGCCTCGAGTGTGGTGGAAGCGGTCAAGACTCCCCTGCCCCAAACCGAAATCGCCGCCCTGTCACCGGCCGCGCTCGAGTCCATTCTCGAACTCAGCGGTGAGTCCGAGGCCGTGGCCCTCGGCCCGGGCATCGGGACCGACCGCCGCACCCGGAACCTCGAACTGGCGTTCCTTGCCGAAGTCGACAGGCCCACGCTCATTGATGCGGACGGCATCAACAACCTCGTGGGCCACCTGGCTCTGCTCGCACGCGTCAAAGTGCCGCTGCTCCTTACTCCGCATCCCGGCGAGTTCTCACGCCTGACCGGGCTCAAACCCGAAGAGGTCAACGCCGACCGCATCGGCACGGCGCGCGGCTTCGCAACCCGGCACGGAGTCGTGCTCGTGCTCAAAGGCGCTTCGACCGTAATTGCCGCACCTGACGGCCGTGTGTTCGTCAACCCGACCGGCAACTCCGGCCTTGCCTCGGGCGGGACCGGCGACGTCCTAACCGGCCTCATCGTCGGCCTGATGGCGCAGGGCATGTCGCCGCTTGATGCTGCCTGCGCGGGCGTGTTCCTTCACGGCCTCGCCGCGGATATTGCGGTTCAGTCCCTTACCGAGTACTGCCTCGCGGCCGGCGACCTGCCCGGCTACTTCTGCCAGGCCTTCGCCGCGGTAACAGAAGGGGACTGTCCCCAGGGATTTCCGGCAGGAAATCCGGGGACTGTCCCCAAAACGTCGTAACAGCGCACAGTGGTTCACCTCATCCTCCTGGCCCTGCTCGGCAGCTACACCCCCGACAACTGGCAAGCCTACCCTTCGCTGGACGAAATCCGCTGCATCTCGAGCACCGGCTCGGAACTGTACGTCGCGGTCCCGGCCGGCGTCTGTATCTTCGACCATACCCGCTACCGCCTTCTCCGGACCCTGACCGGGGCTGATGGAATCGACGGCGACGTTCAACTCTGCGCCCACAACCCGTCCCGGGGCGACGTCTTCATCACCACCGAAGACCACATCTACCGCTACATCCCTGCCACCAGCCGGGTCGAGGAACTTTTCGCGCCGTTCAAGCACGTTTCCTCTATCGGCGTCGCTGCGGACGGCGCCTACTTCGAGACCGATGCCGGCGCCTTCTTCCGCGCCCGCAACGCCGCGGACTTCACACCGGTCAGCGAATTCCCGTCCGACCTCAACTGGTATGGCGCGAAGGACACGCTCCAGCCGCGCGACTTCCCGTTCCTTACCCCCTACTTCGTCATGGACGAGCAACTGCTCAACCACAACATCACGCTGGTCCGACCGGACAGAGGCAACAAGCGGCTGTTCGCCGCGGCCGAGAACTACGGCATCATCGTCTACAACGTCCGCTCCGGGTTCAGTGAAGCGCACATCCGCTTCGGCCCGTCGCAAGCCCCGGTCCGTCGCATCGCCCGCCTCGACAGCCGGCTCTGGTTCATCGGCGGCGAGACCGCGGTCTCGCTCGACACGGCCGGAGACTGGCAGTACTTCCTCACCCGGCCCGGCGACCTCTCCACCGGCGGCTTCCGCCTCCTGCTCGGCAACGTCACGACCCTCGAACGGAGCGAAGGCTTGGGCGCGCTGCTCGCCGATTCGGCCGGGCTCCTGCTCGGAACCGACTACGGCGTCTACTCGCTCGGCCCGGACAACAAGCTGGCCCAGCTACTCAGCCTGCCCCGCCGCGTCACCGGCATGCTCCAGTTTCACGATTCGCTCATCTTCGGCACCGACCAGGGGCTGTTCCTGTCCACGGGCGACGGCATCCTCGATTACAACGACCCCTACGGCGCGACCGACTGGGGCGTGTTCGACATCGCCCGGACCGGCAACGGCACCGCCTACTTCGGTACGCTCGGCGGCATCGTCTCGCGTACCACTGACGGCGCGTGGTTCCGGTACGTGCCGCCGGGCTTCGACCTCCAGGCCCCGGTCAACGCCCTGGCCGCGTCCGGCACCCGCGTCTTCATGGCCACGGGTTCGAGCATCACGGTGCTCGACACGAAGGACGACTCCTACACCGTGATTGACGCGACCCGTGGCCTCCAAGTCTCCGAAATCTCCTCGCTATACGCCGACGACCACTACCTCTGGATTGCCTCGCCCGGTCTCGTCACCCGCCTCGACTACATCAAAGAATTCAGATAGCGCCGCGGTCCGCCATCCTCAGACGAGATAACCGCCAAGGCCGGAGAGGCCCGCATTCAACGTCGAAGTGCAACAAAGCGTGAGGCAGCCTCCAACGGGGGCTATCGAGACTATCGGGGACGGTAGCCGTCTTCGCTTCACACGAAGTCGGCGCGGCCGCGCCGCGAAGCCGTCCGCTGTTGACCGCAGTCCGTCTCTTCCGCGCGCCCGGAAGGCAGCGGCCGCCGGGCTTTGGGGCTCGGCGGCCGCCTAAGTTTGGTCCGGGCTACACGGTAATGACCAGCTTCCTGGTCAAGCAGCTACCGCGAAAGCACGACCGCCTGAGTAACGGTGCCGCCCTCCGCGGTCATGCGCAGGTAGTAGACGCCGGCCTGCACGCTTCGTCCGCCGGCGTCGGTGCCGTCCCAGATCAGGCTGTGCGCTCCGGCGCACCTGACTCCGGAGGCGAGCGACCGTACCTTCTGCCCGGCGGTATTGTAGAGGTCGGCTGTAATCGGCATGTCCCGGGGCAGCGTCAGACGCACGACCGTCGCCCGCGTGAATGGGTTCGGCGCGGGCTTGAACAGGCGGACCTCCGTACCCAGTTCCAGACGGTTCTCAGAGACGCCCACGACGATATGGGTGAACGTGCGTCGCGGGCTCCACTGGCCGACGTTGCCGGCACTGTCAACCGCCCGCACACGCCAGTAGTACGCCCCCTCGTTCTGCAGCGTTTCGAGACATGCCGTGTCCGCGACCACGAGTGTCTCCGTAAACATGGTGTCGGGTGCCAACTGCAGGTGGTAGCAGCTCACGCCGCTGGCATTGTCCCTGACCGACCGCCAGATGAGACTGGTCGTGTCGGTGCGGATGACGCCGCTGTCCGGCGGAGAGGCGAGCACGGCCACGGGCGGCTGCGTAGTATCGAACCCGAAGGATGAGGGCGCGGTGGCCGGCCCCGTGTTTCCTGCGAGGTCAAAGGCCCGAACCTTCCACCAGTAGCGATGCTGCCACGGCACGGTCAATGTGTCGGTCGTGACGGACAGAGTATCAACCCAGAGGTCGATGTTGGTTGCCGCGGTGTCGACCGACAGGATGTAGCGCACCGGCGAGAGCACGCGGGGCCTAGAGGGTCTGCCCTTATCGCCGAACTGCACAGCAGTCCATCGGAAGACCATGTCCGGCGAAAGCAGCCACGTGTCCCCGACGGGCTCAAGCAGTGTAGGAGTACCCGGAATCCCGGCGTCGATTTCGAACCGGGACGCCCGCGTCCACCGGCCGTCGTGCCCCGCGCGGTCCGTGGCCATCAGCCGCCAGTAATAGACTGTGTCCGGGGACAGCAGCTTGGCATACGTCGTCTCCGTGCATCGGGCCGTATCCGCCATCGCCACGAACAGCGAGTCATAGGCGACCTGCAGCCGGTAGCAGGCAATGCCGCTGGTGTCCGGGGCCTTGTGCCAACGGAATGCCACCGAGGGGTTCTTGATAGCGGTATCCGCTTTGGGGAAGACCATTACCGGCGCAGGCGGAGTATCGGAGTCAATCGTGAAGCTAGCGTCACTCATGTCACTGAAGACCGTGGCGCCAAGCGAATCCTTCGCAGCGAACTTCACCCGGCAGCGCGAGCAGCTGAGCTGAGGAACTGGGTCCCAGAAAAGGGTGGTCTCCGCAGGCGGGATTGACGTTCCGAGGACGGTCGGAAACGTGCTGCCGCCGTCGGTTGAGAGCGACAGGACGCCGTGGTCGAAGGTCTGCGGGGTCACGGACCAATTGATGTGGAACGTGTCCCCTCCGAAGAGGACCTCGCCTCCGTTCGGCCTGATGACTCGGCCGCTATACGGGCCGCGCTGGATAAGCGAGTCTATCGGGACCTTCTGCACGACAATCGGGTTGTCGGTCGCCGGTCCCTCGGTCTGGACGAAGAACCCGGCGCACTGGTCCACCTCGTAGATTACCGCTATCGAATCACCCGGCCCGGCTAGGTCAGAGATACAGGGAAAACGACACGACGCGGTCCCGGCCGTTGTCAGCTTCACTGGAGTCGACCAGTTGATGCCGCCGTCGATTGAACCCGCGGCCCAGACGTCGGCGCGCAGACGTGCGGTGCTCGGCTCGACGTTGGCCGAGTCAAACTGCTCCCAGGCGACGAACAGGTCGCCGTCGTCGTCCTGGCCGATGCTCGGACGGCAGGCATACGTCGCGTTGTAGCCGACGGTCCCCTGCAGGTTGAACGGGTCGCAGCCCGCGATGTGGATGCGGTTCCACTGCGGCGTGTTATCCGGGCAGTAGTGCCAGATCTGCGACGGGACGAAGTAAACGGTGCCGTTCACTTCCGGGGAAAGGTTGGCCACGATGTTCAGCCGGTCGCCGTTGTCGTAGAAAGGAAACAGCGAGGTGATGTGGAACGCGGTGACGGTATCGCCGCCGTAAGCGTCCGGCGGCTGCAACCACTGCGGGTTGGTCCAGGTCGCCCCGTTGTTCGTTGACGTCTGCAGGTACGCATCCTGGGGGTCGTCGGTGCTGATTTCCCATACCAGACAGACCTTGCCTGACCCCTTCGAGGCAGCGATACTTTGGGTCGGGAAGCCCGGGCTCGGGTAGATCCCCGTGACCGGGGTGGAGAAGGTCGGCCAGTTGCCGGCCGCGATGTGGCTGTAGCTCATGCTGTAAACGTCGGTAATCGGGAAGATGTTGATGGTGCCGTCCTGGCCCACGGAAATCGGCGGCCACTGGGTAACTCCAAGGACCGGCTCGCCGTCGGCGAGGTCGAAGATGCCGCACCCGACGTCCACGTCTCGAGCGACCATGGGCGTCACGCCGCCGGTACCCTGGTAGTGGCAACTGATGACCGCCGCTCCGCTCGTCGGGTCCGCGTCGATGCTGCCGTATCCCGAGCGGACCGTGAATGTGTTCACGCCCGACTCCATGTAGTCCAGATCAATCCAGTTCCAACCGTAACCCGAGCCCGCGTCATAGTAGTTGTAGCGCATGTTGCGGTCCGAGAAGCTGGTGTTCGACTCGGCGGAGTACATCCAAGTGGCGTGGAGACCGTAACCGGGCGAGTAGACAAGCTTGCGCCAGCTTGGGCCGTTCGCCTGCCAGTCGTAGGTCGTTCCGCCGATGGTATCCAATGTGCCGATGTCGACCCGGAACGCAGCGCCGCCCGGCGCCGGCCGGCCGGTCACGAGTGCGGCGCCCGCAGGCACCGTGCCGTCCCGCGGCAGGACCGTGACCGGGCTTAAGTCACCGGCGGCGAAAAGGAACGCCGGCAACAGCATTAAAGACAGTCTCAGCATACTGCCTCCTTTGGGAGGGAACCGGGAGCGCCTGGCGCGAGGCACCATACGCGACGTGCGGCGGCAACTCCGTCGCCCTCCGGTTTCGAGCCTCAACTACCCCAAACTTAAGGTCAGTATAGGCTTCACGTTCCGGCTGTCAATGGGCAAAGCGCGGCGGCCCGAAGGCCGCCGCGATATTACCGCCGCTGCCGGTCTAGACCGGCCTGCGGACCTTTATGCGCGCCTCGGCCAGCATCTTGCGGCCGAGCTTGTCCGGGTACGGCTCCTTCACCACGAACTGCCTGATACCCGCGTTCAGGAGCATCTTCGAGCAGGTGATGCACGGCTCGTGCGTGCAGTAGAGCGTCGCTTTCGAGACGCTGATGCCGAACGCCGCGGCCTGCACCAGCGCGTTCTGCTCCGCGTGTATCCCCCGGCAGATCTCGATGCGCTCCGCCGGCTTGATATGCAGCTTGTCGCGCAGGCAGCCGACTTCGTCGCAGTGCTCCAAACCGTGCGCCGCGCCGTTGTACCCGGTGCAGAGAATCCGCTTGTCGCGCACCAGCACGGCGCCGACCTTTCGCCGAAGGCAGGTCGAGCGCTCGCTCACCAGTTGCGCGATGTCCATGAAGTAATGGTCCCAGGACTTACGAGGACGAGTTACGAGTTGCGAGTTGCGAGTTGCGAGTTGCGGACTTCGGACTTGGGATTTTGTCCTTTGCCCTCTTTGCTTTGTCCTTTGCACTTTGTCCTTGTGGCTTTTCCTCATCGTATGACCGCGGTCTTCTGGACCATGGACTTGTCGCCAGTCACCAACCGAACGAGGTATACGCCGGTGCCGACCTTCCGGCCTTCGGCGTCAGTGCCGTCCCAAACGATGTGGTGCACCCCGGCCCGGGAGGGGCCGCTCGCCAGTTGCTCCACCAGCCGCCCCGTACCGTCGTACACCGTCAGCGTCGCGACCCCGGCAACCGGCAGGTTGTAGGAGAGCGTGACGCGGCCGCGACTCGGGTTGCCGAGGCTCGTGAGGTTCGGCCGGGTGTCCGGCAGTGCGCTTGAAACCGGCTCGGCGATTGCGGTCGGGTCCTGGGTGGTGTACTTGATTGCCCGGCCCGCGGCGATCGGTGCCGCGCCGTGCGTGAGAAAACCGTTGAACAGGTCCTGGATCGCGACGGCCCGGGTCGGGTCCTGGATGCCGACGGTCGAGCCCGAGAAGCCGTTCGCGGTCTGGTACTGCACGACGATGGCGTTGTCGCCTGAAGGCGTGGCAACGGTCGTGTCGTAGTAGACGGCCTCGAACTTGTCCCGCTGCCCGCCCGAGTAGTATCTGACGCTGTCGTACTCAACGATGAACCGGTGGTTGGTCGTGTCGTGGTACCAGTAGACGTAGCCGGCTCCGCCGCCGCCCGAGTACGGGAACAGGTCGTCCCAGTTGACAAACACGGTTGCGCGCGGGGCTGAAGTGCTGGGCAGGCCCGTGTTGTCGAAGTTCGATGTCGTGTAGTTGCCGCAGGCAATCCAGCCGTCAGCCGACACCGACACCTGGGTATAGCGCTGACCGTAGAACTTGAGCGGTCCGAAGCCGGGCGGAATGCTGACGGCCACAACGGCGTCGTTGTCCGGGAACGTGAGACGAGTCCCGATCGCGTTGACCTCAGCCCATTCGTACTGCGGGTGCTGAGGATAGAGCGTGTCGATGTCGTCGTACGCCCAGTACACCGGCGGCGTGCGCGGGCCGTCCGAAATCGGGTCGGTCACGAGTATTTCTCCGACCGTCATGTAGAACAGCACGCTGTCCGAGTAATCCGTGCCCGCGACATAGAGCCGCATCAGGGCCTGGTGCTCCTGCGGCGTGTTCCCGGCGGCCGCGACGTGAAACCGGTCCGCGTCGTTCGACCGCGTCGAGTCCGATGGTACGGTGCCGTAGTAGCCGGTCGAGTCCGACACCGAAACGTACGCGTCGGCTGTCCTGAGGACTGCGGAGAGACTATCGACACCGAGGCGCCCGGCGTTCTTGAGCGCGACCACGAGGTCCGCGTTCTCGCCCGGGTCGAACTTGCCGTCGCCGTTGCCGCCCGGCGGCGAGTCGATGACCGTTTGTCCCTGGTAAGCAATCGCCGGAGCGTTGACCACGACCGCCTCAATCGCGTCGAGGTCGAATCCCGCGTAGGGCCCAGACCCGCCGTTGCCGTCGTCGACGATTCGCACGTATTGGGCCGTGCTCATACCCGCGACCGCGAGGTCGTAGCCCTGGGTGCCGGTTCCAAAGCCGACGTAGTGCCACGGCCCGTTCCAGTCGTTCGAGACGAACACGCTGCACGCCTCGGGGTCTCCGTCACCCTCGATGACGCTGAAGTCCGAGCTTGCGCCGTTGATAATCGGGGTCTTGTCGCCCATGTCGAAGCTGCAATAGCCGTCGTTACCAATCGAGTAGCGGATGCCGTCGGCCTGGCCCAAGGCGTAGCTCGGAAAGGTCGGGTTGGAGTTAGCAGGGCTCTCGTTCATATAGGTGGTTATTACCTTGAACGCGCAGGCCGGCGCGGTGGTGTCGGGCGCAAGGCTGAAGTCGACGACCGCAAATGTGTCCGCCGGGACTACGACACCACTCACGCTCTTCGTCGTATAGCCACTCGCCTCCACGGTGACCGTGTACGTGCCGGCGTGGACGTTCTTGTCATAGTAGCCCATCGAGTCGGTGTAGGTGAACCAGTTGGGCGGATTCACTGTCACGCGCGCGTCAACCGGCGCGCCCGACAGAGAATCCAGCACGCGGCCCCGAATGCCCCACATGACGCGCTCAATCTGCTCCTTCATTGCCCGCCAGTTCCGCGCGTTGATGGTGTCTATGTCCGATGGCGGGCTGGGCTGGCCGTTGCACACCTCGACCGCGTAGCCCAGCGCGCCGCGCGCCCCGTAGTACCAGTCGGTGGAGCCGCCGTAGACCGAGTAGAGGATGCGCGAAATCTGCCCGGGCTCGAGTCCGCAGATTGCTCCATACCGATCCATCTCGTACTTATTGACCACCGAGTCCATCGTCGCCTTGGTCGTGTAGCCCCAGCACCACATCGCCGTCGTGGCACCCGAGTGGTACTGAGACCATGCCGCCATCGGGTGCTCTTCGCTGAGGAAGTAGTAGCACTGCGTCTCCGGCTCGGAGAACGGCTCGGTTCCGCCACCCGTCCCGAAATCCCAGGCCAACCCGTAGTTCCGGTTGCAGTCAACGCCGTTGCCGTTGTAGCGCGAGCGCGATATCAGCCCGTCCGGATTGTCCATGGGGACGAACCAGATTTCCCGTTCGTTCACCCAGCGCGTGATGTCGGGGTCCACGCCATAGCCGCTGACGAGCTGAATAATCGCGTACAGGCCGATTTCGCAGCCGTTGTTCTCGTTCCCGTGAATCGAGCAGTCGAAGCAGATGCGCGGCTCGCCTTCCATCGCGTCCACGTTGTCCGAGATCTTCATGGCGAGTATCAGATTGCCGTTGTACGAATGGCCGATGGTATCGAGCCGGCAGATATCCGGGTGGTTCTGGGCGATTATCGCCATCGTGTCGCGCAGTTGCTGGTATGTGTGGAAGACCCCGTCGTACTGCATCGCCGCCGCATGCACATCCGGCACGAGTACGTCAATTCTGAACCCTTCCCGTACCAGTTCCTCGTAGACCGGCTGCTTCACCGCGCCGACAAACCAGCCCTCGCCGACGCCGTAGAACTCCAGCACGTCGGGCGCGATGCGCGCGACCTGCTCCGGCGTCGCGTAGACCTTAACCTTCATCTCGACGATGTTAACGTAGTCTGTCGCCAACGCCGGCATGACTGCCATCACTGCCAGCGCAATGGCACCGAACCACACGAATCTCTTCACGTTACCTCCTGGTGATTAGCGGACTGAAATTGTAGCAATAGCTCAATAGCTGTAAAGCGGAGAACGCCCGGCGCCCGGCAGCCTGAGCCGGAACGTGTCAATAACGACGACCGATTCCGGCTTGGACCAGTCTGAGACGTGTTCCAGTGTGTCCCGGGCCCGAGCCCGCACGGCCATCACGCCGCCGCGCGTGAAGGCATGATGCGCTGAGAAAAACTCGCCCGCTCGAACGAACCCGCTCCAGTCACCGAGCGTGTCACCCCAGTCGAACTGGAAAGACACCCGCCGCTGCAGTGGATGGCCGGCCGCGGTGACAAATGCCACGGAATCCCCGACCGGCACCGTGTCCGGCCCCGACGGTCGGTGCGGAACGTACGGCCCGTATTCACCGACGCGGACGAAGAGCGTGTCGGACCAGTCGGTCTCGTGACCCGCATCCCGGCACTTCGCCGCGACACCGTACGTACCGGTGTCCTCATAGGCGTGCGTCATCACGCACTCGACCCCGGATGCAATCGGCCCGCTCCATCCCGACTCAGTGCCGTCGCCCCACGCAAAGAAATAGGACAGCGAATCGGACTCCCGGTCGAACGAGTAAGCCGTGACCCGGACCGAATCGCCCCGCTCGGCGATCGTCGGTCCCTCGAGCGAGGGGGCCATGGGCGGCGCGTTCTTCGGACAACCGGCCAGAACCAGCAGGCAGGGAATCATCAAGCCCAAGCGCTTCAGCATGGGTGCAAGCTTAAGCCCGCAGTCCGGCTTGTCAATGACTCGCCGGGCTCCCTAGTCCCGAGATAGAAACGTGGCTTGGCTGCAAAGAGAGATGCTGCTCTTC
>CAZQZR010000077.1:0-14813 GCA_964597845.1 uncultured bacterium | reverse complement strand
CCGCAACAGCACCCGGCACGTGCCTCGCAACAGCTATCGTTCCAGCCCGCGCTCCAGCGCCCGCAACAGGCCTCAGTCCTGCGCCTGCCCCCTTTTTCGTACAACCCGCGCGACCTGCGGCCATCCGCTGCCAACTGCCCGAGTCAGCGCATCCGCTTGACTCCAGCCGGCACACGCCTAACATACATACCGATGCAAGGCCAAATCCGGCCGCACGCCCACGACTCCGTCGCTGCTCGGAACTTCGTCCTCAGGTCCTGACGTGAATCCTCCATCCTCCTTCCTCCATCCTCTTCCCGGATTCCTCCTTCCTCATTCCTCAGTCCTCTCTCCTCAGTCTTATCCTGCACCCGCCATCGCCTCCGCCGCGCCCCGCCGCAAGCGCATTGTCTCGCCTGTCCGCAACCCCGCCCGAAATGCGTGACTCCGAAATCACTTGAATGGCCGGTAGACCGTCTCGCCGGTGCCCGCGCCCGCGCACAGGCTTGACACTGAGCAGCGTGCCGGTATCTTCTCACTGGAATAGCATGACCAAATCGGCTGAATCTTCCGATGGCGGCGGAGCCTGCGCCCCGCCCGCCCTTGACGAGCGTTGAATCAAGATGCCCCAGCGCCCCAGGAATCTTTTATTATGTCCCCGGAATTAATGGGAAACGCGCCCGACGCACTTCCGGTTCCTCTCTCTTCGTTCTTGTGTCCCCCTTCCGGGGTCTTCATTCCTCTATCTTCACTCCTCCCTCCTCCATCTTCAATCCTCGATCTTCCCTCCTCCCTCTTCCATCTTCCCTCCTCCGCCCTCCATCCTCCATCTTCACTCCTTTTCTCGTCCTCCGTCCTCAGGTCCTGACGTGAATCCTCCATCCTCCGACCTCGGTCTTTCTTCCTCCTCCTCCGTCTTCCCTCCTCCCTCTTCTTTCCTCCGTCCTCAGTCCTTTTCTCGGCCCACGCCCCGCCGCAAGCGTATTGCCTCGCCTGTCCGCAACCCCGCCCGAAATGCGTAAGACGTCTCCGAAGTCTCCGACCTTGGTGATGCTTCCATTCATGGCCTCTGCGCCTCCGACGCAGGTGGGCGGCTGGCGCTTCGTGAAATGGGAAGACGCTGTCAGAGACAGAGTACCGGCTGGCCTGCGGTCCCGATACCTGCGCTGGTGCGACAAGTACCGATGGGATCGTCTGGCAGGGGGCTCTCCCCACGCAGCGCTACGCGAAACCGAGACGGCGCTGCCTTTGGACGAGATGGTCGTGATCATGATGTATTGCCACTTGTCCCGGGGCAACGACAAACTCGGCTGCACCCGCGATAGCTTCAACTGCAAGGAAGTGCGCGTGCGCCAACCGAGGTACCAGAGTTTCCGCCGGATCAAGCCGTACCGTACCAAACCGTTTTACGCGAGCGCGTGGAGCGAGCATCTCCTCTTGGGACTGTCGGCGCTCTTTGCCCAAGCGCCAAGCCTGGGTCAGAGTGAACTGCTCCCTCGAATCCGCCGAGCCATCATCCTGCACAACGAGGCGTACTGGCTTTGGGACGACAGGCCCATCTCCAACGTGTTCTTCGTGCTGACCCTCGCACTGGCGTTCGAGGCCCTCTTCACTAAGGCGCGTCAACGGAAGTCGGACGCGGCTCCCGGAATCAGCGCAACCGTGCGGCAAGGGCTTAGTGAACTCCTGCTGCATGACAGGTTCGAGCGGTACCACGAACGGGGCCTGAAGAAGTGGTGGGACGCGTTCTATGGCCTTCGGAGCCGGATTGCACACGGCGGCAAAGTGAATGAGGACGACTTCCTCACATTTGGAGACAAGAAGGCCGGGCGTCACCACGCAGAAGTTGCTCGCAAGATGCTCAGTGCCGTCATCTTCTCGCTGCTTGTGAAGAAAGGCCTTAGCACTACTGACGGCGCTATGCTTGAATGCGAGCAACTCGTGAAGGCCGCACTCGGCAAGATGGTACCGAACAGCGTGCGTTTCAAGACCATAAGCGATATGGTCGAATGCGGCGACTTCGTTCAACGCAGTCATCAGAGGGTGCTCGATGACCTGCTTCGCGGCATCCAAGACTGGGACGCTGCTTTCAGTATTGGCCAGGCGCGACGACTGACTACGGCGCTGGGCAGATTGACGAACTACCAAGGTCGGCTTGGCCGGGTCTTGTTCGACGTGGTCCGCGAGGCACAGACGAAAGTCATCAGGCTGCAGTTCTACGAACAGCAGATGCGTTCCCACCCGCCTGCTGGGCTTCTCTGACCGGTGAGAATCGACAACTCGACCCGATCCTGCCGGCAGGGCGACCCCGTGGCGACGCAAGATGGCCTGAGGACAAGCGGCACGAGGCTAAGCGGCCCGCGGCTTGGATTGACAATGCTGCGCGTTTCCGCTACAACCTGCTCATGATAGAAGATACCGCGGACTCGCCCGGAGTGCGTAAGACGGACCCAAAGCAACTGGGCTCACGTCAGTTCGCCAACCTGCTGCTTTGGCTGAGGACAGACGCGGTATTCCGAGCCCGAGTGCTCGAGTATCGGACCAGAGCCCTTTACCGGGCGCGCACAGAGCGACTTCTAGACCCGTTGGACTCGCTCTTCAATGAACTACTGGGTTCAGAGGAGGGTCTTGAAGGAAACCTAACTTACTCTGGCGTGTTGACTCTGCTTGCAGAAGCATGTCGTGTGGAGACCGAGACAGACCCAAGCACCAAGCTGGGACAAGACCCACTCGAAACACTGCCGCCACCTGAAGGCGATGAACACTGGGCAGCCAAAGGGCTGGTGCTTCTCAACGAGGGCCTGTGGTGCGACGCTTCAGCATGCTTCAACAAAGCCCTCACGTTGGGCTGCGGGAACTCGAGCGCATGTGAAGGCAAGGGTGCTTGCTCGTTCCGCTTTGCCCGCGCAGTCCATGACGCCCAGCTACCTACGATGCCGGCAAGCGGAATGGCCCTGTGGTCCGCACTGCTGCACGTCCACGTACTTCTTAAGCAGGCGCAGAAGTGTTACGAGACGGCGCTGGCCCTCAGACCGGATTCTGACTCCGCCCTCATGGGTTTGGCAGCCTGCGTCGAGATGGGCCAACTGGATTCCGCCGCAAGCTTACCCTTGGAGTACGCGGATCTCTCCCATGACCCGATAGGCCCTCACGCCTACCTGGCCCGGCTTCGACGCGAAAAGGAGGACGCGACACCCCGATATCGCACAAGGTCAGAGATCGAAGCCATCTACAAGAACAACCCACGCCTGCTGGAACTCGCACGCGGCGGTTCACCACCGTTGCGTGACGACGAGTTGCTCCAAGGGGTCGTCCGAGACCTGCTCGGCGGAATGCCTTGGGAGATACAGGATTTTGTCCGAGCCCAAGTCGCCGTGGGCGAACTACTCACGAAGGAGCCAAACGCTTGCCTCGCGGATTCAAGGGACGGCTACAGAGGGTTCGTGCTCACAGTGAACAAGGGGTGGAGAACGCTGCTGCACTCTATCGGAAAGGTCCTACTCATGACGGCGGAGACGAAGCCGGGCACCTATGCTGGCACAGCTCCTTTCCGGGCGGACGGCAGCGACGACGAGGCCGTAGTGCATGTTGTGACTCTCTTGAGACAGATTCAAAGCAACAAGATGCCGCATATCCCTCCCAGCAGCTTGGTCCTGCCCGATGACAAGATGTGGTTCCTTGGACTGCTACACGAACGTGCAGTCGGGTATACTCTCGCGCATGAGCTCGCACACCTGCTCTGCGACCATCTCGTCCAGACGCACAGTCCGGAGCAGGAGTTCGAAGCCGACCTTGTCGGATTCGCCATGCTGCTGAACTGGCTTGCCAAGGACCTCCGCAGCGGCGAACTGCGAGATGTCGATCTCGAAGCCGCCATCACAGGAGCAGAACTGGTGTTTGTGTGCCTGCAGCTACGAGAAGATGTCGGTACGGGCACACGCCGAACGCACCCGCCGATGGCCGATAGGTTCAACGCCCTGCGGGAAGCCTTCGCATTGTCGGACGCCGTCTACGAGTTACCCAACATGATGATGAAGAAGGCGCTTGAGCTTGGGAATCAGGCCGTACGCCTCGTGACAACGGGGTAACACGGACGCTTCTATGAAGAGCCCGTTGCCAAACGCCAGCCTCGACACTGCAGTCGCCCCTAGCTGCAACCTGTCCAAGTTGCGGGGTGCTGCGCGGCATCCGTTCGGGCGGGTACTAGCATGAATAGCGATTCTCTAAGTCCGAGCGATCCCTGCATTCCCGGTCTGAGGGACTCCCTGCCCGGCGCGGCCTACAAGAGGGGCGATACGATTGGCGGGGGCAACCTCAATGTCCGAGGAGTCTTGGGCAGAGGGGGGTTCGGAGTTGTCTACCTTGTCAGATTGGGCAGCATCGACTACGCCCTAAAGACATTCCGCGACGAACTCATGGCTGATGCTCAGTCGAGGGCACGGTTTGAGAGAGAGGCCCAGGTCTGGGTGGACCTTGAGAACTACCCTTATCTTGTTAGGGCGGAGCTCGTCATCAAAGTCGAACACAGGCTGTTCATCGCTTTGGAGTTCATCGCCCCGGACGAGCAAGGGCTGAATACCCTGGATGGCTATCTGCGCCATAAGCCGCCTGACCTTGCGCAGAGCCTCCACTGGGCGATCCAGTTCTGCTATGGAATGGAGTATGCGTACTCCAGGGGCATTCGCTGCCACCGAGACATCAAACCAGCCAATATCATGATAGACAAGGACAGGAGGGTCAAGATTACCGACTTCGGCCTGGCCGGAGTTTTCGGGCCAGCTAAGTCCGTCACTGGGGTCGTGTCGCGTGTACAGGATGGAAGGGTGGGACTCTCTTGCGTAACGAAGGGAGGAGCCGGGTTCGGCACGCCGACGCACATGCCACCAGAGCAGTTCACCGACGCTGCTTCGTGCGACGAACGCAGCGACATCTACAGCTTCGGCATCGTGCTTTACCAGATGGCCTCGGGAGGCCGGCTTCCGTTTCTCGCCCCCTTTCCAAAGGACGACTCAGACGTCGAGTCAGCCCGGTTTTGGCGCGAGATGCATCGTTTGCACGCCAAAGCACCCGTACCAGAGTTAGGTTCCCCACTGTCTGCCATGATCCGGCGATGCCTGGAGAAAGGGCCTCGTAAGAGATACCGTGGATTCACTGAGTTGCGCTGCGACCTCGAATCCGCGTACGGACGATTGACCGGCGGAGTTGTACGACCGCCCGAGGTCCCTCCTTTGACGACCCGAGAATGGAACAACAAGGGAGTCTTCCTTGCAGTTCTGGCCCGATACGATGAAGCGAGGCGCTGCTTCGACAAGGCCTTGGAACTTGACCCGCGGGACGCGCGTGCGTGGATACTCAAGGGCAGGTACTCCCACTCCTGCGACGAAAAAACGCGCTGCTTCGACCGGGTGCTGGAATCGGACCCGCGTAACGCAGATGCCTGGTGTGCCAAGGGTCGCGGTCTGTGGCTCTTTGGGCGAAATGAGGAGGCGATTGACTGCTACGATAAAGCCCTAGAGATCGTGCCTCTGGATGTAACCACCGCGTGCGCCAAGGGACTCTGTCTCCGTAGTCTGGGCCGGAATGAGGAAGCCGTGGACTGCTATGACCGTGCTGTGAAAACTGACCCATGCTGCTCAGAAGCGTGGGAGGGTAAGGGTGAAGCGCTCGCCTGTCTCGGAAGAAATGAAGAGGCAGTGAGATGCTTTGACAAGGTCATCGAGCTTGCCCCGGACCACACACAAGTGTGTTACGGCAAAGGACTGAGCCTTTGGCATATGGGGCGACGCGCAGAGGCAGTTAGCTGTTTCGAGGCAGCGCTATTTGAAGATCTCCGCATGTCATCACCCTTGTACAGCAACCCCGGCCGCGGTATCTTCTCGAAACCCTACGATGAAGTCAACCGGTGCTTCGAGCAGGTTCTCAAGTCTGCCCCGCAAGACGTAGTTGCCTGGTTCGGTCGTGGAGCCTGTCTACATTTCGGCCGCGAGGACAAGGACGCAGAGGCGGTTCGCTGTTATGATGCAGCCATCAAACTTGACCCGCGATATGCCAAGGCTTGGCTCGGCAAGAGCAACAGCCTCTTTTTTCTGGGCCGCCATGACCTTGAAGCAGCTCGGTGTTGCTCTATGTACCGGGCCTTGAGTGGAGACCGCAGCATTTGGTGGCTACTCTGACAAAGTGAATCGGGAACGAAGCGGGCTCTCGGCCAGTGCATTGCTGGACCGGCATATGGCAACCACGGAGGTTGGGGCGGCGAGGCATCTGTACGTTGACAGCAACGTCCTCTTCCAGTGTAAGCGCTCCCATGTGTAAGGCGCTGCGCGGCACACGTTCAGAAGGGCACGAGCTTGAATAGCGATTCTCTGAGTCCAAGCGTTCCGAGGATTCCGGGTCTGAGGGATTCCGTGCCCGGAGCCGCGTACAAGAAGGGCGATGTCATTGACCAGAAGTACGTGGTCTGCGGCGTTCTGGGCGCGGGTGGATTCGGGGTCGTCTACCTAGTCTACGCACGAGAGACTAACGGAGTCATGGTCTATGCCATGAAGGCCATCCGCGAGGGGTGTGCCAACGAGGCTCAAACCCGAGAACTGTTTCGCAAGGAAGCAGGCGTCTGGGTGGATATGGAACGCCATCCGTATCTTGTGCGGGCCTACTTCATAGAGGAAGTCGCAGGAAGGCTGTTCATCGCAATGGAGTACATCGCCCCAGGCGAAGACGGGCTGAACACGCTAGAGGGCTATTTGCGACAAAGGCCGCCGGACCTTGCGCAGAGCCTGCGGTGGGCAGTCCAGATCTGCCACGGAATGGAATACGCGTACTCCAAGGGCGTACGCTGCCACCGGGACATCAAGCCAGCTAATATCATGATAGACTCGGACAAGACAGTCAGAATCACCGACTTTGGTTTGGCCGGACTGCTCGGTCCATCACGGGCCATGCCTGGAATCAGGCTGAGCGTCCAGCAGGGAACAGCCGGCCCTTCGGGTCATACGATGGAGGGCACAGGCTTCGGCACGCCCACCCACATGCCTCCCGAGCAATTCACCGACGCGGCCTCGTGTGACGAGCGTAGCGACATCTACTCCTTCGGGATTGTACTGTTCCAGATGGCGAGTGGCGGTCGGCTACCCTTCCTTACCCCGTTGCCCACGGAAGTCGCGGAGTCGGAGACGGCACCGTTCTGGAGGGAAATGCATCGGCTGCACTCGAAGGCCCCGTTGCCAAAACTGAACTCGCCGTTGTTCTCGGTCATCAAACACTGTCTTGAGAAGAAGGCTGACAGGAGATACCGGAGCTTCAAGGAACTGAGGGGAGACCTCGAACAGATATTCCACCGTCAGACCGGTGAGAGTATCTCTCCACCTGAGTTGGAGGCCCTGGAGGCTTGGGAGTGGGGCAACAAGGGCAAGAGCCTCGACAATCTGGGCAGTCGCGAGGAGGCCATTCTTTGCTTTGACCGGGCATTGGACCTCGACCCACTGAACGCAGTGACGTGGAACAACAAGGGCAATTGCCTCGACAACCTAGGCCGCTTCGAAGATGCAGTCCGGTGCTATGACAAGGCCATCGGCTGTATGCCACGGCTGGCAGGCGCCTGGTACAACAAGGGCCGCAGCCTCCACAAGCTAGGTCGAGACGAGGCGGTTCGCTGCTTTGGCACGGCCCTAGAACTGGACCCGGGGCTTACGGCTGCTTGGTACAACAAAGGTAACATCCTCCATAGGCTGGGTCGCTACGATGAAGCCCTGCCTTGCGTCGACAAGGCCTTGGAACTGCAACCGCGGGACCCGGCAGCTTGGTCGAGCAAAGGACTCATCCTCAAAGCGTTGGGCCGATGCGATGAGGCAATCCGCTGCTATGACAAGGCACTTGGACTTGACCCACACGACGCTGCCGCACTGAACAACAAGGGGAGCACTCTTGCCCGCATTGGCCGACATGAAGAGGCGATTCAGTGCTTCGATTCGGCCCTGGAACTCGATGCGCGGGATGCAGGGATCTGGTACAACAGAGGTTGTGTCCTCGACGAAATGGGTCGCCACGAGGAGGCAATCCGTAGCTATGACAGAGCACTCGCACTCGACCCCCGGTACACGCTAGCTTGGGGCAACAAGGCAGAGAGTCTCTCTGACTTGGGCCGATTCGAGGAGGCGATTCGCTGCATAGACAAAGTCCTGGAAGTCGAGCCGCGAGATGCAGGTGCCTGGCTCGCCAGAGCGCTTGCCAATGAAGGGCTCGGCCAGAGAGAAGCTGCAGTGAGGTCGTACAGGCAGTTCATCGAGCTGGCGCCACCCGAGTGTTCACAGCAGGTATTGTTGGCGCGGCAGCGTGTTCGCGGGTTGGAAGGGAAGTAGCACGCAAAAGGGAAGTGACCAACTCCCAATGGCCAATGACCAACCGCTGAGCCAGACTGCAAGAGAAGGGACGAGCCTATGAAGGGACTCTCGGTCGGTGCATCATTGGCGTGGCAGATGGCTGCGGCGGAGGCTGCGGCGGCGACGCATCAGTACATCGAGAAGGAACACATGATGACAGGTGTTCTGAGTCTTGAAAAGGTGCTCGGCGGCGAGAACGAAGGAATCACCTCGGACGTGCGGGAGTTGATGCAAGCCGAGTGCAGCAGCGTTGAGGACGTGCTGCGGGCGTTTGAGCTTGACGCGACCCAACTGCGACGGCAGATCCGGGCAAGGCTTGGCAAGGGCAGCTTCAAGCGGACCGAGAAGGTGGTTCACCGAAGTGAGGAATGCAGGCGAGTCTTCGCACGGGCTGAGCGTATGGCGCAGCCGGCCCAAGCCAAGTGCCTTCATTTACTGGCGGCCATAATGGAAGAGCCGGGTGATGTCATCAGCGGCGTGCTGGCGGAGGCCGGGGTGAAACCTGAGGATTTGCGTGAGCGTGTGCGTGCGGCAGTGTCGAAGGGGGCAGGCGAGATTCCTCACTTCGTTCGGAATGACAAACAGGAAGGCGGCGTGGGCCCCGCGCCGGAGAAGGTACAGCCGGGCGAGCAGAAGCAGGACTTGGCCGCGACGCACTTTCTTGACCGCTATGGCCGCGACCTGACACAAGAGGCCAAGGATGGGAAGCTCGGCCCAATCATCGGGCGTCGGCAGGAACTGCTTGAGGTAATCCAGACTCTTGCCCGCCGCACCAAAAACAATCCCGTGCTCGTTGGTGAAGCCGGGGTGGGCAAGACCGCTATCGTGGAGGCGCTGGCTATCCGGGTTGCAGAAGGCAAGGACCCGGACGTGCTTGGCGGCAAGCGTATCATCGAGTTGAACATCGGCAGTCTGGTGGCAGGGACCAAGTACCGGGGCGAGTTTGAGGAAAGGCTCACGCGCATCATCAAGGAAGCGCAGGCGCATCCGGAGGTGATTCTCTTCATTGATGAGCTGCACAATGTCGTGGGTGCGGGCAGGGCCGATGGGAGCATGGACGCCGCCAATATCATGAAGCCGGCGCTGGCCCGGGGAAACCTGAGTTGCATCGGGGCCACGACCATTGCCGAATACCGCCGCTACATCGAGCCGGACTCGGCCTTGGAGCGACGGTTTGAGAAGGTCATTGTGAACGAGCCGAGCGTCGATGAGACGATGGCGATACTCAGAGGCATGAGGCCGAAATGGGAGGAGCATCACAAGGTTCGGATTGCCGACAAGGCCCTTGAGGCGGCAGTGAACCTATCCGTGCGCTTTGACGCAGACCATCAGTTGCCCGACAAGGCGATTGACCTCGTGGACAAGGCCGGGGCGCGAACACGGGTTCCCGTGCTGAGCATGATGCCGGGCGGGAAGGACGGGAGACGGGAGACGGAAGACGGAAGAGGAATTGCAGCGGGAGCTGAGGGGACGAGCGGCGAGGTCACAGAGCTGACCGTGGCGCAGGTGTTGTCCGACAAGATTGGCGTACCGCTGGAAGTCGTCACCGGCCATCTGGAAGGGATGGCGCAGTCCCGGCTGCTGGAGCTCAACTCGTTCCTGAAGAAACGGCTCATCGGTCAGGATGAGGCGGTGGAGCGCGTGTGCCGGCGGCTGCTCATGGCCCATGCCGGGCTGGCCCAAAGGCGCGGACCGCTTGGGGTCTTCCTCTTCCTCGGACCCACCGGCGTAGGAAAGACGCAACTGGCGAAGTTGATGGCGGAGTTTCTCTTCGGCAGCGAGTCCGACATGATACGGCTCGATATGTCCGAGTACATGGAAGAGCACAGCGCTGCCAAGCTCATCGGGTCGCCGCCCGGCTATGTTGGTCATGATGAGGAAGGGCAGTTGACCGGCAGGCTGCGGACGAAACCCTATTCAGTTGTCCTGCTCGACGAGGTGGAGAAGGCTCACCCGAGGGTCTTTGACCTGTTCCTGCAGGTCTTCGATGAGGGCCGCGTCACCGATGCAAAGGGCAGGACCGCGGACGCAAGGAACGCCATCTTCGTCATGACTTCCAACATCCAGCCCGGCAAGCACTTCAATGTCGGCTTCCAGGACGCGGCTGAATCAAGGACAGCGATGCAGCATGAGGTCAAGGCGCGGTTCCGGGCCGAGTTCATCAACCGGGTAGATGAGCAGATTGTCTTTCGGCCGCTGAGTGAGGAGGACGCGAGGAGAATCCTGCGGCCGATGCTGGACGCGATTGCAGAGGAACTGCGCAAACGGCACAACGTCACGCTGCACGTCAGCGAGGAAGCGGAGCAGGCACTCGCCCAGGCAGGCTACAGCCCGGAGTACGGAGTCAGGGAGCTTCAGCGCACAGTGGAACGGCTCGTCCAAGCCCCTTTGAGCGGGCTGATTCTGAGCGGCAGGCTGAAGGAACACGATTCCTGGCAGATGGTGCGCGGCGAACAAGGCCTCGTGGTTGTCCCGCTCGTCGGGAAACCGGGAAGCCCCGGTGACGCAGCAAGCGATTCCTGACGCGACGTCATTCCAGATTGTAGACGACAGCGCAAGCTGTTAACTTGCGGGGACCGCGCGGCGGTCGGTGATCGGGTGCGCTACAGGATGGGCAGGTAGCGCTTGATTTCGAACTCGGAGACCTGGGCCTTGTACTCGTCCCACTCGAGTTTCTTGTTCCGGATGAAGTTCTCGAACATCTCGTCGCCGAGGGTCGCGCGCACGAACGGGCTGGACTCGGCCTCGAGCAGCGCGCCGTAGAGGTCGGACGGCAGCGAGCCGATGCCCGCCGCCTTCCGTTCCTTCGCGGTCATCCGGTAGATGTTGTCCGAGGTCGGCGGGCCGAGCTTCAGCTTGTTGGTCACGCCTTCAAGGCCGGCGGCAATGAGCACGGCGAACGCGAGGTACGGGTTGCAGGCCGGGTCGGGCGAGCGGTACTCGACCCGGGCGGAGTTGGGCCGCTTCTTGTCGAAAGCGGGCACGCGCACCAGCGCCGAGCGGTTCATCTGGGCCCACGATACGTAGACCGGCGCCTCGTAGCCGGGCACCAGCCGCTTGTACGAGTTGACCCACTGATTGGTGACCGCGGTCAGCTCGGAAGCGTAGCGGAGCAGGCCGGCAACGTAGTGGCGCGCCGTGTCCGAGATGTTCATCGGCGAGCGGGCGTCGAAGAAGAGGTTGCGGCCGTTCTTGAACAGTGACATGTGGACGTGCATGCCCGAACCGTTGACGCCGAAGACCGGCTTGGGCATGAAGCTGACGTGGATGTTGTTGGCTTGCGCGACCTGCCTCGCGACGAACCGGCACGTGACGACGTTGTCGGCCATCGCGAGCGCGTCGGTGTAGCGGAGGTCGACTTCGTGCTGGCTCTGGGCGACCTCGTGGTGGCTGTACTCGACCTTGACTCCGAGCTTCTCGAGTGCGTCAATCGTGTCGTGGCGCACCCGTTCGGCGATGGCGGTGGGAGAGAGGTCGAAATAGCCGCTCACATCGAGAAACTCCGGCGCTTTGTCGTTCTTGAAGTAGAAGGATTCCATCTCGCAGCCGCAGTAGCAGGTCAGGCCGAGCTTCTTCGCCCGGGCCAGCACCCGGCGCAGGATGAAGCGCGGGTCGGCGGCGATCGGCGCCCCCGAAGGCGATTGGACGTCGCAGAACATCCGACAGGCGCGACCGCCCTGCACCTCCCATGGCAGGATGGCAAAGGTCGCCGGGTCCGGCTTGGCGACCATGTCCGATTCCTCGATGCGGGCAAAGCCTTCGATGGACGAGCCGTCAAAAGCCATGCCGCCCTCGAGGGCGCGCGTAAGCTGGCCAACCGGAATAGTAACGCCCTTCAGGAACCCGAGGACGTCGGTGAACCAGAGCTGGACGAACCGGATGCGATCTTTCCGAACCAGGGCGAGGACATCGCGGGCGGTCAGTGCTTTCATACTTCCTCCGGAGAAGGGGACTGTCCCTCCGTGGACTGTCCCCAAAACCTAGCTGAATTGAATCCTTCCTGAAAACGATTCCGCTCCGGCCTCTGCGGACGGCCGGAACGGCAGTCATTCTAGCGCCCGGATGCACCGAGTCAAACCCCCGCGTCCAGCGTCCAGCGATTGCCTTTCGCCACTGGACCACTGGACCACTTGAGCACCGGAACACTTGCCTTCCTCTCCTTGACACACGCGCGCGCTTGGGTATTCTTACGACCACTGCGGATCGTTGACCCGACTAAACCCTTGTCCGGCCTGAAGTCCAGCCCGGCATCGCGCGGGCAGAGCCAGGCCGCAAGTGACTATTTATCAAGGAGATAACAGCATGGCAAAGAAGAAGACGGCCAAGAAGGTCGTGAAGAAAGCGCCGAAGACAGTCATGAAGAAGGTCCCCAAGAAGGGCGCGAGCTTCATGCCCAAGCCGGGCAAAACCGGCAAGGCCGCGGACCTCGCCGGCCCCGGCATCAGCACGTACGAGGCAGTTGACAAGATTCTGCCGGTAAACTATCGGCCGATTCTCAACAACAAGGAAACCCAGCGTGCGATCTACGCGATAAAGCGCTACATCGAGGACGGCCTGGCCGAGGCCCTGAAACTGCAGCTGGTGCAGGTGCCGCTCATCGTCGAGAAGGAGAGCGGCATGAACGACAACCTCGACCGCGACGGCTCGCGCACGCCGGTTGACTTCCCGTGCGGGCTCGGCATAACGCCGCGGATGAACGCCCAGATTGTGCAGGCGGCGACGAAGTGGAAGAGATTCGCCCTGAAGCAGTACGGCTGCAACGTCGGCGAAGGCATCAACACCGACATGCGCGCGGTCCGCAAGGACTACTTCCTCGACCACGACCACTCATCCTACGTCGACCAGTGGGACTGGGAGCGCGTCATCACCGCCCAGGACCGGAACCTCGAATTCCTGAAGATGATCGTCCGTAAGATATGGAAGGTCATCACCGGGGCCGAGGACTTCGTCCAGCAGATGTACCCGCAACTCAAAGACCCGCGCTACCCGAACCTGCCAAAGGACCTGCCCTTCATCCACGCCGAGGAAATCCTCGGGCGCTACCCGGACCTGCCGCGTAAGCAGCGCGAGACCCGCATCCTGAACGACTACTCGCCGGCCGTGTTCATCATCGGCATCGGCTGGGTCTTGAAGGACGGTTATCCGCACGAGATGCGGGCAGCGGACTACGACGACTGGGTCACCGATACCTCCAAGATGACCGGCAAGGACACCCACGGCCTGAACGGCGACATCCTCACCTGGAACCACCTGACCCAGCGCCGCCACGAACTCTCCTCAATGGGTATCCGCGTGACAAAGGAGACCCTGAAGGAACAGCTCAAGCTGTCGGGCCAGCTCGACCGGCTCACCATGCCCTATCACAGCATGATCATGAAGGACCAGGTTCCGCTGTCCATCGGCGGCGGCATCGGCCAGGGCCGAGTCCAGATGCTCCTGCTCCGCAAGGCGCACTTCGGGGAAGTGACGGTCACGGTGTGGCCGAAGCAACTCCACGACGTCTGCGAGAAGCACAATATCTTCGTGCTGAAATAGCACAGCACCTTCGATACAAAGAGGGGCGGCTTTGGCCGCCCCTCAGCTTCCTTCTTTCGCATTCCCGCGGGGCTGGAAGCGTCGGACATTTGCGGCTATAGTAGTGCTCTTGAAGCCATCTGACCCGACCGTCATCGAGCTGCTGCGTTCTCGTGGACTGCGGCCGACGCGCGCTCGACGGCTCATACTCGCCCGGCTGCGACACAGCAACGACCATCTGAGCACGGAGGAAATCCGGGATGCCCTGCTCCGTCGCGGCCATGTGGTCAGCATCGCGACTTTGTACCAGAATCTCAAGCGGCTGTCCGATGCCGGACTGCTCGCCAGCTTCGCGGACTCGGACGGCTTGGTGCGGTTTGACGCGAACACCGAACCCCACGCCCACCTGGTTTGTTCACGGTGCGGTCGGATACTCGATCTTTCGATGACCGCCCCGTTGGTGCACCGGCTGAACATCACCAGTGCGAAGCCGGCGCGGCAATATCGCGGCTGGGCCGTGAAGAGCGCCCGGCTCGAACTCTCCGGGCTCTGCCCGCGCTGCCGCCGCTGACCTTTACACATTCGATTTGACAGCGTCGGGTCGCCGGCTATAATGGCTGGGTCAAAACTCATAATGATTATGAGTTGGGCGAGAGAAAAAGGAGTATCCAATGCCAGAACAGAAACGTCTGACCACCAACTTCGGCCGGCCGGTGGGCGACGACCAGAACAGCCTGACGGTCGGCAGCCCGGGCTACACACTTCTGTCCGACGTGCACCTGCACGACAAGCTGTCTCACTTCAATCGCGAGCGCATACCGGAGAGGGTCGTCCACGCCAAGGGCGCGGGCGCCCACGGCTACTTCGAGGTCACCAACGACGTTACCAAGTACACCTGCGCGAAGTTCCTGTCCAAGGTCGGGATGAAGACCGACGTGTTCGCGC
>CAZQZR010000076.1:0-14865 GCA_964597845.1 uncultured bacterium | reverse complement strand
GAGTGACGAGTGACACCGCGCACAACTACAACGAATGGTACTCGGACATCGCCGCAGACCGACCGGACAACGTCTGGGTCGCGTGGGACCGGCAGGGCGAAGGCTCGGACGGGTTCCGGGTGTACGCTGCGCACTACGACGGGAGCGAGTGGTCATCAGAGGAGCGTCTCGACAACGACACCGCGTACTACGATGGCGGCGCTGCTGTCTGCCTGGACGGCAACGGTTGCCCCTGGGTCGTGTGGGATGGAATCACCTACGGAGCCTACGAAGATGTATTCTACAACAGGTACTTGCCATCGGGGAGTCTGGAGCACGAACCGCACATCGCGCGTCCCGAAGCCCTCAGACTCGCGGTCACCTCACCAGCGCGCAACCAAGCACGATTCAGCTTCTTAACAACACAGACCTGCCAGGTCAGCCTTGAGGTCTATGATATATCAGGACGCCGCATTGGACATGTGGTAGATGGCGTCCTGCCTGCGGGTCAGCATTCCGCCACCTGGGAGGCCCGGCTGACCGATGGCGGGCGCGTCCCCGCAGGCGCATACTTCGGTTGCCTGGAGGCAGCCGGGTTCAGTGAGAAATGCAAGTTCACGTTGCTGTCTGACTGACAGCGAAAGGACAATGAAGTGAAATCTCAATTGAGGATACTATGGCTGGTTCTAGCCACTGCGTATGCCATTACCGCATACGGAAACCTCATCATGGTGCCGGAGAACTACCAGACGATACAAGGCGCAATCGAGAACGCCGGCACCGGCGACGTCATCTCGGTCTGGGGCCCGCCGCCCGGCCAGAACTCACCGCCGTACGTCTACGAAGAGAACGTGGTCTTCCCGCAAAACATTAGCCTGACTGTTGTGAATCGGAGCTTTCTTGGCGGAACGCAGTGTCCGCCGAGCTGGGATAGAGTTGTCATAGACGGCCTGCAGAACGGCCCAACTCCCTCGAAGTCCCGGCGGTAGAAGATGGCGGTTACCATGAGGGCCAACGTTATCCGGCTCGTCCTCGCGCTGACGGCCACCGCCGCGTTTGGCCAGGGCTGGGTCGGGCAGCAGATGGTAAGTCGACCCGACAGTTGGTCCGATCAGGCGCCGTGCGTTGCAATGGATGCATCTGGCAACCCGTGGGTCATGTGGGACAGAAACTCAGATGAAACTACGCTATACTACTCGCGGTGGCTGGGAGACAGCTGGGGCATTCCTGTAGGTGTCGGACGTAACGCACCTGGTCTGAGGATGCGGTTAAACACCTCTCTCGCCTTTGACGATGAGGACCACGTTTGGGCCGTTTGGTGCAATGCCTTTGAGAACAACATGGACGACATTGGGGCGAGTGTCTGGGCTGATACCTCTTGGTCATCAGAGATTCAAGTTAACCTGCCCGACTCCACAGAGCTTGACTTCATGCCTAAGGTCGCCTGCGGCGGTGGCCAAGTTTGGTGCGTCTGGTACGGCGGCCCGACCGACATGTCGCCCTACTCGGTGTTTGCCAGTCGCTGGTACGACTCAGCGGGCTTCTGGTACCCAGAGATGCAGGTCAGCCCGCCCGACGGCACCTACCACTGGTGGTGCGACCTCGCCGTTGACGCGAACGGCACGCCGCATGTGGTCTGGTGCAATAGCAGCCGGCGGTTGATTCTCTACAGCTACTTCGATGGCGCAGGCTGGCTTGGACCGACTGCGGTGAACGACACCGTGGCTGTCGGCGCGACAGGCTGGTCTGACCCACACATCGCAATAGACAATGCCGGCGTCCTGCACGTTTGTTATACCGGGGTTGCACAAGGCGCCACCGGCCGGGACATCTTCTACAGCCGGAATGACGGCACCGGCTGGACGCCATCGGTGCGAGTGACGAGTGACACCGCGCACAACTACAACGAATGGTACTCGGACATCGCCGCAGACCGACCGGACAACGTCTGGGTCGCTTGGGACCGGCAGGGCGAAGGCTCGGACGGTTTCCGGGTGTACGCTGCGCACTACGACGGCAACCAATGGTCACCGGAGCAAAGGCTAGACGATAGTGACTCCATGTCATACGACGACCACCTCCCCGATATTAGTCTCGACGGACAGGGAGAGCCTTGGGTTGTGTGGCAGGCCGTCTCATATCTCTCTGGGGATTTCGACGTCTACTACAACCGGTTCACAAGTGCGGGGCTGCAGGATGCCAGCAACCAGTCCACGTTCTCAGAATTCGAACTCAGGTGCGCAACACTGAGTCCCGGCCAGCCGATTGCGGTAACCTATACGCTTCAAGCTCCGTCACACATAAATCTTAGGGTATTTGACCAGGTCGGCAGGTGCGTGGCTAACCTGGCTGAGGGGAACAGAGCGGCAGGTATCCACTCTACGCTCTGGCGCGGCAACTCGCCAAGCGGGGTGTACTTTTGCCGTCTGAGCGCGGAGAAATGCATGACAACACAGAAGATAGTTCTAACAGGGCGTTAGCCCGAGGAGGTTAGTATGGTAAGAGAAATAAGGGCGTGCTTGCTTGTCGCCATCCTGGTGCCGGCGGCCTCGACCAGCGCGTACACGTGGCACGTCCCAGAGGAGCGACAGACAATCGGGGATGCGGTGAGAGATGCCAGCAACGGCGACGTGATTTCAGTTTGGGGTCCGCCACCAGGCCAGAACTCGCCGCCGTACGTCTACGAAGAGAACGTGGTCTTCCGGCAGGACATTAATCTGACTGTAGTCAATCGGAGCTTCTTTCCTGGCGGAACGCAGTGTCCGCCGAGTTGGGACAGCGTCTACATCGTCGCGGAAAGCGCTGGCCCTACCGTAGCAATGGCCTTTGGCGTTCTGCCACCGCTGTTGCCACACGCCACTCTCAGGGGGTTCACGATCCGGAACCCCTACGGCGCGCAGAAAGGCGCCGGCATCCTGGCCGGCAATGGCATCATTACTATTGAGCACTGCCACATCGATAGCTGCGTTGCCGCTGAGGACGGAGGAGGAATTCACTACGCATACACGCTCTCGAACTATTCTCCGCCGGACACGGTCAAGGTATGTTCGTGCCTCGTGGAGAACTGCAGGGCTCCCGGTGCGGCTACGTCCGGAAGGGGCGGCGGCATTTTCGTCGCTGTGGCAGCGCAAGGCCTGGCAGTCATCCAAGGCAACCGTGTGTTGGGCAACAATGCGGGGAGATTAGGAGGCGGACTGTTCGTTTCCCAGTGGGATGCCAATAATCCAGTAGACTCACCCGCGGACACAACGATGTTTGACAACTGGGTTGAATCCAACACGGCCGGTGTTTCCGGAGGTGGCATCTATACCAAGAACTACCAGGGTCACGCGAAGCGAAACGTCGTCGTCAGAAACCAACCCGATGGGTTCTACCTGAAACATCCATGCTACCAGAACCCTCCATTGTCCCTGGGCGAGACTAGTTCTCCGGGGTTCAACGTGCTGATGGACAACGTCGGGGACTACGATCTCGTCGTCGACGTGAGCCAACACTGGAGGGGGTCATGTTATGCCAATGGAACATACTGGGGCTCGCTGAACACGGCGAGCATCTGGAGTCGGATATGGCGGGTGCATCCAGAATATGACTCTTTCAGCATCCGTCCCTCGGTCGCGGCCTCGGGCAAGTGGTTCTCCGTTAATGAGAACTCGACGTGCTCGACGAGCGTCATCGTGACCGGCGACTTGAGGGTTGACTCCGGCGTCAAGCTATCGATTGAGCCCCACAGTACTTTCGAGTTCGCTTCCGAGCCCGATACCTCGCTGCCGGGCGGTGACTCGAGCTTAACCGACCTTATACTCGCTCCAGGCTGCAGCCTGCTGGCAATAGGCACGCGCGAGTTGGGGGACATCAACTTCACGTCCCGGCCCACCGTGGGGTCGCCTATTGCGGACCGCTGGTATGGTATCCGACTTAAGCCTGGGAGCTACGCCAAGTTGAGGTACTGCGATGTGGATTCAGCCTACTGCGGCGTCGAGGTGCAGTCCGCCTTCGCGGAGATAGAGTCGTCCAGCGTGCGCTACTGCGATTTCGCCGGGGTCTACAATCTCGTCGATGGGCACGTCAACGTGCTTGGGAGCGAGGTGGAGGACAACGGGGTCTACGGGGTCAGGTGTTGGTTTTCGGGACAGCCCCAAGAGCCGAGCCGGGTAGAGTCCAACCATTTGCGCGATAATGGCCAGGTCGGGGTGTCGTTCAATTTCACCTCCCCGACGGACAACGCGCTGGACGGTGCGGCGCACAAGGTCCTTTACAACCACATAGTGGCCGGCAACCCCTCGGCGCAGTATGGGATCGAAACCGTGTATGGAGGCGACTCAGTCAGGGTTGACAGTAACCATGTTTCCGGTTTCGACCAGGCCGGTATTGCGCTGCGGGCAGCGTGCCCGTCCGTAGTAGGCAACATGGTGCTCGGCGACACTGTGAACGGGATTGTCTGTTTTGGGTCGCAGCCGAATGTGCAATGGAACACAGTGAAATTGAACCGGCTCAACGGGATTGCCTGCTTAGCTGGGTCGGACCCGCACGTGCGATGGAACACTGTGGACTCGAACCCGACCGGCGTATACTGCGACGGCACTTCATTTCCGGACCTCGGGACTGTGGGGGACCCGGGCAACAACAGCATCCTTTTTGGCAACGTCTTTTGGGTACGTCAGCCTGATCTCTCGATGGGATTTGTGACGGCCCAACTCAACTGGTGGGGTGTGGATAACCCGGACGACTTTCCCTGGAAGTTCTTCGCCAATGTTACATACGACCCGTGGTTGGACGGCCCACCCGGCGGGGGCGACGGTGGTCAGCAGAGTGCCGGGTCGGCACCATCGCTCCTGGAAACCGGTCTGGGCCGGCCTTTGCCGATGCCAATGAGAGGCACGGCCCGGATACCCTTTCAGGTTGCGCACGCCGGACCTGTGTCGCTTAATGTTGTCGATGTCTCTGGCCGCGTGGTCCGCGCGCTGGTGCGCGGCGAGCGTGCACCGGGGCGGTACAACGTGACCTGGGACCGCTCGGATAACTCGGGACGCATGATGCCGGAAGGGGTCTACTTCCTTCGCTTCGAAGCGGGCGCGCGGCGGGACGTTCAGAAGCTCGTAGTGATGCATTGAGGGTACGGGTGAACGAAATGCAGCCAAACAGGAACTGCCGTGAATGGCGGCTGAGCAGCAGAGCGGGGCGGTTTGCAGCCGTCTTTGTCGTGATGTTGATGCCGGTCATGACCGGCCGGCTCAAAGCCCAGTGGGTGCCGTTCTCGCCGCCCGATTCGGTCCCGAACCGCGGCACTCAGGCGACCGTCTATGACCCTTTGAACGACAAAATCTACATGATCGGTGGAACTCAGGACGGGTATGCAGGCACGTGTGTCAGTCTGTGCCAGCGGTATGACCCGGTTGCGGACACCTGGACCTTGATGGCCCCGATGCACACTCCACGGGGCTGGATAACCGCCGCATACGTGAGGGGTAAGGCGTACGTAGTGGGCGGGATGACCAACACCAGTGAGGCATCGACCGTCAACGAGGAGTACACAATCGCGACCAACTCATGGACCGATCGCAGGCCGCTGCCGGAGCCCGTGATGTGCTACATGGCGGGAGTCTGGAGAGACTCGCTCGTTTACGTCTGTGGTGGCATGGATGGGAGCTACGAAGCAACCCAGTCCGTGCAGGTGTACAATCCTTTCACCGGCAATTGGGCCATCGCCACGCCTATGCCTCGGACTGGCGACATGGGTAGTACGGTCATTATCGGTGACACTATCTACATGCCAGACGGGTATGAGCGGTCGAGCGGTCAGCTCTGGGGACACATGCTCAAAGGTGCAATAAACCCGGACACCGCGACCCAAGTCACGTGGCTGTGGGGCCCGCAGCCGCCCGAGCCGATGACCTCAGGAGGCATGACGGCTGCGCTTTACAACAAGGTCTACGCGTTCGGTTGCCACACCGACACCCTGCCCGACACGACGACGACAATGACGGGCTATGTCTACGACCCAAGCTCAGGTATTTACACCGGGAGCCTTCCCAGTCTTCTACTTGAAGGAGTCAGGGTACTTAGGGGGCAGTTTGTCGTAGCCCGCGGGGCTGCAAATGAAATCTATCAGGTAGCCGGCACTTGTGATTATTTAGGGGGCAGTTGCTACAACAAGTTCTTTGTCGCCCCATCGGGAACAGGTGAAGCCGGGCCGGCGGTCGTGCCGTCAATCAGGCTGCGCGTGTCCACGCTGTTCCGGAACGGTGTCCAGATTCACTACGAGATTGGCCAGCCGTGCCGGGCGACTCTGACGGTCTACGACCAGTCAGGCCGGGTCGTGCGGACCCTTATGTCCGCGCAGGTACAGGCGGGAAGCTATGCCGCCGCGTGGGACGCCCGGGACCAGTACGGACGACCGGCCGGCAGCGGCGTCTACTTCTGTCGGCTCCAGGCCGGTGAGTTCACGGCCGCGAGGAAGATGGTAAAGACGGAGTAGCCCAACTACAGCGAAGTGACAGCCGCCCGGTGAGAGCCGGGCGGCTGTCGTTATTTGACTTGGCAGCGGCTGGGGCGCGGGCCTCATCTCCCGGCAGTCGAAGGCTCAGCCTCACCTACGGAGTTTAGCCACAGTATACAGCTTCATCAAGCCCGTCCGAGTCCTAACTTCTGCATTCTCAATTCACTATTGGGCCTTTCCGAAAGTCCCCTCCGCCGTTCCCCCCGCAGCGGGTCCAGTTGCTCTACCTGTTGCTCTGGCCATTGTGGTGTGGGTCGTTCTACCCGTTGCTGTCCCGGTTGCTCTCGGAATCGCTTGGCCGGTTGCGGTCCCGGTTGCGGGTCGAGTTGCTGTCCCAGTTGCTCCATCCATTGCTCTACCCGTTGCTCTACCGGTCGCTCTAGCCATTGCGGTCTGAGTCGCCGGCCTGGTTGCTGTCCTCGTTGCCCTCCCCGTTGCTCTCCAAATTGCGGGTAGAGTAGCTTCCGGAGTCGCTCTCCAAGTTGCTCTCCAAGTTGCTCTCCCAGTTGCTCTGTCCATTGCTTGCCCGATTGCGGGTGCAGCTATGGTCCCGGCCAAACGTTCAAACGTACTACGCAACCGCCCAACCGTTACCACAGTATTAGACTCATCCTGGCCGAAGCCGGTTTCGCGGCCCGTCGGGTCAAACGCCGCCCGCGCTCCGGCACGACCGGACGGCGAGCCCGGATGCGCAGTCGGCTGCTAGTGTTGAATCAGGCGCAGGCCTGTGATGACCTGGAACCAGGCCTCGACCTGCACTGTGCCGTTGACGATGTCCGGACTGCCGACCTTCACAAGTGCGTAGCAGCGGCCGGTCCCGAGAGTATCGGTATCGGGGTCGGTGCACACGGCAACGAGGGTCGAATCCGCGGCCAGCTCCTGGTTGTTGCCGTAGGTGCCGGAGCTGAACGGAGGCAGCGGACTCTGGTCGCCGGACAGCACCGGTCCGAACGAGGTCGCACGCCAGGTTCCGGGCGGAACGAGGTCCTGGCCGCCGGGCTCGTGCGGAGCCCAGTCCGGGCTCGCTATCGTGTAGGCCGGTCCGGCATAACCGGTTGCCCAGTCCGTGATGTAGAAGTCGACCCGGTCCGCGTTGCTCGCGTACGTCATGGCAAATGTCGCGCCGTTGCCACTGTCCCGGGCCCAACCGTAAGCGGGCAGGCCAGCCGCATTCAGCTCGCTCACGAGCATCGCCTCGGTGTGAACCGGGGCGGACGTTGGAGTCTCGGCCGCTGCGTAGGCCCTACTACCGAACATGGCTGTCACGCGGTACCTGCCGGTCTTGCCCAGCGGATTGTGGTCGGCAGTGGTCGCGCTGTCGGCTGCTGTGGCGAAATCGACCCACGTTGACGTGCCGGTCTCCATGAAGGAAGCGACGTAGTTGTCCGGCGCGCCCCCGGCCGGCGGAACCCAACTGATTCTGACAGTGGTGTCGGTTGCCGCGCTCAGCACGACGTCGGTCGGAGCGGCGCCGGTCGACCAGCAACGCACCAAGCCAAAAACAGTAACGGCAATCGCCGCCGCGGCTGGAATCGACAACGTTAGCCTCGCCGGCAATCGACCTTTGCCGGTCCGGGTGCGAACGCTCAGCTTCATGCCACAACTATACGCCGGTTCGCCTGCGGTTCAAGCCATGACGAGTGAGGCAAGAGGCAAAGGGGAAAGGAGAAAGGGGAAATGGCAAAGGTAGAAGGGGAAAGGGGAAATGGCGAAGTGCGAACAGGATGCCGTGAGGCGAAGGAGAAAGGAGAAAGGGGGAATGGCAAAGGCAGAAGGAGAAAGGGGAAATGGCGAAGTGCGAACAGGACGCCGCGAGGCGAAGGGGAAAGGAGAAAGGGAAAATGGCGAAGTGCGAACAGGACGCCGTGAGGCGAAGGGGAAAGGAGAAAAGGGAAATGGCAAAGTCGGATAGCGCGGAAAAAATCCGGGGAGCCGAAGCTCCCCGGAGATTCAAGCCGTGCGGTCTAGACTTAGCTCTTCAGCCAGCGAAGGCCGCCGATTTTCTGATAGGCCGCCTTAAGCGTGACCTTGTAGTACGTGCCGGTGGGCTGCTCAATCGATATTATCTTCACCTTGCAGAAGTGGTCGCTGGCGGTCCAACTCTGGCTGCTGCTCAGCCACAGAGCATAGACGCCATTGGCTCCCGTAGTGAGCTGAGTTGTGTACCCGCTCGGGGCCGCCAGATAGAAGGCATCGAAGTCAGTCGTGCCCGCGTCCATCAGCGTGTTGACCTTGCCGTTCTGAGACCAGCCGTAGTCGCCGCCGTTAATGAAACCAACCGGGAGAACCGACGCCTGTTGGTCGTCGCACACGAAGTCGATTGATGCCTTGTTCGCATCGTCAAGCGACAGCGCGGACGCCGAGCCGCTGGTGGTGAAGGCGAGGCCGGACGGGTCGTTCCCGGAGGCGTCGCTGATGCCGTAGAGCACCAGTGACGAGGTCTCGACAACCTTGCAGTCAACCGTCGCCGGGTCGCTCTTGTCGCTTCCGTTGACGGCTCTTACCTCGATGGTGGCGGTCGGGGCCGTGACGTCATAGCTGGTGGAAGTCGTGGTGTGGGTCGAGTCGTCGGTCGTGATTTCGTACGACTTCGCGTCGGTGACCGAGGTCCAGGTCAGCCTCAGCGTGGCGCCGCTGTTGACTGCTTCAGTCTCGACGTTGGGCTTGGTCAGCGTGACCAGCGTGTCGCAACTCGTGCCAACAAGCAGGACCACGGCGGCGAGGGCGACTATCAGTGTACTTTTTCTTATCATTCGGTCTTCTCCTTCTGTTGGTTAGGCCCGGCTCACTTCTTGGTCGGGGGCTTCACGGTGCCACCGCCGCCGGTCGGCGGCTTGGTCGTGCCGCCCTTGGCGGGCATCTTGGCCTGGAGGTCAACCACAAGCTTCGCCAGCGAGTCACGCTCGGCGGTCAGTTGGGCGACCACCACGGTCTGCATCTCGGTTATCTGCTGATTCAACTTGTCGACCTGTCCCTGGAGCTCAGTCACCTTCTGGGTGTCCTGGCATCCGATGACGAACACCACGGCGAGTATCGCCGCGGCAGCTATCAGTCTCTTCACTCTTCCTCCTTATTGTCCATGGCCGCCTGGGCCGTGAACTTCCTGTCTGTCATGGTGCTGCGAGAGCCTCTCAGTCTGTAGCCGCGCAGCGATTTACTTATTGCCGACGTCACGCGCAACTGCACTGGCAGTTGCAGTGTAATTCTAGAGCCGGCAATCCCAGTGTCAAGACCTTCCGCATTGGGCATTTAGCCCATCCGACGGCAACCGGCTTGATTCCATTGCTTGCCATGCCCGACCGGCAGGGCTATAATCCAGCGCATGGCCGGTAAACAGTGAACGGAGGCATATTGGACCTTTTCGACAAGTGCCGTCAGTTCGACCTCGCGCTCCAGTCCGTTAAGGCCCGGAATCGATTCTTCTACTCCCGAGCCATATCGCCGGCCGCTGCCCCGGTCACGACCCGTGACGGCCGTGAACTCATCAACCTCGGCTCAAACAACTACCTCGGACTGACCGAACACCCTAAGGTGAAGGCTGCGACCGCCGCCGCCATCGCGGGATACGGCACCGGCAGCGCCGGTTCCAGGCTGCTCACCGGCACCACGCCGCTCCATCTCGAAATGGAACAGGCGCTGGCCGGGTTCAAGGGCGTCGAAGCAGTCGTCACCTTCTCGGCCGGGTTCATGGCCCTGTCCGCAACCGTCGGCACCCTGGCCGGCGAGAACGACCTCATCTTCTCGGACGAACTGAACCATGCTTCGATTATCGACGGCTGCCTCCGGTCCCCGGCCAAGACCGTGGTCTATCGCCACAACGACATGGCCGACCTGGAAGCGAAGCTCAAGGCGACACCGGCCCAGGCCGCCAAGCTGATTGTCACCGACGGCGTCTTCTCCATGGAAGGCGACATCTGCGACCTGCCCAACTTGCGCCGGCTGGCCGACGTCTACAACTGCCGGCTGATGGTTGACGACGCGCATGCAACCGGAGTCCTCGGCCGGACCGGCCGCGGCACGGCTGAGCATTTCGACATGGAAGGCAAGGTCGACGTTACGTCGGGCACGCTCTCCAAGTCGCTGGCCGCGGTCGGCGGGTTCACCGGCGCGCCGCGCGTGGTCACGGACTTCCTCCGCTACAATGCCCGACAGTCGGTCTTCTCGGCCAGCCTGCCGCCGTTGGTCGCCGCCACGGTCATTGCCGCACTCGGCATTCTTCAGTCCGAGCCGGAGCGAGTCGAGCGGCTGCGCTCGAACGCACGGTTCCTGAGCCGGGAGCTCAAGGCGGCCGGCTTTGCGCTTCACGACCACGGCACGCCGATTCTGCCGATTGCCGTCGGCGACGACGACCGGGCGTACCAGGCCGCGGGCCGGCTGGAACAGGAGGGCGTGTTTGCCAACCCGGTCGTCTTCCCGGCAGTGCCGACCGGCCAGGCGATAATCCGCGTGAGCCTGATGGCCACGCATACCGAGGACCAGTTGCGCCGGGCCGTCGAGAAGTTCACGCTGGTAGGCAAGGAGTTGCACATCATCTGAGGAAAAGTGACCAATGACTAAGGGGAAATGAAAAATGACAGCCAGGACTCCCAATCGGGCCTTCGGACTTTGTCATTTCCCCTTGGGACTTTGTCATTCTCCCTTGGCACTTTGCCATTTCCCCTTGGAACTTAGTCATTTCCGAAGGAGGCTTCCATGGCTGACACCGTCTACGCCTGTTTCGCTGAAGTAGCCCGCAAGTTCGCCGGGCGCACCGCCCTGATGCGGAAGGTGAATGGAAGATACGAGGGTATCACCTACGCCGAGCTCTCGGAAACCGTTGACGAGCTGGCTGCGGGCCTGGCCGAACGCGGGGTGAAATCCGGCAGCAAGGTGGGCATCTACTCATACAATCGGCCGGAATGGGTGGCCACCGACCTGGCCGTGGCCAAACTCGGGGCGGTGCTGATTCCGGTCTACCACACGCTCGGCGCGGACGCGATTCGCTACATCCTGAACGACGCCGGGGTCTCGCACCTGATTGTCGAGAGTGCGGAACTCTTCGCCAACATCACCCGGATTCTGCCCGAGGTCCCGCCGCTCCGAGACGTAGTCACGATCTACGGCCAGGAGTGCCAGAGCCGGGCCGGTAAGCAACTACTCTGCTTCGAGGAACTGCGCCGGACCGGGGCCGCGGCGCTGCAGCGGAGCCCGAAGCTCGCCGAACCGCACGAGCCCAAGCCGGACGACCTGTTCACGGTCTGCTACACCTCGGGCACGACCGGCGAGCCCAAGGGCGCGATGCTCACGCACCGCAACGTCCTCTCCAACGTCCATGCCTTGATTCCGCTGTTCGGCCTCAACGAAAACGACGTGCTCGTTTCGTTCCTGCCCCTGTGCCACATGTTTGAGCGCACCGGCGGGTACTACTGCATGCTGATGGCGGGTGGCGCGATTGCCTATGCCGAATCGGTCCAGACCATCCGCGAAGACGTCCAGCTCGCCCGTCCGACCGTCATGATTGTGCTGCCGCGCGTACTGGAGAAAGTCTACAGCGTCGTACAGGACAAGGTCCTCACTGGGCCCGCACTCAACCGGTTGCTGATGGTCTCGACCCTGCGTACATACCGCCGCTACGCCATGCGCAAGGCGGCGAACCGGCCGATTTCCCTATGGCTCAAGTCCAAGCACTGGCTGCTGGGCAGGTTGGTCGTGGACAAGCTGAGACAACTGGCCGGGGGTCGGCTCCGGGTGATGGTCTCAAGCAGCGCGCCGCTCGACCGGAAACTGGCCCACACTATCCGCAACCTCGGATTCAACCTGCTCGAAGGCTATGGCCTGACCGAGTGCTCGCCCGCGGTCTGCGTCGCAATCCCGGGCCAAGAACGAGTCGGCACGGTCGGCAAGCCCCTCGCCGGCGTGGAAGTGCGCATCGGCCCGAACGACGAAATCCTCGTGCGCGGCCCCAACCTGATGAAAGGCTACTTGAACAAGCCCAAGGAAACGGCTGAGGTCATCGACGCCGAGGGCTGGTTCCACACCGGCGACCAGGGCAAGTTCGATGAAGAAGGCAACCTCATCATCACCGGCCGCATCAAGGAGCTGATCATCAACTCCTACGGCAAGAACATCCCGCCCTCCCCGATTGAGCTGGCCGTGTGCAACTCCAAGTATGTCGAACAGGTCCTGGTCCACGGCGACCGCCGGCCGTTCCTCTGCGCGCTGGTTGTCCCGAGCCGCGTCGCGCTTGAGGCCTTCGCCCGGGAGCGCGGCATCGCGTTCAAGCGCCACACCGACGTGCTCGACCACCCCGAGGTCATCAAGCTGTATGACGGGGAAATCAGGAAAGCGCTTGCGGGATTCGCCCAGTACGAACAGGTCCACCGGTTCCGGCTCATCCCGGAACCTTTCACGGTCGAAAACGGACTCCTGACCCCGAGCCTCAAGACGAAACGGCCCCAGGTAATCGCGGCGTACAATGCCGAAATCGAGAAGATGTATGAAGGGCACTAGCACCGGGAAAGTGGAAAGTACAAAGGACAAAGGACGAAGTCGGAATCGAAGGGAGGAAGGAACATGAAGGGACTGCTGCTGCTGACCGCCATGCTGGGAGCGGCGCTGGCGGGCACAGGCGATTCGGTCTGCGCCCGGGCCGAGTATATGTTCTTCAACCGGCATCTGAATGCCGCCTGGCTCGATTCGGCGTACAACATGATGGACGCCCTTCACCAGGCCGACCCGAAGAACGAACACTACCTCTACCTCTGGTCCCGCGTCCACATCCAGAAAGGCGATGACGCGCGCACCAAGGCCGAGAAGCTCAGGAACTTCGGCCGAGCCAAGGCACTCGCCGAGACCCTGATTGCGCTGAACGACCGGAACGACGAAGGCCACTGCTGGTGGGGCGTAGCCCAGGGCCGCATCGGCCAGACCCGCGGCGTGCTCAACTCGCTCTTCATGGTGTCGGGCCTGAAGAAAGCGTTCAGCCGCGCTACCGAGCTCAACCCGAAGCACCCGACGGCGCTGGATGCATATGGCGTGCTCTACTATGAACTGCCGGGTTTCGCGGGCGGCGACCTCGCCAGGTCCGAGCAGTACTTCAGGCGCAGCATCGAGAGCGCCCCGAACTACACACTAGCCCGGCTCGACCTTGCCAAAGTCTACATCAAACAGAAACGCTGGCTCGCTGCCCGTGCCCAGCTTGATACACTGCTCGCAACCACTGACGCCCTTCAACCGGCCGACACCGAACTCGATGACAAACCGGAAGCTCGTCAGCTACTCGAACAAATCAAGGATAAGAAATAGGAGACATCAATGCCCACGACGACCGACAACCTCGCCGCCGCTTTCGCCGGCGAGAGCCAGGCCAACCGCAAGTATCTCGCTTTCGCCAAGAAGGCCGGCCAGGACGGCTTCCCCGAGGTAGCCAAGCTCTTCAAGGCTGCGGCCGAGGCCGAAACCGTCCACGCTCACGCACACCTGCGGGCAATGAACGGTGTGAAGGATACGAAGGAAAATGTGAAGGCCGCCATTGCCGGTGAGCACCATGAGTTCATGTCGATGTATCCCGAGTTCCTCAAGACCGCCGAGGACGAGAAGCACGCTGCCGCAACTATCTCATTCCGCTACGCCCTTGCGGTCGAGAAGATCCATCACGACCTCTACTCCGAAGCGCTCAAGGCGCTTGAGTCGGGCAAGGACCTGCCCAAACGGGAAGTCTACGTCTGCCCGGTCTGCGGCAACACCGTGTACGACTCCGTGCCCGACCAGTGCCCGATCTGCAAAGCCAAAGGAAGTACCTTCCTCAGAATCTAGCCTGCGGCGGTTCCTTGCTGAACCCGGCCAAAGACGCAAGAAGCGGGAGCTTTGCTCCCGCTTCTCTGTCCGAGACAGCTTAGAGAACACAGACGCCGGCCGACGCCGCCTGGCGATTCCGCTCCTCGCGGCCGCGGAACCCTCCGCGACTCGCCGCGCAAGTCGCGGCACGAGTCACCGCGCAAACCGCGGCAGAAGCCGGCTGGCGAGTCGAACCGCGAGACGCCCTGCAAGAGGCCCACCAAGTCGCCTCGGAAGAGGTTCTGCCAATCGTCCTGCAACTCAATGTCCAGGTCGCCGTGGAATCCCACTCCTGAATCCGATATTGAACCTCAAATGCGTGCGAGTACGCTTGGCCGAACAAGATGGTTAGTTTCATCCGACGGGTGTTGTCATTCCGTTCGTTCCTACGGTGGCGGAGCCACACGAAGGCGTCCTCGCCGGAGTCGAGGAATCTCGCCTGAGAGACCCCTCGACTCACTTCGTTCGCTCGGGGTGACAGACAAGAGCTATGTCGGTTCCAGGGCCCACAAGGGCCCACCCCTAGTCCCGACATTGGAATCTGATTTCGGGCGAAAAGAAGCGGCTGCTTCTCT
>CAZQZR010000075.1:12124-14911 GCA_964597845.1 uncultured bacterium | reverse complement strand
TACATCGCGATGACGTTGTCTACCGGCGTGATGGGCTGGATGTTGTGGCACGGGGCGAGGATGTAGCCGCCGCCCGCGCCGAGCAGCCGAATGTTGTCGTGCACTTCACTACGGACGTCTTCGACCGTACCGAAAGGGAGAGTCCTCTGGTTGTCCATCGCGCCGTGGAAGACGAGCCGGTAGCCATAGTCTGCCTTTAGTTTCTCGCGGTCCATGCCGCCCGCCCGCCACTGCACCGGGTTCAGCACGTCGATTCCGAGCGCCACAAGGTCGGGTAGAATTCCGGCAATCGCACCGTCGTTGTGGTGGAACACCAGCGCGTGGTGCCTTCGGGCAAGCTCGACCATCCGCTTCATGCCCGGCAGGAGAAACTCGCGGATGTCGGCCGGCGATATCATCAGGCCGGATTGGAACCCCATGTCTTCGGCAACGTAGCAGTAGAGGAGCAGGCCCGGCGGCAATTGCTCAAGCATGAGCCTGGTCTTCTGCCACGCGAGCTCGAACAGCCGGCCCATGCAGTAGTGGACAATTCCGGGGTTGCGCTTCAGGTCAATGTAGGCCTGTTCTTCGCCGCGCAGGTCTTTGTAGACCATGAACGGCTCCGACCCGCCGCACTGTATCGGGTGATGCGCCCAGTCTTTCGCCTGCTGCGCGATAGTGCTGTAGTCCCACCATTCCGGCTCGGGCCATTTGTACGCCCGCTCGATTGTCTCAACCGAATCGAACCCGGCCAGCGGATGCGAGACGGTTTCGTCGTAGGCCCCCGTGCCGTAACTGACTTCGCGATGCCTGCATCCGAATTCGTCGCAATCCTGTGCGAGGTTCGGGCCGGCATAGCGCGGGGCGAGCTTGACTGTGAAGTCCACTTCGAGTGCGGCGAGCGCCCGGCGCAGGGCGGCAAAGCCTGCGGACGGCCTCACGTTGTTGTCGCTTAGGGGCAGCTTGAGGTCGGCAACCAACTCTGCCCCGGGCTTGTCGCTGAATCCGAGCCGGCAGATGAGCTTCGCGCTGAATTCCGGCGTCGCCCAGTAGTCGGTCGGCACGCGGTCCGTTTCTCTGTGCTCAAGGGCTGCCTGCCAGCGCTCGCGAGCGGAAGGTGAACGAGCGGCGCTTGCAGGGCTTGGGACACGATCCGTATTGTCGGACAATCCGGTCATGTCCCCGCCCTGGTCTTGGCGGTCTTGGCGGTTGTCTCTCCTCTCCTCTCCGAGCCATCTGCGTAATCTGTGTAATCTGTGGATGTACTCTCCGGAGTCCTGGCGGCCGTGGTGTCGGTCATGTCCGGAGTGAGCCAAGCGCCGAGCGGAAGGCGCGGATGTGTTCGGGGCTCGTACCGCAACAGCCACCGATGATGGATACGCCGGCGTGAACGAGGTCGGGAATCTTCGCGGCCATGAACTCGGGCGTTTCCGGGTACACGGGCCGGCCGGCGACTAGCTGCGGCACGCCGGCGTTGGGCCGGATGCTTGTCGGCATTGTCCTGGCCTTCCGGAACTCGCGCGCGATTTCCACCATCAGCTCGATTCCGTTGCCGCAGTTGGACCCGACGACGTCCGCACCGGCGTGCGCCAGACGTTCGGCAGTCTCGGCGATGGTGTTGCCCATAATTGTGAACAGGCCGCGCCGGGTCGGCTGGAAGGTCATTGTGGCGACCACCGTCAGGTCCGGCGCAATCGCCTTTGCTGCCTTCACGGCGATTTCAGCCTCAGACAGGTCAATCATCGTCTCGAAGTTAACCGCGTCAATGCCGGCTTCCACCAGCGCGCGCAACTGCCGCTCGAAGCTCTGTGCAATTGTGCCGGGTTCAGTGTCACCGTATGGCTTGAGCAGTTTGCCGGACGGGCCGCAGCAGGCGCAGACGTACGTCTTGTTGCCGACAGCCCGCCGCACCGTCTGCACCGCGCTTCGGTTGATTTCCTCGGTCTGCTCCGCCAGCCCGTAGGCGGCGAGCTTGAGCGGGGCGGCGCCGAAGGTATTGGTCTGGATGATTTCCGCGCCGGCATTGAAGTAGTCACGGGCAATCTCTTCGAGCAGTTCCGGCCGGTCAAGGTTCAGCGACTCGGGGCAGCCGCCCGGCTTCAGCCCCGCGCCGAGAAGAAGCGTGCCCATCGCGCCGTCCGCGAGCAGGACGTCGCCATTCCGGATTCGGTCAAGCAGAGGCTTCATGCGGGAAAGGACAAAGGGGAAAGTAGAAATGACGAAGTCCGGTCTTGGACTTTCCCTTTTCCCTGTTGCTTTGTCCTTTGTACTTCTCTCATCGGGCTGCCAGTTCTTTGACTCGCTCGACCGCGCTTGCGGCGTCGAAGCCGAAGGCGTCCGCGCCGATTTCGCGAGCGTACTCGGCAGTAACCGGCGCGCCGCCGATGATGGTCTTGATGCGGCCGCGCTGGCCTTTGGCATCCAGCAGTTCGACGACTCGCTGCATCCCGGTCATCGTGGTCGTGAGCAGGGCCGACATGCCGATGACCTGCGCGTTTTCGCGGGTCGCGGTCTCCACGAACTTCTCGGGCGCGACGTCGTTGCCCAGGTCAATGACGTCGAACCCGGCGCCGCGCAGCATGATACCGACGAGGTTCTTACCGATGTCGTGCAGGTCGCCCTGGATTGTACCGATGACTACCTTGCCCGCAGTCGGTACGTTCTCGCTCACGAGCAACGGCTTCAGCACGTCGAGGCCCGCATACATCGCCCGCGCCGCCAGCAGCACATCGGGCAGGAATATCTCGTGGTCGCGGAAGAGCCGGCCGATGACGTTCATGCCGGCAATCAGGCCCTCGTCGAGAATCT
>CAZQZR010000075.1:0-12024 GCA_964597845.1 uncultured bacterium | reverse complement strand
CGGAAGAGCCGGCCGATGACGTTCATGCCGGCAATCAGGCCCTCGTCGAGAATCTGCCTTGCCGGGACTTTCTCGGCCACCGCCTGCCGGGTCAATTCTCCGACTCGGGCATCGTCGCCTTCCTGCAGGCCGGTCGCAATTAGGTTCAGTAATTCCATTGGGTCATTTCCTTTCTCTGTGGACGGATGCCGAAACAGGGATCGGCTTCTCCTCCAGCGCTGCTATCCGGCTGCGGCAGGTTTGCGTGGTGCAGGCGCTGCAGAATGGGTACGTGTTGTCGAACCGGTGGTCTTCGGGCCGGGCCGCCACGAGCACGCCGGATATCGACTTGAGCGGTTCCATCAGGCAGCTTTCGCGCAGCGTGACGCCGACTTCCTCGGGCCGCAGGGCCCGGAAGAGCTTTCGCTGCCCGGTGATGTCCCAGCCGCAATAGCCAGGGCTGTAGCGGAGAAACACAGACCCAGCCGGAATGGGACCGCCAAGGACGCCAAGATCGCCAAGATGCGAAGGGGAAAGTGGAAATGGCGAAGTGCGAACAGGGACGCCAGGCGTGCGTCCGCAACTCGTCACTCGTAACTCGCAACTCGTAACTGGCTGGTGTCTTGGTGGTGCATTCCTATCTCGGTTCCCGGCTGCACAGTACTCCTGCAGCTTCTGGGCAAGCCGGTCAGTACCGCTTGAAGCCACGGCGTCCAGCAGGTACCCGAGGTCGAACCGATCGGCAGCAAAGAGCCGGCTGATTTCATCGCCGACCCGGTCGCCGATTGTCACCGCGAACAGAAGCAGTTGCCCGGCCTCCGGGAAGATAGCCGCGAGCGGGCTGTCCGGTGCGTTCCGGCCCTCACCGCGATAGACTGCGGCGAACTCGGCGGTTGGAATGTCGGACATGATACCGACTGGGGCGGCGAGTTCCCGAAACAACTTGAGCGCCTCGCGCAGGGCTTCTGCAATCGGCTCCGGCGTCTCACGGTCGGCAGGGACGCCCTGTGCCGCGAGCACGTCCGCTGCGGTCGGCAGGCAGGCATCGGCCGGGAACCGCACAATCTCTCTCACCCCTTTATCTCTTTGTCCCTTTTCTCACTGTTCCGGCAACCGCTCTATGCCGAACCGGCGCGCTTCGACGCTCATCAGCCGGGTCAGTTCCTGCTTTGTGCTATCGGGCAGGCGCGAAGGTTCGTACGCGGCGATGAGCCGCTCGACCTCGCTGTGGGCGCGCTGGCCCAGGGTCAGGCTGCCCTCCTCGGTCCAGCGCTGCCGGTTCGCGCGGTCAATGGCAGGACCGGGCATGAAGTGCTCGGTCTTCAGGTGCCGGCGGGTATGGCGGCTGATGAGCAGGTGCTTGTCCTTGAGCAGCTCTTCGAGAATCGGTATGGTCGGCAGGTCTTCCTTCGGCTCGATGCCGCGCACAAGGCGCAGGGCCATGCCGCAGATTTCGTTGTCGAGCACCAGCTTCTCGAGGCTCTGACAGCTTTCGAAGTCGAGCATGCCCGGCCCGGAAATCTGGTTGATGCCGGAGAGCGCGGCAAGGAGCGCGCCCATCGCGGTTTCCAGCCCGGCCTGCGCGTCGAGCAGCTTGGCGTCGGAGAGGCCGATGTACGCCTGGGTGGGGATATTCAGGCTCTTGCCGATTTCGCAGTAGGCGCAGTCGGTCATCATCGTTTCGATGGCGCCCATCGGCGTGGTCTCGTAGCGGACGTCGAACACGGCCGGCGAGCCGCCGTACAGCACCGGCGCGCCCGGCTTCGCAAGCTGGCTGATGAGGATGCCGCTTAAGGTCTCGGCGGTATGCTGCACCAGCGTGCCGACGAGCGTGACCGGGGCCATGAACCCGGAAAGCGGCATGGCGATGAACTCGACCGGGATGGAAGCCCGTGCGCAGTCGACAACGTTCTGCGACGTGACGTCGCTCCACTTGAGCGGCGACGTCGGGCAGCAGGAGAAGACGGTGAGCGGTTTGGCTGCAAGCTCCCGGGCCGAACCGCGCACCGCGACCTGCAGGTCTCTCATCAGCGTGAACGAGTCAATGGTGAAGGTGCCGGTGACGACCGGCTTCTCACCGTAGAGCAGGCTCAAGTACAGCCGGTAGCTGTCCGAAATCGGGCCGGGCACGTCGGCCGGGATGAAAGCCGTGCTCTGGGACGCGATGTTGTCGAGCCGGCTCACCAGCTTGGCATATTGGACATAGTCCCGGGTGTTCGGCCGGCGCATGCGGCCGGTCTCGTAGTCGAGGAGATTCAGCGCGGCCGAGCCGGGCGTGAAGTAGACGTTGTCCCCGGATAAGTCGTGCGTGGGCTTGCTGGACACGTCGTAGAGCTTGAACGACGGCGGGACAGTGGCGAGCGCCTTTTCGACCAGCTCGCGCTTCGGTCGGGCGCGATTCGTGCTCGCGTCAACGGCCGCGCCGTGTTCGGCAAGCAGGGAAAGGACCGCGGGGTTGTGAATCTCGACGCCGAGCTCGGCCAGCACGCGGAAGGCCTCGTCGAGAATCTGCCTGACCAGGTCCGGAGTGAGTAATCTAAGTGTTGGTCTCATTCTGCCTCCCGGCGTCGGTCGCCACTGCCTGCGGCCAAAGTACGAGCAATCAGTTCATTCACCACCAGAGTGTAGGGAATCGCCGTGTTCCGTCAACCAATCGCGACGGGCCCGAAGACGGAATTGAAACGCCAGGGACGCCAAGGCCAAAGAGGAAAGGGGAAATGGCAAAGTGCGGAGGAGGAGAACCAACCACCGGGGTCGGCTTCGGTTGCTGCAAACCGGAAACTGGGAACTGGAAACTCGCGCGCAAGCGCGTGGGCAATCCACAGATTCCGCAGATTCCGCAGATTCCACAGCGCGGCCTCGAAGGCCGCAGCCAAACCCGATGGAACCACAGATGCACTGCCAGACAGGGGCCGCCGCACGCCACGCCTGATACGCAGCTAATTGGGGAGTGTGGGGCTGTTGAAGAAGCCGCCTCTTGTCATTCTGAGCGCAGCGAAGAATCTTCGCGATGATGATTCTACGAGAGTTAGAAGACCCTTCACTTCGTTCAGAGCTTGCCCTGAGCCTGTCGAAGGGGTGACATGAATGGGGTTTCTCAACAGTCCCGGTGTCCCGACTTCTTCCCGGTGCCCCGGTCCTCTCCGGCGCGTCTCCGGCGCGTTGACTTGGCGTGTCCGGAAGCTACAATAGGGTGTATGGACAAGACCAGAACAGTCGAACTGACGGGCAGGGCCGGCAACTGGGTTGCCTTGAAGGGCGACTCCTACGAGGTCGTCGCCGAAGGCAGAACTCTCAAGGAAGTGGCCGGCAAGGCGCGACGCCGGGGCATAAAGAACCCGACCTTCGCCCGCATTCCCAGAAAAGACTGCGCCCTCATCCTGTAGTCCGGGCTGTGCCAACTCTGCGCTTCCGCTACGTCCGAATACCCGCGACTCCGTCCAAGGCGTTTCCGCACGCAGCCTGGTACCATCGCCCGCTGATTCCGGTCACCCTCTCGGCCGGACGGAAGACCGCCCGGCTCCTGGCGCTGATTGACTCGGGGGCCGACAACACCATCTTCAACATGCAGGTTGCGGCCATGCTCGGACTACGTCTGGGCAACGCGCCGGCCGACTCGTTCTGCGGGACGTCCGGCCAAGAACAGACGGCGCGATACCGGCGGCTTGGCATCCGGGTCGGCGCGGTCAGCTACCAGGCGACGGTTGGCTTCGCCGAGTTGCCATTCGACGTGGCGGGAATCCTCGGGCAGGACGGATTTTTCGACCGGTTCACAGTCACACTGGACCAGCCCCGCGGGCTGATTCTCCTCAAGCACTCCCGGCCCGTCTGAGCGCCTCCCGCCGCCCGCTGTCCGGCAACCGTCACGCGCCAACCGCCCGGTTCACTATAATGAACCGCGTGGGGTGGGCATCAGGTTGGATGTCGGGAGCGTGGGTCCGAAACTACAGATGGTCACCAGTCACTCCCGCGCAAGCGCGTGTCGGTCTTCTCCCTGGACCTGCCGAATCCGTCTGCAAGCGGTAGGCCGTAAGCTGTCAGCCGTAGACCTGTGCGCTACGGCTGCAGCCCCGAGGTTCTCCGGGCACCTGCGAACAGGTTTTCGGGCTGAATCTGTTCTGAACCGAGCGGTCAGCAGTTGCGCGCTACGCGCAGCCAAACGCGGAGGGCTTACACCGGCCCTTTCGGGCCCGCGAGCGCCTTGCGCAGCATGCCTGGCGTCGGCAGTTCCCTGCGCAGATTCAGTGGCAACGTGCGGTAGGTGGCGACAGCCATCGGCTTGCTGACGTAGCGCAGCGCGTACTCCACGACGACTTTGTTCCGGGTCTTACACAGGATGATGCCAATTGACGGTTCGTCCGGCGGCTTGCGCACCAGGTCATCCACTGCGGCAAGGTAGAACCCCATCTTGCCCGCAAACTCGGGTTTGAACTCCTCGGTCTTCAGCTCGAAAACCACGTACCGCCGCAGTCGCAGATGGTAGAACAGCAGGTCGATGTAGAAATCCCGCCCGCCGACCTCGAGATGATACTGGCTGCCGACAAAGGCAAACCCGACGCCAAGTTCCAGAAGGAACGAACGGAGATGCTCCAGCAGCCCACGCTCCAACTCGCGTTCGACAACGTCGTCACTCAGTCCGAGGAAATCCAGGCTGTATGGATCCTTCAGTAGTTGCTCGGCCAGTTCCGACTGTGGTGCGGGCAGCAGCCGGTCGAAGTTCGTCAGCGCCTTGCCGCGCCGGCCGTACAGGCCGCTCTCAATCTGATGCACAAGGACGTTACGGCTCCAGCCATTCTGAACTGCGGCCTGTGCGTACCACAGCCGCTGCCCCGGGTCGCCGACGCAGTCGAGGATACGCACGTTGTGGCCCCACGGCAATTGTGCAACAACCTGTTGCACAATTGGCTCATCCGGCCAGGCCTCAGCGAATGCCCGCATGTACTTAAGGTTGCGGGGAGAGAACCCGCGCATCTGGGGAAACGCCCGCCCCAGGTCTTCCGCCAGCCGGTCAACCACCTTTGCACCCCAGCCCTCGCGGCGTTGCGCCTGCAGTATTCGGTAGCCGATGTGCCAATAGACCAGCACCAGTTCGCAGTTGACCGCCAACCCGGCTACCGCTGCTAACTGCTAACTGCTAACTGACTAACGCCTAACCTGCTGCTTGAGGTGAACCAGAACCGTGCCCGTAGCGTCCTCGCCACCCGGACTCTAATAGGTGACTGTCCCTGATTTCCGTCCCTGATTTCCAATCTGCTATATGACCTTGGGCGCGAACGCGCCTCACTCGCTGCCATTGGCAGCGTTGCGTCAGGAATTGCTTATTGCGACCCCGGAATTACGCTGGGAACTGGCGGCGCTATGGTACAGAGATGACGACGTTTCCTCGCTTGCGGCCGCCATCAACGTAGCCGTGCGCTTCGACGATGTCGTCCAGCGCATAGCACCGATCGATCACAGGCTGGACCTCGCCGGCTGTCGCCAGCTGGCTGAGCAGGACAAGGCCCTGGTGAAGCAGCTTCGGTGTTCCGTCGTCCACCGAGATGCAGCGGCCACCAGGAGCGAGTACCCGCGGGCAGCGCCCGAGCGCCGCGGCGCTCTTCCTCTTGCCCACTGCGTCGAAGAAGAGGTCGTAGCGCTCCGGTCTTTCCGAGAACTCCTCTCTCGTGTAGTCAATGACGGTGTTGGCGCCGAGAGAGCGAACGAGCTCTACGTTCGACGTGCTACACACCCCCGTTACCTCCGCGCCAAAATGCTTCGCAAGTTGGACGGCAGACGTGCCGACCGCACCGGAGGCGCCGTAGATGAGGACGCGTTGTCCCGATCGGACATCCGCGCGGCGCAGGAAGTGTAGAGCGAGAAGACCGCCATAGGGAAGAGCGGCGGCTTCCTCGTTCGTGAGGCTCGCCGGTCGGGCGGCGAGAAGTCCGTCTTCGGGCCAGCAGACGTACTGCGCGTACGTGCCGAACAGGTGTCGGTTGAAGCCGAACAGCTGGTCGCCGGCCTTGAACGACGTGACTTCCGATCCGACAGAATCCACCTCTCCAGAGAGCACCATCCCGAGCACCGGCTGTCGAGGCGCGTTCCAGCCGAGCGCAAGTCGCGCCATGATCCGGTACGCGAAGGTCAGGTTCAGCCCCCGGACATAACAATCGCTCGATGTCACAGCCGTTGCGCGGATGCGAATCCGCACCTGGTTCTTGCGAGGAGTGGGGGTCGGGAGCTCCTCGAGCCTGAGGACCTCGGGAGGACCGTAGCGCGTGCAAACAGCCGCTCTCACCTTCCAGTCCCCCTGCGCGCTGATCGTGCGGGATTCGGGGACACGCTTGATCCCACATCCGTCAGGTCGAGTTTCGGCTCGGGCATGGGCAGGATTCTAGGACCCGCGGGCGGGGGTGTCAAATGGGCGGTGACGCATCCGGGGCTGGCGCTAGGCGAAGGCCTAGTATAATACCGTCGTGGACCGTGCGAAAGAACTGAAGGCCGTTGGCACCAAGATTCGGAAGCTGCGTGAGAGCCGGGGCTTCTCGCAGGAAGAGACCGCGCGCCTCGCCGGTATCGACCGCTCGTACTACGGCCGCATCGAGCGCGGGGTAATCAACGTGTCAGCGGTCTTCCTGCTGAAGATTGCCCGCATGCTCCACTGCCCCGTCGGGTCCTTCTTTCCGCCTGCATGAACGAGGCGGGGACCCGCGCCCGGCTTCCTCTCAGGTTGAATCCTACTGGGCCCGACGCTCGAAGATCTGTTCTCGGTGGAACTCCAGAAACGCAGGTTCGGGCTGGAACTTCTCCGGCAGCCGCAGCGGGCGGCCGACTAGGGCCACGAACTCTCGCTCGACCACCTTGTCTGGCAGATATGCCCGCAAGCGTTCGCTGACGAGCAACCGATTCTTCTCGTCGAACGAAATCAGCCCGGCGTCAAACGCCGAATCATAGGTCTTGGCAAGGCAAAGCCCGTTGCGCGGATTCAGCCGTTCTGTTGGGAAGCCGCGCCACGGCTTGATGTGGCTTGCGTTCAGTAGCTCGGGTACAGGATTCTCGGTAATGCAGCACTGGCAATTGTAGGACGCAAGCACGGCCTTGCGGAAGAAAGCTTGCCCGCGCCGTGCTTTCACGCTGGTATCGGTCTCGGTGTCACCAACGGGAAACCTACACGGCATGACGAAGCGTCGCTTGGGCCTTCGGCTTGCCGCTGACTCGTCCGCCATTGGGTCGCTGGCACCAACGAGCTCCTCGTAAAGCTCCTCGCTCTCCAGTCCGAGCTCAGCCCAATCCTCGTGGAACTCCTGCCATATCTCGCGATCGGCTCGACTCAAGTTCTGTAGCCCTCTGATGCCTCGCGCCTGCAGCGCCGGGTCCATTGACGCGAAGTTGCAGAGCTTCATGGACAGACTCGCGGGCGTCCGCCCCATTAGTCTCGCCACGGCCACAATCTCCGGCGTCGTGCTGTGCAGCCTGCCAAACGGTAGCTTACAGTACAGATTCATGGCGACCAGAAGGTCAGCGTGCGACCACTTCTTCCCTCGGCTCATTGCTCGCGCCGGCTCGCGCACGTCCGCCGCGACGTCAGCAGGTTCGTAGTCGACCTCTGCAAGACCTGGCAAGAAGCGAGATTCGTCCATACCTTTCCATTGAACGGTAGGAACAGTGCGCCGATGTGAATCCGCGAAACTTAGGCGCAGGACGCCAAGAATGTTGCCCTGCCGCAGGTTGTATTCACTGAATGGCCGATAGTCGAGTTCAGCAACGGTGCCCCGTACCTCGACGTTGCACATCGCCTTGTGTTCACGCCTCTCCGGCCCCCGGACGAGATGAGTGCGATCAGCGAAGCGCCCCTCCATGGCGAACCACTCCTCGGGCAGCAGGTCGTTATAGTCTTTGGATCGGTCGAGCCAGCGGATGACTAGCATTGGCGTTCTACGGGGCATTTCGGGGACATCTCTTTATCTCATTACCGTCAAGGTGAAAAACCTATCTTCATCGCGGTCATGCTACCATGGCTGACCGAGAAGTCAAGGCGGCGGGGCGGGGCTCAGGAGTTCGTCTCAGCCGCCGACGAACAGGCCAGATGCGCGGGCGTGCGGCCGAGGTCTATTGTCCCTTTTGGCGTGTCCGGAATACCCCGTCCACCGAGTCCCCATCGCCTATAGTCACCGGGCATAAGTGTCAATGAGCGCAACTGGAGTTTGTGGAACGTCCCAGGCTCGCCCTTCACGTCGGGACACCGCTCCTCGCATGTGCGTTCCCGCTCCGTAACCACCTCGACACTCCTGAGACATACGCTTGAAACCTCCTTCTATCCCCTCTAAGTCTGCACTCCCACACGACCTTCGCCCTCCATCCGCTCCTCCGAAGTCTGGACAGTCCTCTCTTGTCTCGTGCCCTGTTCGCTCTGAACTTTTCACGCCAGAATTCCCTTTTCGTCTCGGGTATCGTGGAGTACTTGCAGCCGTGGCCGTGCCAGAAGCACCCATGCACGAATATGGCCGCTCGATACTTGGCAAACACCAAATCAGGCGAGCCAGGTAGCCGCTTGTCGTTGACTGTGTACCGGAAACCCATGCGATGGAGTTCTCTCCTGAGCGTCATTTCTGGCTTAGTGTCACTCTGGCCAACCGAGGCCATTATCCTAGAGCGTGTTCCCTTATCGACTGTATCCATCAACCATGGCGCCGCAAAGTCATGCTAGCTTGCGGTTCGCTCGCACTGTGGTAGTTTCAGTCATGCTGGTACCTACCCCGATTTCCGCGACGTGGCCGAGTATGCTCTTCCCGATGACCCATCCGAGTTTCACGGGCACCGCGTTTCCTATCAACCTGCCGATCGTTTTCGTGTGAACGGGTCCATTCTCGCGAACGAAAACGTAGCTCTTGGGGAAGCCCTGCAAGACAGCACCTTCCCTGAGTGAGATGGCTCGGTCCTGCTCAGGATGACCGAACCTGCCGCTACCGAACCCGTAGAACTGCGTTGTGATCGTAGGCGCAGGTTCATCCCAGTTCATTCTACCGTAGACGCTGGCATAGCCTCTTCCAGTCACTTTCTTGTGGCACGTCGCCACGATACTGCTCTCCCAGTCACGCCACGTTCCGCCTGGCCTGGAGGCGCGTATCCTCCGCAGGTTGGCGGGTGATAGCGTGCTGCTCTGATGCAGACGGTCACTGCGGCAGGCCTCACCTGCTCCGATGGGCGGGAGATGGCCTATCGCTTCTCGCACGGAGCGGGGCCGCGCTCGGAGTTCTCTTGGCGACAACAGCCGAATGGGCCCAAGTCGAGATGCCAGCAATACGAGTCGGCACCGATTCTGGGGAACTCCATACTCGGCACAACTGACAGTCGCGCAGGCGACTTCGTAATTGGCGTTCCTCAGGTCGCTCGTGAAGGACCGAAAGACATCCTGGCTGGCCAATCCAGGCACGTTCTCCATGGTCACCAACTCTGGCAGGCACTCCAGAATCAGCCGAGAGAAATGCCGCAGCAGCCACCATCTTCCGTCGTCGGACCGCGCCTTCTGATTGTACTTCGAGAAGGTTTGGCACGGAGCGCAACCTGCTATCAGGCGAACGCCATCATCGGGGAAGACCGAGGCGAGAACCTCTGCATCCAGGTCCTCTACCCCCATTCTCATGAAACGCGCGCTGTTGTTGGCAACGTATGGGTATTCGCAGGCTGGGTCAATGTCCACACCCAACCTGACGTCTATACCAGCTTGACACAGCCCTTTCGTCAGGCCACCAGCTCCGCAGAAAAGATCCACGGTATGCACTTTGTCAGCGTTGTGCATGGCGGCCTTCACTTGCGGGTCTTCTCGTTAGCAGGATTGCTAGCCAGCAGAGCCCTTATTCTCTCGCTGATATTCACGTAGACCGACCTAAGTTTCGCCTTCGCTTCATCGGTAAGCAACGCTGTGTGTGCCAACGCATCCCTGATCGGCTTGTATTGGTCGGCATCTCTGGATAGACAGGCATCTCTCACGCGGTCCTTTTTGTCCACCAAGTTGGCAAGGCCGTCCATGGACAGGTAGCTCAGTTTCGTGTTCCGCTTTCGTAGCTCAATGCTGACATTCCCTTTGTTCTTGCTGTCTCTTTCTCTCCCTTGCCACTTGGCAATCTCCGCCTGTGCCTCGGTGGACAAGGGAATGCGATTCTCCTCAATGAATCTTCGTACAAGGTTCTCGGAGACGAAGCACTCCGCATACGAAGTGAAGTTGAACGTTGCGTCTCCGCCTAAGTCGTCCACCCAAGAGGCGACTTTCTCTTTGCTCGCCTTGTCCTCGAGCATTGAGTACTCCTCGGACACGGCATTGTAAAGTTCCTCAGCCTTACGTTCTTTTTTGGAGACGGTGGGGTTCTCAGAATCCCCGTCCTTTCGGTGCTTTCTTCTCCAGTCGTCCCAGTCGCTGAAGACCTTGCCTAGGGCTTTGTCTCTCAGCACGGCAAGGAGTTCCCTGAACTTGGGGTCGTCGGCCACCATGCTCTCCCGGCTGCTTGTAAACCTGTCAACATCATCATCTAAACCATTGCAGTGGATCTGCCCGTACAGGTAGCTCTCGACCACTCTTGCGGTGGGGATGTGTTTAAGGACGTCCCTCTCTCTCAAGCGGCCGTTCACGAAGAGGTCGACCCCAACCCTCTCGTCGGTAGTTGTGACCTTGAGGTCGCGCGGCTTCTGAACCGAAGCTATGAACCCACTTATCTTGCCGGGTAGCTTCAGACGCCTCGACTCGTTGCGGTCTGCGGTGAAGATGCGCTCTAGGTAATCGACAAACGGATCGTCGATGTCGTTTATCGTCCAGAGGAACTCGGTTTTCACGGCGAGATCGTCAAGGCAGTCTATTGTGATAGGCTCATCCTCTAGAAAGATGGTGAAATCCTTGTCAAGGAGTGAGAACCTGAAGTATAGAGCGATCGTCTTCTTCAGGAACGCCAGAGTGTGTTTGATGCCTTCATGCAGGTTCTCGAACTGAATGATGGTCCCTTGCTTGTGGTTCTTTGTGCGCCGTCCGAAGACCTTGGGAGACCAGTCCTCAAGAGGATACTCCTTTGGCGTCACATCGTCGGTGATGGCCTTGTCAAGCCTCGAGTTGTCGATTGTACCGCCGATGTAGTCGCCACCAGGGACTTTGGATATGATCGATATCCTATCAGCGCAGGACAGCAGCGCGAGTTTTCCGATTCCCTTTCTGCCAATGAATGGTCGTTTCCTCTTGCTGGAGAATCTGCCCTCCTTTCTCTTGGAGTAGCCAATCTTCAGCAGCCTGTTCTGGAAGTCGTCGCGTGACATTCCCTGTCCATCGTCTTTGATGCACATGCTGTTCTTGTCTTTGTCAATGTAGATGTAGACATTGGTTGCATCAGCATCCCAGGCGTTTGATATGGCTTCGCCGAGGACGGTTACGAAGCTCCTGTACAGTTTCCTGCCGAGGTGATTAAGCACGCTTAGCGACATCTCGAAATGGAACTCTTCTTGCTTGAGTCCACTATCCATAGGCACCTCCACGCGTTAGGGAGAAACCGGTGGAACCAACCATTTTCCGGTTTCCGTCAAGGCCAGGCGGGGCTCGAATTGCACGGGTCATTATCGGAAATCCCTGAGCATAGTCAAGCTGGTTGCACGAGTGTCGAGGCTGAAGTCGGCCATCTCGAAGAGGTTTTCCTGAGACCAGCCCTTTTTCTGACGCAGCTCCCTGATTCTACGGCCGACTTTACGTACCACGTTTTCAGGCATACCGAGGATTGTCCCCGAAAGATGCCTATCAGTCTACAGACTATTAATCGCACCCGCGTCGGACGCGGGAAACACCAGATCCCGAACTCCAAGCACCAAGGCTTGAGGATTCCGGCTTCGCGCGGGGTCCGGGTTTCGGAGGTCGCGAGACGGGTTTGAAACAGGCTATGACAGATTCTAAGACGGAATCTCTGTTGGAGTCTATGACGGAGTATCTGAAGGAGTCTTTGTTGGAGTTTCTCGCGGAGTTTCTGTCGGAGTTTCTCTTGGAGTTTCTGTCGGAGCCTCTTTTGGATTCTCTGTTGGAGTCTCTCTTGGAGCCTC